>JABWCM010000185.1 GCA_013360285.1 Myxococcales bacterium
TTGACATCGTTTTTTTTTCTTTGTCTACTCATTTTGTTGGTTGGGATATGCATGGTTTGTATCCATACCACCACACACAACGAGTCGCGTAGTACCAATAACACCAGACAGCTAACTCACAAAGTGTGACGTGGCAGCACTGCTGCATACGCGGCAGTTATGGCACCCAGTCAACTGGAGTCGCCGTTTACTGAATTATTATGTTTTCGGAATCGCCTGTCCAATCAGTTCATTGGGGCGAGAGTACAGAATCACAAGGGGCGGACAAATGCTCCAACCAGCCGTTGTCTATGAGCTTGTGAAAGTTGTTTTGCGGGCTCGCAACTATTTTTTCCGCAAGCTCTACAGATTGCGTGGACAAGGACCAATGCCAACACCAGATACGGAGAAGCATTATGGTAACCAAAGGACGTGTGAAGTGGTTTAACAACGCGAAAGGTTACGGATTTATTGAATGGCCCGAAGGTGGTCGCGATGTGTTTGTACACTACTCGGCGATTCAGCAAGACGGGTATCGGTCTTTGCGTGAGGGAGATGCTGTTTTGTACGAACTGGCACATGGACCAAAGGGGCCTTCTGCCACGGCCGTTACGCGTGAAAACAAGGATATCTAACGATTCGTTTGTTAACGAACCGTCGTTCGGTATTTCGCAAGCGCGGCGTCTAGATCTTCATATCGGTGGAGCGGTCGTACTTCGGTAAGATAAGGGAGGATGGGATGGTCGTTTGGACAGCCCAACCACGTTTGTACCCGTGTCGCCAACCACTCCAGCCGCCCAGCAAGAACTGATGCGTCGATGTTACTCATCGTGCTGACTATACTTAAGATAACCACGTCGGTACGGAAAAGTTCTGCCGCGACGAACAAGTCATCAACTGGAATGTCTGGACCGATGTAAGTTGTCCCATATCCGCGACCGCCGGCAATCACCGCGGCAATCATGATCCCGAATTCATGGGTATGGCCTTGTGGGGTTGCGAAGAGCGCACGCGGTGCGTTGGTGGTGGAGATAGCGAACCGCATTAGCGGAAGCAACAAGGACTTCATCTGAACAGACACGAGGTGTTCTTGTGTTACGTTCATCTCGCCGCGATGCCATCTTTCTCCGACTTCGCAAAGTACCGGCCGTACTACGCGAAGTGCGAAATCAAGCGGATCCAACAGGCTTGCCGCCCGGTTCAAGATCAACGCAGCCCGGGGCGCATCAAATCTGGCGATGGCGCTCAAATACTCTTCCGCCAGTTGTACGAACATTCCACTGGAAATGTCGTGGCCTTCCTGTGAGTAGGTGTCCCACGTATCCACCGTGGTCAGCAACGCCTCGAGCACGGAGTTGTTGAGGCGGGCGACATCGCCAATAGAGTGGCCACGATGAACAGCTTCGCGTAACATTACAAGACGACGTACTTGTACCGACGAATAACGGCGGGCGTTTCCACTGGTACGATCCGGAGCGACTGCCTCGTAACGTCGTTCCCATACACGGATTGTGTCTGGATTCAATCCAGTTAGCTTGGTGACCGCTCGCATGGGGTACAAGCCGTCGGCAATTTCTGGTAACTTAGTGAACTTCCGCGTCATACGTGTACTGTCCTGCAAAACCTGTTCAAAAGCTAGACCGACTTAAAACAAAAGGTTTTGGCACCGAAAATTGCCGCTCCACCTATCATCGAACACGGCGTGATCGGGAACAGCTCTATTGCTTACTTTTTGGTGCTGCGCGATATACGTGGGTGGTGTTGCCGATTTTGCGATGCCGATTTTTTTGTCTAAGAGGGTGTTTGGGAAAAAAATAACGGCGAGCGATACAGTGGCCGTAGCGAGGCGGGCCTGCCGACTGAGGCCCACCGGAGGCGTACCCGAAGGTACGCTGAGGATGGGCCGACCGGGGCAGGACCGACGCAGTAGGCCAATGGCTCGCGTAGCTTATTTTTTTCCCAAACACCCTCTAACTGAGGGGGATGAGGTGATATGAGCGCTCGCTTCAGTGTTGTTGATGCGCTGGGTATGGCCATCGCAGTGAACGAATGGGGGCCGCCAGATGGTGAGCCGGTGGTTTTTCTCCACGGGTTCCTTGATCATGGCCGGTCTTTTTTTAAATTGGGGCAACTTCTTTCAGGCGGATTTCGAGTGATTGCTCCCGATTTTCGTGGCCACGGTAAGAGCGGCTGGGCGCCTGCGGGGTCTTATTATCATTTTTACGACTATTTTATGGATACGAAACTGGTACTGGATACGCTTGTCGGCGAGCGACCAGTACATCTTTGTGGTCACAGCATGGGCGGATCCGTTGCCACCGGATTCGCTGCGGCGTTTCCGCGCCGAATTCGAAAGCTTGTATTGATTGAAGGGTTAGGAATACCGGGCGCGACATTTGATGATGCTCCCGGCAGGGTAACGACATGGATTGACTCGGTGATCCACGTTCGTTCCAAAGTGATTCGGCCCATGCCTGACTTAAATTACGCAGCGGAGCGACTGCTCGCGCAAAATGGCAGAATGACACGCGAATTCGCATTGACGATTGCCAAATATGGGACACGAACTGTTGAACAAGGGTTGGTGTGGTCCTTCGACCCGATGCAGCGAACCCGGTCACCCAAGCCATATTATCTGGACGAATACAAAGCATTTTGGAAAAAACTCCCCACCGGTACACTTCATGTGCTTGGCGGAGACAGCCCCTTTAAGTTACCAGATTTCGCGGAGCGGATCGCCTGTTTTGATAGTCCTCATGTAGAGGTGTTGCCGAAGACCGGCCACAATCCACACCATGATGCCGCCGAAGCGCTGGCGGCACTTTTATTCAATTTTCTTTCTTGAGTGCCCGTGACCATGCAAGGTGACCAATGACGACCCAAACGCCTCCAGGACGTCAACAGCGGACCGATGGAATCGACAGCCGGTATTTCGAAGAACGGCTTCAGGGATACGATGACCTTCTGAAGAAGTACATGGACCCGTTGGACTATCGGAACCTGAACAACTACCTTGCCCGTGCCTCCATTCGTTATGTGTTGGGCTGGCCTACTGTTGATTGGCTGGACGATCTGTATTGGGCTTTTCGGTGTATCCACACCCGCGGTGACATGCATCTCGACCGTGTTCCACCCGAGAGATTTATTACGCGTCGTATGTTACCGATTGAGCTTGCTTTGTTATCAGGACAGCCGGTGCTTGTTGCGGATGTGGCCGACGAACTGGGTCTTTCTGTTGCTGTTTTGATGGACCACGGTTCGGAAGAACTGGACCGCGAGGCAGAGTTGCTTACCGGATTTTTTCGGCGGGGCTCATCGGCGACTTATCAGGATCTCTCGGGATTGGGTGCTATTGTTTACGTCGCCTCGTTGACCGCGCTGGCTCGGGGATTCGACGACGAAGCGGCGTTGGCGCTGAATCTGTATGGCGCGGCCCGGCAGGCGTTGAGCCACGTTCATCCGGAAAAAAACGTGGTGGATCGATTTCGTAGATATGATCGATTGTGCCTTGGTGTGGCCTGTCTGTTGAATCAGGATTCAGAGCGGCTTGGGGCACTAATCGGGGAATTGGTCGAACATTATGATCTGGAACTGCGAGGTAAATTGGGAGATTGCTTCGCTCGTCCTCCGGAAATTCAACGATATTTTGATTCCGGGAGCCTTGCTCTGTGCGCGTTGTCGGTGCTTCGAGAAATGCCGATTATGTTGCCGAACAAAAACGTTGACGCGCCTTACCAGGAAGCGTTGGCGTATTTTCGTACGGCGCCTCCTCGGGAAGCCGCGCCGCAGTCAGCGTTGGACCAGGAGTCCAAAGACCTTTTGACGGCGATGGGAGTGGATCCACATCGTTTTGCCGGGACACCCCAAGCGCCAGCTAACTTAGCGTCTCCACCGGACGATCACGAAACGTAAACACCCTCTAGGAGGGTGTTTAAATATTTATCCTCGGCGAGCGAGTCTATGGCCGTAGCGAGCCGTTTTTGTCGATCGAGGCCCACCGGAGGCGTGCCCGAGGCACGTCGAGGATGGGCCGACCGAGGCAAAATCGGCGTAGTAGGCCATAGGCTCGCGCAGCAGGATTAAATATTTAAACACCCTCTTTGACCGCGGGGTTACGAAACTGGTCAACGTCGATTCCGAGCGACTGCGCACGTCGATATAACCAGCGCCGGTTTTTTCCAAGTGTTTCTGCTGCTTTGCTTACATTTCCTTCATTTTGTAGCAGCGCCGAGGTGATTTCTTCCCAGTCCTTTTTTTGGACCGTATCCAACGACGGTGGTGGGTGAAGGTAGGTATTGGCGAAGATTGGGTTGTTGTCGTTGTGAGCTCGTGTTCGTCGGTCGTGAAATCGTTTTTGGATCGGTTCCGGAAGATGATGCAAAAGAATTGGTTTTGTATTGTCGGCACGCAACGCGGCGGTCAACATGGTTTCTTGGAGCTCACGCAGGTTACGTGACCATGGTTCGAGCACAAGTGCTTCACACACGTCCATATCGTAGTGTGCAGGTCGTTGGATGCCCATTTTATGTTGGGTTTCTGCCAACAATTTTTCGGACCACCGCAAAATGTCTTCACGGCGGCTCCGCAACGGAGGCAGGCAAATCGGTTCTACCGATCGAAGCCGGGCCAACAAATCTTCGCGGAAACGGTTTTCTTTCACCGCACATTCCAGATCCATGTTGGTTGCCGTGATGATACGCGCTGTTGATCGCCTCTCCGTGTTGCCGCCGACTGGGCGATACGACCCATCTTGTAAAAAACGAAGCAGCGACTTTTGTACATCCAGGTCCAACTCACCGACTTCGTCCAGAAACAAGGTTCCATTGGCGGCGTCGGCTACAAGTCCCGAGCGGGATTCAACGGCACCGGTGTATGCACCTCGTATCGCTCCAAACAGCTCCGAACGTGCCAATTGGCGTTCCAATTCGCCGCAGTTGACCGGAATAAACGGTCCACCACTCGCCGAACTTGTGCGGTGAATTCCTAACGCAACGTATTCTTTACCTGTACCTGTTTCTCCCAGCAACAAAACCGGCAAAGACAATGGAACAATTCGTCTCAACCAGTCCCGCACCCGACACAACGCCGGACCATAACCAGGTAAGATAGGGTGATCCCATGGCTCCATGGATGGTTCGGTGGGGTTGAAAACGAATAGACTGTTGCCACTGCGGATAACGGAACCGTGTGTTAACGTGGCCGGTGTGTGAGAACGTAATCTGTGGCCATCAAGAAAAGTCCCGTTGGTGCTTTCGACATCCGTGATGTGGTAGGTGAAGCCCGTTCGGGAGATTACAAAATGGCGTCGGGACATCAATCCGTCGTCGCACATCGGTCGCGAAGATCCCGGCGGAATCAGGTCACGCCCAACAACAACCTCGGTGGTGTTTAGCAGCAAAGTTCGATCTATGTTGTGCTGGTCAGTGCTGGCCACCAATCGTAAGTGAGCGACGGACGAACCACTGCCTTCGGAGTGGTCCCGCAATATCTTTAGATCTCTTGCGGTTGGTAGTTCGTGTATTGCCACGCCGCTCCGGTTGTCTCATGTTATGTTGGTGTTCAATTGTCGACTGCGGTTGTCGATCCGATTGATTTGAGTTTACTATATTACTTCTGAAACGGAAGTGGTCGCGACGATAACGTCGACACCGTTTCGCTAATTTAAGGCGGGTAAAACGAGTTCGATTTTATTGGATTAAGGGGCAGTGGGTTCGTCCGAGAAAATGCTGAATCCTGCGGTGAGCAACAATCCGTTTTGTACCTGCCACTCATCGAGAATCAACGGCTCACGTTTCGCCGTCAACACGTAATCCAATGATGCCCATTTTGCCAGCCGCACCGACACACCGGCGTTAAATTTGATCGTCATCAGATCGAGCCCGGACAAACCATTGTCGATCGAGCTATAAAACGGTTGAAAAAAAGACGCGTTGGTGCCCCACGTCATGTACTCCTCCACCTGGCCTTTGATGCCGATTTCCAATTCGCCACCGGCCTGTTGGAAATCCTCGATTTGGTTCAATTCAAGCTCAGGTGTGTCGGCTTTGTCAGCCAGTACGTAACCATTTTGAGTAAATGTCTGGGTTCCGCCTACGCCAAGTTGAATATTGACTTGAATTTCTTTTTCCTGAACCGGGTTCGCAAAAACGCCGGCGACTTCCTTCAACGTCAAGGGTTCAAAATATCCGGTTAAATCGATGGCCTCTTGTGCCGGAATAACCTCTGTCGCCGCATCTCCGTTGGTTTTTGTCCGAAGTACGGTTGTGTCGGTTGCGCGCGCATCATACCCCTCAAAAATAGACGTATCCAACGATACACGAACAAATGGACCGAGCCAGTCTACGTCCGGAATACGAAACAAATACGTGGTTTTCAGAGCCAACGAGTCGGTACTTTTCAGGAAAAGATCAACGTTGGGTGTTTTGGTAAATGTTTCGCGAATTCCTAGTGAATTTTGCCATTCATGGTTACCGGATCGGAAATTAGCAAACCCGTCCATCACCAATCCCAACTGGAAGTTGGCTCCATCGACCGAACCCACAACTTTGCTGTTGTGTTGAAATGAAATCGTGGCACCAAGAGTGAGACCCAATTTCCAGCCGTCTGGGTTTTCAGCGGTTGCCGCGGTCGATACAGTTGCTTTGAGGTCGTCTTCAATGACGTCCTGGGCGTGAGCTGCTGATGTCAAAGCGAAAAACACAAGCCCGATGGTCGTGAGCTGAATCCTGTTCATGTCGCCTCCTTGTGTGCGATCCGGATTTCCGGCATTGATTTTTTTGCGTCTACGTTTGTGAAAAAGCAGGGACGCCGCTCTTGGTTATGGATTTTGCACCTGATCACCAAAAGTACCCGGCGCCGGCGCGTACCGCTTTTTCTACAAACTCCCCGTGCGTGTTGCCGCCCCACGCTCGTGGCGTTGTGTATCACGAAACAAACGGGCGCACTACTTCTGCGCGAGCAGATCGGTGACCCGTTTCTTGAGAATCAACGTTTCCTCTTTCTTAAAGCCGACTTCCCGGTGACGTATAATTCCTTGTCGGTCAATCAAAAACGACGTCGGCATGGCGTTGATATCAAACAGTCCCATGGTGATGGCGTCTGGGTCGTAAGCCACCGCGTACTTTGGCGCAAACTCCTTTATGAAGTTCTCAGATAAAGACTGGGCCTTATCGACACCTACCGCCACAATTTGTAGGCCCTGCCCTGCCAACTCATCGTGCCAAAGGTTCAGTTCTGGCAACTCACGTTTGCACGATCCGCACCAGGAAGCAAAAAAGGTAAGATAAGTTATCTTACCTTTCGTATTTGCAGGTGTAAACTTGGTCCCGTCGACCGTTGTGACTTCGAATTGGGGAAGCGGCTTTCCGATCAAATCGCCAGCCGCCTGTTGCAGGTCCTCGGGTTTAGCCGTTCTGGGTTCAACACGTTGGTCGGAACAACAACGAAACCCAGTGGTATTATTGCGTTGTCCTGGACCAAAAGTGACGGTTCGGCGATTACAGGCCGAACGTTCTCCGCCGCGCCAATCCCCTCCCAGCAACGCGGCTTCGGCCTGCTCGGTTCCCGCCCATTCCATTAAGTTACCGGCCAGATCATAGATTCCGTCGGGAGTCCTGCACTGCGCCATCGCTCCGGTTTTACCCGGCAGTCCTTTGTATTCGTCCTCTGCGTCGCGGCACGTCCCCGCTTCGTAAAACAACCCGTACGGATACATCCGCCCTTCAACGTCGTCATCCGCAAAAAATCGGTTGTTGTTGTCGTCAACCGCGGGCGCGCCGGCGCATGCGGATACCCATTCTTCTTCGGTACAAAGTCGTTTTCCAGATTTTTCGCACGCCTGCTTTGCATCGAACCAACTCGCTTGCGCGGGATCCACATTCGGCACGCTCACGGCGTATCCATCTTTGTCAATCGAACATTCAAACGCGTCGATCCAGAACTCACCCTTTGCGGATTTTGCTTTGACCTGGTCCGGCGTTTTGTCGATAGGCAAGATCTCAGCAGCGGCCGCTTCTTGTCCTGGGACCGCTGACTTTAACTCCTCCAGCGACTTTTGAATGTAATAATCCAAAACCGAAGTCTGGGCCGAACCGCTGACGAGGCGACCGTTCACATAAGCCCGTGGTGTTCCATAGATACCCGCTTTCGCGGCTTCGCCAATATCTTCCTGGATTTTTGCATTGGTTGACGGCGCGGTCAGACACGTTTCCCACTTTGGTATATCTAGACCCAACTTCTCCGCGTATCCCTTTAATGACTCCTTATCCAGTTTTTGTTGATTATCATACAGAATTTTGTGCATATCCCAGAATTTACCCTGTTCTCCGGCGCAGTGGGCCGCAAACGAAGCGTTACAGGCATCTGGATGCATTCTTTCGCCGCCCATTCGGCGGTTGCAGTCCCCATTCATGGGGTAGTGTTTCATGACCCACCGCACCTCTTTTTTGTACTTTTCTTCGAGTGGGCGCATGTTGAGATCCAAAATGCGGCAATAACCACATTCAAAATCCGCAAACTTGACCACCGTGACGGGTGCATCAGCCGGACCCAGAACAAAGTCGTTGGCGTTGACTGCGGCTTCAAAGAAACTGAGGCCATTTTCCGTCATCTTGGGTTTGGGTTTCCGAGTAGTGGCGGTTTTGTTGCCTGAAGCCGAACTTGTCGCCCCGCCCGTCGTTGCGGCCCCTTGAGAGGTTGCCGCTGTTCCCTTATTGGCTTCTGCTGCGTTTGCCGCGACCACCTGAGCCGTGGGTGCATCGGTTTCCTCAAACTCATCTTCAAACGCCTGCTGGGCCTGGCTTATGGCAAATTGTTCCCGTACGTGTTTTTCTTTCGCGTAGTAATTGTTGTAGACGACCACGCTGCCGGCCACGACAACCACAAAAAGAACAAATGCTTGCATCGGTGCGGTAGGTGTTTTCTCGATCGCCGTAAAAACCCGCGAAATGATATTGTCTAGTTTGGCGTTTGCGGCAAGATAGGCGCAAATCGTGGCTCCAAAGTTAACGGCGTAAAGCGTCATGCAATATTTGCAGGTTTCGCCGATTACAAGAACGGAAACGCTAAATAAGTACAACGCATGGAGGCAGGTCAAGACGCCGATTCCCAGCAGGCTAAGGACCGCTGCTTCGCCAATCCGTTCGCTTTTCAGCCTGGATTCCGGTGTTTCTCCTTTACCGGCGACAAATGCAAGAAAGGCAAGAAACGCCATGGTCAAATAGGTCGGTACCGCGAACAATGCGATCGGCAGGCCAAAAATAGGGTCGACGGAATGAGGTGACATTTGAACCGCATGGCATCCGGACCCTTTTTCGCATCCCCATTGGGTTGTATCCGCCGCGCCAAGCTCCATGTCGAGCTTCATGCCGATGAGAATCAGTGAAACAACGATACCGGCTACCAAAAACAACGCCATAACGGCCAGTGGCCCCTTTCGGATTGGAATCGCCGGGGGAGCCTCAGCGGCGGTTGGTGTGGGTGGTGTGGTGGGCGTAGGTGTCGCGGGTGATGTCGATTCAGTCGGTAACGACTGTTGCTGTTTTTTCTTGTTGGCCATCCTCCGCTCTCCTCCAAGTTAAATGATCCAGACCCACGCGGTGGGTCGCTGAATCAGGGTGTTTCTGATGTTATTCCGTTCATAACTTAAGTCGCAACACGATGTGGCGACCTATGCACGCCCTCCCGAAACGCACTTCGGGGCGAAGTATTCCCACGATTTGCCGATTGCTGTCAAAGGAGTTTGTATCATCGGGGTTGTTGAGAGTGAACACGGGATGCCAGTTGCTGAACGTCACGCAGTGCTGCCAGCGATGGCCCAAGCTGGGCACGGTTTGCGGAACTGTACGCGGAGACCAGATGGTGCAGCATGGAACGATTTCGAAAACGGTGGTACTCGGAAGCCGATGATGCGGTAGGATAGGACACAAGTTTGTTCGACTCGTTTTCCAAGATTTTGATGATCACGTCGCATCGTAGCGGCGGAAAAGTGGCGGTCCGTCTGTTGGTTGCGCACGCTTCGCACGGACAAATATTCCGTTTTGTCCAGTCTTCCCGCCTGATACGTAACTGCTGTTCGTACTTCGAGATAATCCCCTGGGCATGCTGGTTTGCGGTACGCAGGGCCATGTCTGCGCGGATTCGGTCGACGGTTGCGGCTGATTCGTCGCGGTCCACGATCATCCAGATCGCCGAGATTCCGATCACGACTACCGCGATGCTCACGTAAACGGTATCGGATTTTTTCCATACCGGAACCGAACTGTCGAGACGGATCGGTAATCCGATTCCCAGCAGCAGTCCCCAGATTCCCCCGCCCACATGGGCGGCTTCGTCAATTCCTGGGTGATAGGCGCCGAGGCCGATTAAAATAACGGCAAATATTAATAATATAAGCGTCAGTCGAGGCAATGTCGGGCCAGAAATTCGCCGCCCCAGCCGCAACGACACTACCAACGACGTTCCCAGCAGGCCATACACCATCGACGAAGCGCCAACGGCGATCGTTTGAGGTTCCACAAGTGAACTGAGCACACCACCACCCAGCGCGGTGACCATCGCGACGATCGCCACCGCCCCTGAACCGCAGATGGCTTCTATCAGCCGCCCAAGCAACCACAAGCCGAGTAGATTAAACGCGATGTGAACAAAATCGGCGTGGAGCAGGGCGGACATCACGAGCCGCCAAGGGTCGGTCGTCAACGTGTCTGTGCCAATTCGGCCGCCCAGAAGGATCAAATTTCCGAGATCGTCACTCGGTCCGAGCGCCAGTTGAAGCAAATAGGTGCCCAAAATCAGCAGCAGCAAAGAATGGGTCACGTAGGGTACGCAGGACCTCATTCTGAGGTGAAATCGTACTTCCGGTTCGGGCGTCGTAGCGCTCATGGGTGACCACCGGGGCGAGTGGGTGTCGCCATCGCGCCCGATTGTGTATGCTGCATATCCTTTGTTGCGTCCATAAGTCGGCTATCTAAATGAAATCCGTTCCTATCAGCGTTTTGATTCCCTACCGCAATGCCGAAAGCACACTTGGCGAGGCCATTGAGAGTGTGCTTGGACAGAGTTTTTCCGAATTTGAACTGATATTGGTCAACGATGGCTCCAGTGATGCGTCGTTGGATGTTGTGTTGTCCTATTCGCATTGTGACAGCCGCATCGTATCCCACATGAACCCTGGCGTCGGTATTGTCGATGCGTTGAACGCCGGAGTGTCGATCAGTCGCTCAACCTGGATCGCCCGCATGGATGCAGACGATATATGCCACCCGGACCGTCTTGGGAAGCAGCTTGCTGTGGCGGATGAAGTTTCCGGCCTGTCGGTGGTGGGTTGCCGTGTCGAGGTGTTTCCCGAACAGTCCATTACCGCCGGCATGCGTCATTACATTGAGTGGCTCAATGGTTTGGATACACCGGCACGCATCGCGAATGAAATCTGGGTTGAGAGCCCGGTTGCGCATCCGTCCGCAATGATTCGGAGAGATGCACTGGCTGCCGTTGGCGGGTACATTTACGGTGATTTTCCTGAGGATTATGATCTGTGGCTTCGCTTACATAACGCGGGGCATCGGTTCGGTAAGGCTACCGAAACGCTCCTGTATTGGCGCGACAATCCGTCACGGCTGTCGCGGTTGGATTCTCGGTACCGCCCCGAAGCGTTCCGCAAACTGAAGGCGCGCCATTTGGTTTTGGGACCGCTGCAAACACGACGAGAAGTTCAGATTTGGGGTGCCGGGCCGGACGGAAAAGCTTGGGGGCGTGTTCTTGAAGATCTGGGTGTTCGAATAACCCGGTACCTGGACGTAGATCCGCGTAAGATTGGGGGTAAGATAAGAGGTGTGACCCCGGTGGTGTCGTACGAGTCGGCGCCCCAACGGCGCGATTTGTTCTTGTTGGGGGCGGTTGGTGCGAAAGGGGCGAGGTCGCTGGTGCGAGCGGCGCTACAGGAAATGGGTTTTCGCGAAACGGAGGATTATCTGTTCGTCCAATGAATGACACCCCTCCAGATGTATTTACAGTCGCCAACTTACTGTGGGAGACCACGGCGTTGGTTCCCATTCTACCGGATCCCAAAGATGTCCACGGATATGGTGTTGATATGCTGAAAAGCATTGCGGTCACGGCCGTGGACGACGGAGGAGGTTCTTCGGCCAACACGATGTGTGCACTGGCCGCGTGTGGGAAACGGGTGGGAATTGTTGGTCACGTTGGGTCTGACCCCGAAGGGGAAGCCGCGATGGAATCCATGCGCCGGCACAATGTTGTGACGCGGGTGTCGATGCTCCCGGGTCGGCGCACCAAACGCAGCGCAATCGTTAAGGAAATTGGAACCGATCGCGGTTATTTTGTGGTGTGGTTGCCTCCCGATTCGGTTCCCCCGCCACCCGAACCGCCTCCTTTTTGGCTGACCGGGTCACGTCTGTTGCATCTCGATCGGGTCAGCGAAGCCAGCCCGCGGTGGGCCAGACAACGGTTTGAGTTAGGGTTGGCCACAAGTCTTGACCTGCATACCTGTCCACATCGCCGCCCGGCGATTCAAAATCTGCTCGAATTATTGCCTTATCTAAACATGATTCAGATGTCGCAGAGCGCCGCAACCGAATTGGCGTCCCACTTTGGTGACTTAGGACTGGTTGCCCTCGCGCATAGGCTGAGCGCCACGATTCCGTGGGTTGTTTTCACGTTGGGATCCGGAGGTGCGTTGTGGGCAGACCAAACCGGCGTCTATTCGGAAGGTGCCGCGGAGGCTGCGGTGGTTGATTCCACTGGCGCTGGAGATGCTTTTGCTGCAAGCCTGGTTTGTTCGTGGTTGGCGCAACTTCCGCTTGCAGATGCGATCAAACAGGCGGTTGTCGCCGGAGCACGGGCATGTGAATTTTTGGGTGCCAGGGGATGGTTGTTTGATGAGTAGACTAAAATAAGGGTATCGTACCCAAACTTTAGAAGATAAAGCCGACGCCGATTTCGAATCCGAGTTGAAGTGCGGGGGAACCGTCGGGCTCGCCGCTTGCAAACACGGTGCTTTGGAGTTCCGCGTGAACCTGCATCCACTCGATGGGAAAAACCACGACGCCCGGACCACCAACAAGGAACATCCCTTCGCCGTGATAAGGAAGATCTGCTTCCAAAGCTGTCTCACCAAATCGTTTGTTCTGAAAGGTTTCTGACTGCCAGCCAAAGCCGACCCGGATCGTCGGATGTATCCATTTGGATGCCGGCAGTTCGAACTGCCCAGACAACAATTCAAAACGGAGTGAACTTGCGTCGGTTCCGAAATCTCCCATGTCGGCGCCTACAAAAAAGCCGCCGCCCAACTGCACCCAGTCCATCAGCCGAGCTCGCCACATGATCCCGCCGAGTCCCATGTGCGCAAATTCTTTGTCTTTGGGAACACCTACATTTCGATGGTAAGAACCCGCAAGCCCAATCGTGAACACTCGGGAAGTGTCTTCCTCGGCTGTTGCTGTGGTTTGGGCCTGGCTTGTCTGTGTTGGTGTGTTTGCCTGTGCCGGCAACACAACAAGGAGAGTCAGGAAGGTCACGACGATGGTTTGAATAAGACGCATAGATTCCTCCAAAAACGACGCCGTACACTATTCGGATTCCTTCAAAGGTGCAAGGATGTGCCGCAACTAGGTGGCTGGTGTTTTTTAGGGGAATTTTTGGCCAGCGGATTTTGAGCCGGATCGTCCGGAAAAATCCTGAGTCATATCGGGAATATGGCGCAGGGACGAGACGGCCAAAGGCCGCCAGGACAAAAATTTCAGCAAAAAACACCAGCCGCCCGGGCCCCGGCCGCGCAAAAATGGGCGATTTCATTGATTCATAAGAAGGTTGGTTCTGCGTTATGTTAAACGAAATTTCGACCGAACTTGTTTGTGAACTGGCGGATTTGGTATTCGCTCCACCTACGGCTTATGTTTACAATCCGCTTGTTTATGCTAACGGACCGTGGACTGTTTATTGCAACACATATGGACAGGGAACACGAGAGATTCTGCTTGTTGGAATGAATCCTGGCCCGTTTGGAATGGCACAAGTGGGCGTGCCATTCGGTGAAGTTTCGTTTGTGCGCGATTGGCTACGGATCGAAGCAAAAGTTGACAAACCGCTGCGCGAACACCCACAACGGCCTATTACTGGTTTTGACTGTAAACGCAGTGAAGTGAGTGGTTTTCGGTTTTGGAGCTGGGCAAGGGAGCATTTTCAGTCACCTGATGTGTTTTTCAAACGTTTCTTTGTCGCAAATTACTGTCCTCTTGTGTTTATGGAAGACAGCGGCAGAAATCGAACTCCAGATAAGTTGCCGTTTGAGGAGCGATCGGCACTGTTTGAAGTATGTGACAGAGCATTGAAGCGGACGGTTCGTTATTTTGAACCAAAGTATGTCGTTGGAATTGGAAAATTTGCGCGGGATCGCATTGTGACGGCACTTTCCGACGATTTTCCCAATGTTGTCGTCGGGAGTGTGCCACATCCTTCACCGGCGAGTCCTCTTGCAAACACGGGGTGGAGTGGATTGATGACCCAAGCCCTGAATGAATTGGGTGTAATATTATAGATATACTACCGGTTTGTGAAAATATGTGGGCGCTTTGCTCCTCAACCTCAATCGGTTCCCGGGAACCAATCATCTTCTTGCGGGTGGGAATGGTTCGTGCCGCGCTGACGGTTAAAGTCCGCGGCGGCGTGAAAAAAGTCACGCTACTGTTTGATGGCATGCCGAAATTGCTTGACCAAGCCTTCGTAATGCACGATTAATCGGCACGCTTCGCCAAGCGATGCGCCGCTGCCCCCGGTCCAGTCGCACCCATAACGCCCACGGGCGGGCCAACCGATAGGAGTCCGAAGATGTCACGAAAAGAAGGAGTTATCGAAAGCAACAATGGGGGGTTCCTCAAAGTACGCAAAAACCGCCGCGTTACCTTACATTACCGGGTTACTCTTGCGTCGGGTGAGGAATTTGACGCGTCGGAGCCCAATAGCCCGTTACAAATCACCTGTGGACGCGGTGAGACGATACAAGGCTTGGAAAAGCGGCTATTGGGGATGGAAGCCGGCGAACACAAACAATTTGTCATTCCTCCCGAAGAAGCGTTTGGTCCACACGACGCCCGGCTGATGAAACGGATTTCCCTTGAGGAATTGTCGTTGTCGTCTGAACCCAACGTGGGCACGATGGTGCCGGTCCGCGATAAAGGAACCGAGGTTGTGTGTCGGATCGTCGATGTCCACGCCGATGAAGTCACCGCTGACTTCAACCACCCGCTGGCTGGCCAGTCCTTATATTACGACGTAACCATTCTCGAGGTCGACGAACCACAATCCGATCCGCTGTTTAACTAACCAGCTAACTTACCATCTTCCTGCCACTGTGGTTTTCTTCGCCGGTGGTTCGGAGCTTGTGAAAAATAGCTGCGCGGCCTCTGGGCGGTGGCTTTGGGGCGGCTTGGCTCCGAAAAACCCTGCGCCATATTTCCGATATGATTCGGGTTTTTCAAAACCAATCCGCCGCCAAATCCACGCCCATAGTCCGCGCCCATATTTTTTCACAAACTCTCAGACTCCTCACGAGCGCGCGGATCCGGGGTCATCGCCAGCAGTCTACGAGGCTAAACAACCGGGTTACGCGGCCAATTTAGTCTACCGGTCGCTCTCCGTGACCTGTGTCGACACATCTTCGCCGGCGTGTCGACACATCTTTGCTGTTGTGTCACCTGTTTTGGGGGTCCGTATTTCAGACGCGTCCCGGAAAATCAATAAATCTTGATAGCTTACAGACTTCGCTTCCGAGGTTAACGGTTGGCCTGTCTCATGCAATCTCCGTGCGATTGGGTTCGGTGTTTTACCCGCGAGTCATCGCGTACACGGAGGAGATCATGTTGAACCAGAATTTACGCCAGTGGCGCCGAGCGCCGTCCGCTTCTTGTCTGATGGGCATCCTTGTTGGAATCATCGGACTGTATCCTTCTTTTTTTCCAGTTCCCATTTCCGGCATTGGACTTTCCCATGTTTATGCCGCAGTTGAATTGTCCACAAACGACGGTGATGAGGTTGTTCCCGACCTGGAATCCGCGGGAACCGGCCAGAGTGACGGTTGTTTTGTGTCGTCCCAACCCAGTTGTAATGGTTGCGAATGCAAAACCTGTGTTTGTGAACAACTTCCGGGTTGCTGCATGGGGCAGTGGGGTCCGGAATGTGTCCAGTTGTGCCATGATTGCGGTGGCTGCGGTGCCGCACCGCTCGCATCGGTAACACTTTCTGTGCCGCAGGGAGCCGTCGCCATTTCTGACGACGCCGATCCCCTCGTCGCAGGGGTTCAGGTTCCCGTCACCATTACGGCGGATTATGACCCCGCAGTTTATCCCGGCGCCTTTGTGGTGGTTCATTCCAACAATCTGCCTGTGGCTCAAGATCCGTATTATCCCGGCGCCGCTCAGTTCGGAGGCCAGCAGACCGCCGTGGACATCCCCCCAGGAGGCGCGGCGACCGTGTTGTTGGATTTGGCAGATGGGCTCAATTCCATCAGTGTCGTCCTGCGGGCGGCCGACGGTTCCAACAAACCGTTGGCGAAAACCGAGAACGCCGTTTTTTTGCGGCCTGCGCCGGAAACCGTGACCGAGATTCAGAATCAGGTGTACATGCAGTTGCAGCAAATCATGGCGATTGCCGACTCTCTACCCGACGACAGTGTCGACAAGCCGTTTTTTGTGGGGCTCGCAAACCAATTGATGGATGCGGTTGAGACCGTGGAAAACTCCGCGCCGGTTTGTGACGCGTTGCTTAGCGCAAACGCTGTGGCTTCTCAGGCGTTACACCAACACGTAACTTATTTTGAATTTGGCGGCGTGTTGATGGGGAGCCAGGGGCCGCAGTCGCTGAAGTTTCAAATCGATCCCGTGGTGCAACATGCCCAAACCACGGTCAACGTCAACCCATCGGCCCCTGCGCCCAACCTGTTGATGTTACAGACTCCCCACGAAATGATCCCCTTTGCTGTGTTTCCCAATCCTGACGGTACGTTTGTGGCTATGGCTGAGGTGGATCAAAACGGTGTGAAAGGTCAGGTTGTGTTTCAGACATTTCCGACCGCTAATTTAGGGGCCAAAATAGTAACAATAGACACGACCAACCTCTTGTTTCCGCAATGGGGTATCTTTTCACCTGATCCCAATTTCGGAATCAACATCAAAGGTTCTTTAAAGGTGAGGCCAAGGTTTGTGGGCGGCTTTCCTGGCATCGATATTCTGTTGTCTCTGTGTATCTCGTTGTTTCCCCTCATCGACATTTACATTTTGATCCGGATTTGTTTTTGCCCCTTTGGGGGTCCTGCCGGCTCGCCAGGTAAAACGGCGATCGCCGGGGTGGCTGGCTCTCCGGGGGGGGCCGGAAAAGGCGGCAACGAAGGAAAAGCCGGTGTGGCTGGAGCCAACGGAGTGGTTGGACTCGGTGGTCTAGGTGGATTGGGCGGTTTGGGTGGCTGGGGAGGTTTGGGCGGTTTGGGTGGCTGGGGAGGAGCCGCTGGAGCCGCAGGGGTTGGGGGTGCCGGCGGAGTTGGCGGTGCCGGTGGGCTCGGCGGAGCGGCGGGGGCCGCTGGTTTGGCGGGTTCGTTGGCCGCGTCGGGTGTCAGTTATGCTATTCATCCTGTATTCATGACGCCATCCCCTCAGGAAAAGGTCATGTCGACAACGTACGCCAACTGGAGCCCGGCTGCCGGTAACGAAATCATCGTAGGAACGGACTCCGGTAAGGTCTATGTGGTGTCCCTGGTTCCGGGAACGCCTGCTGCGGCGGCTCTTGGCGCAAACGGCACCGATGGTATCGACGGTACCCATGGTGGTAACGGAATGCCGGGTACGGCGGGCAAGAATGGCGGGAACGGGACGAACGGAGGTAATGGAACAAACGGACTCAATGGCGGAGACGGAGGAAATGGCGGGATGGGATGGCCGGGGCAGCCCGGGGGGAACGGTGCACCGGGTGGGCACGGAAAACCAGGTAAAAACGGTATGGATGGTGCCAAAGGTGCCGATGGGGCTGACGGCCAGACGGGTGGTTCCGGCGGCAAAGGCGGCGCTGGTGGGCCCTGTGGCAAAGGTGGGGCTGGCGGTAATGCCGGACAAGGTGGTTCCGGTGGAAATGGCGGTGCCGGCGGCAACGGTGGTGCCGGCGGAGCCGGTGGTGACGGCGGCACGGGTGGCGACGGCGGCGATGGAGGGGATGGCGGTCATGGCGGCGATGCCGGTGACGGCGGCTGGGGCGGTGACGGCGGTTGGGGTGGTAACGGCGGCAGCGGTGGTTCCGGCGGCAAAGGTGGAAACGGCGGCAGCGGTGGAAACGGCGGCAATAGCGGTGACGGTGGGCACGGAACCCGTGCCGGCGTTGCGTTTGGTGCTCTGGACGAGGCCCAGGTGCTGACCACCGCGTCGGCGCTTCCTATGTCGTCGTTGTTGTTGACTACCCTGCCTGGGGCGATCACGGACTTGGCAGCCGATAAATTGTTCGCCACAGACTCGACGGTGACCGTTGTCGCGGTAACTGCTGGCGGCGTGGTGGCAATTTTGACACCGGGTGCTCCTGCCACAGTGGTTTCAGCCTATGCCAACGCTCAGACGCCTGTCACAGCGGTGTCAATTGGTGACGTCGATACTTCAGTTGCCGGACAAGAAATTGTTGTCGGAACGACCAAGTCGTTGATGGTGCTGTATCGAATTGGACCCGGAAAATATTCCAGAACGACGTTATATAAGTCGTTGTCGGGCGTTGGTGATACCGACGTGGGTCACACGATGCAGAATGGCGTGATGGTTCCCACGATCGGGTTTGTTGAGGGGGCTTATGTGAGTCTCATGTTTCGGCATCCTATTACATTGGGGTGGAGTTACCGTCGCATTTATATTAACGTCGCCAATATCAATCTGACTGGAATTGGAATGCGGCGTTTGGTACCCGGAATCAGTGGTGTTCCGGGTCTTCCTGGTTTCGCCGGGGTCAACGGACTCTTTGGCCTTGGCGGCGTTGCGGGAACGGGCGGCAATAATGGTGCCGGCGGATTCGATGGTTTGGATGGGTTTGGCGGTTTCCATGGGTGGGATGGAAACGCGGGTGACGACGGTGCTGCGGCCGTGGGTCAAGGAGCAGATGGTGTCGACGGCACGGCCGGAAAAGATGGGGTAGATGGCCCCACCGCTTCGGGCACGGGAAGTTCGGGAACGGCTGCCGATGGAGCACCCGGAAAAGACGGTACGGCCTGTTATGAAAACGGAGGGCCTGGTGGCCACGGTGCCTCCGGTGCTGCCGGCGCCACAGGAACAGCCGGCGCCATAGGAACAGCCGGCGCATCGGGTGCCAAGGGAGCCGATGGAAAAGACGGCGCCGATGGGCAAGACGGTAAAAACGGTGCCGATGGTGCCCACGGTGCCGATGGCGCCAACGGTGCGGACGGGGCAGACGGTGCCGGTGGTGTGAAAGGGGCCGATGGAATCAATGGATTTGCCGGAGCTGCCGGTTTGGCCGGCGGCGCGGGTATCACTGGGGCTTGGACGCCGTTGGCAAAAAGTTACCAGTCATTGATCACGTGGTTGTATGTGATTGACCAGGCCGGACGGGTGATTCGACTGGATACCGCGGCGGCTTATTGGACTCCAACGTTGTTGTGGCAGGATACCCAGGCCCTTTGGACACTGGAGTTGGGTGACGCGCAGTTCCCATCCGCCGGTTTTGAAATTGTTACCGCGGGAAGTTCTGGTAAGTTAACAATGCTCGCGGGAGCCGGTGCGGTGTCCGAAGGGACCGTGGTGGCTCAGCATGTTGCCGGGGTGCTGGTTCCAGATCTGTGTGTGATTCCCAATGGATCGGGTGGCAATGGCGGCAACGGCGGCAATGGCGGCAACGGTGGCTGGGGAGCGGACGGTGGTCATGGAGGTGATGGCGGTGATGGTGGAGATGCAGGTAACGGCGGCAATGGCGGGGATGGTGGCGATGCCGGTGACGGTGGCGATGGTGGAGACGGCGGCAATGCCGAAGTGGGCGGCGATGGCGGCGACGGCGGCAATGGCGGCAACGGTGCCGACGGCGGCAAAAACGGACTCGGTGCGGAAGCCGGCAAACCCGGTGACGGCGGCAGTGGCGGAGGCTCATTTGGTTTGCAGTTAAAAATTATCATCCAACTCAAGGTGTTGGAGATCTTCACTCAAGCGTCCACGGCCCAAGCGGTGACTACCGGCGGCGGCACATCCAACTGACTTTGAATTCGCCCACGTAACCCATATTTCTCACCATCCTTTGGCTGCAAACGCCGATCATCCATACGTCACACTACCGATATTCCCCATGAGTTTGTGAAAAAATAGCTGAACGAACTTGGACGGGTGCTTTTGTCCCCCCTGCCCAGAAAAAAACCTGCGCAATATTCCCGATATTACTCGGTTTTCTTCC
>JABWCM010000420.1 GCA_013360285.1 Myxococcales bacterium
GGAAGCTGGATCTATATCGGCACGCAAGGGATATTGCAGGGAACATACGAAACCTTTGCCGCTGCAGCACGCACACATTTTGGAACCGATAGTCTACGTGGTCGGTTGGTGCTTACAGCCGGTCTTGGAGGGATGGGAGGTGCTCAACCTCTGGCGGTCACGATGGTCGGCGGTGTGTGTATCGCCGTTGAGGTGGACAGTAACCGAATTCAGAAACGCCTTACAACACGGTATTGTGATCGCCAGACCGATCAGGTTGGTGAGGCGTTGGAGTGGGCACATTCGGCGATGGCGGCAAAACAACCGTTGTCCATCGCGCTGAAAGGCAACGCGGGAGACGTTTTGCCGGCAATTCTTCAGTTGGGAGTTGTTCCGGATCTGGTCACGGATCAGACTAGCGCTCATGACCCCTTGAATGGATATGTGCCCCATGGGTTGCCATACGAACATGCTCTGCAACTACGTCGGGATAACCCCGAAGAATATCAGCGGTTATCGCTGAATACGATGGCGCTTCATGTGGAAACCATGTTGGGTTTTTTGGACAAGGGCAGCCATGTATTTGACTACGGCAACAATATACGAGCTTTTGCGTACGACCAGGGTGTGACCCGGGCGTTTGACTTTCCAGGGTTTGTGCCGGCGTACATACGCCCACTGTTTTGTGAAGGAAAGGGTCCATTCCGGTGGGTTGCGTTGTCTGGCGATCCAAACGACATATTGATTACGGACAACACGATTCGAGAGATATTGCCACACGACACCGCTTTGATGCGGTGGCTGGACATGGCGGAAGCTCGGGTCGCATTTCAGGGACTGCCGGCACGTATTTGCTGGCTCGGATACGGAGATCGCGAAAGAGTCGGGTTGGCATTTAATGCTCTCGTGCGAGACGGCAAAGTCAAGGCTCCTATCGTGATTGGCCGCGACCATCTCGACTGCGGTAGCGTTGCTAGCCCAAACCGGGAAACCGAGGCGATGAAGGACGGCAGCGATGCAATAGCCGACTGGCCTATACTTAACGCTCTTGTAAACGCTGTTAACGGGGCCAGTTGGGTCAGTGTGCACCATGGAGGCGGTGTGGGAATGGGATACAGCCTACATGCGGGAATGGTCATCGTCGCTGATGGGACGGTGGAAGCCGACGCAAGACTCGGACGGGTATTGCAGAGTGACCCGGGTATGGGAGTGTTGCGTCATGTGGATGCTGGGTACGACGAAGCAATCCTCTGTGCCGCCGCCAAGGGAGTGCGCACGCCGGCGACATTTTGAGTTAAATTATCGCATGTTCACTTTAACTAAGGGGGTTGGTGCAAATTGGAGGAATACGATGAGTGTACGGATTGCAATCAATGGATTTGGTCGCATTGGGCGCCTCGTGGTGCGTGCTGCCAGCAAACGGAAACTGTCCGATTTGGAATTTGTGGGAATCAACGATCTGACGGACGCTAAAACATTGGCGCACCTTCTCAAATACGATTCCGTTCACGGTCGATTTGAGGGAGACGTCGGTGTGGATGGAAACTCTTTGGTCGTGAACGGACACAAAATTCCTGTATATGCCGAAAAAAATCCGGCTGCGCTGCCGTGGGGTCCATTGGGTGTCGACGTTGTGCTCGAATCAACCGGTAAGTTTACCGAAGGACCGACTGCATCGGCCCACCTCGAAGCCGGCGCCAAACGAGTGATCATCAGCGCTCCGGGAAAAAACGTAGATTCAACGATCGTTCTTGGGGTCAATGATGCCGACCTCTTGCCGAGCCACCGCATCGTTTCCAACGCGTCCTGCACGACCAACTGTTTGGCACCAGTTGTCAAAGTACTTGATGACACTTTTGGCGTGGAGTATGGCATCATGGATACCGTGCATGCTTACACGAATGATCAAAGATTGCTGGACTCGCCTCACAAGGACCTACGGCGTGCTCGCGCCGGAGCTGCCGCCATTGTCCCGACAACTACCGGTGCGGCAAAAGCGGTTGGGTTGGTTCTTCCCAAGATGCAAGGGAGATTGCACGGTATGGCTCTCCGCGTTCCTGTACCAGACGGTTCCGCGGTGTTGTTTATCGCCACGCTGCGCAATTCGGCGACAGCTCAAACGATTAACGACGCATTTCGTGTGGCCGCCAATGGGCCGATGAAGGGAATTTTGGGAGCCGAAGAAGATCCGATTGTTCATCTGGACATCGTCGGAGATCCTCGGTCATCCATTGTTGATCTTGATTCCACGTTTGTTGTAGGCAACATGGCACATGTATTGTCTTGGTACGACAACGAAGCAGGGTATGCAAATCGGTGTGTGGATCTTGCGCTGCGGATGGGCTCTTTTGACTAGATGACAGTCTTCACCAAAAACAAAGAAATGGCCGTAAGATAAGCGGCCATTTCCTCTGAGGGTCAGCGGAAATAAGGGAGTGACCCTGGTCGAGCTAATTTAGCGCTGAATTGGCCGGGACCGGACTGAGGAATATCGGGAATATTCCGCAA
>JABWCM010000186.1 GCA_013360285.1 Myxococcales bacterium
GAGTCATATCGGGAATATGGCGCAGGTTTTTTTCGGGGCAGCGGGGACAAAAGCATCCGTCCAAGTTCGTTCAGCTATTTTTTCACAAACTCATTGGATTCGTCTGCCAGCTATCATCGTAATCGGCAACTTCCATCGGCAAAGCGGCACGTGTCGGGCGCAGCGGTTCAAATGTGTCAACCATTACTGCGAGTTCATGGACTCGGAGAACGCCGATACTCGCTTCGTATGCACCCGGTTGTGGTCCGTGTGGGACGCCGGCCGGATGAAAACTGACCGAACCTGCCTCGATTCCACGCCGACTCGTAAAATCCCCGGCGCTGTAAAAAATCACTTCGTCTACATCCACATTGCTGTGTGGGTATGGGCATGGGATAGCCCCATCTCCAAAATCAACCATTCGCGGCACAAAACTGCAAATCAGAGATTT
The DNA here is from genome assembly GCA_013360285.1 of Myxococcales bacterium. Taxonomy (GTDB): domain Bacteria; phylum Myxococcota_A; class UBA9042; order JABWCM01; family JABWCM01; genus JABWCM01. The sequence continues at coordinate 431 of JABWCM010000186.1, forward strand.
AGATGTCGCAAATGTACCATGAACAGTAGGGGGAAGGTGCACTTGACCCGTTTTGGGGCTGAATCGATGGATTGAAAACGCAAACGGATAAACGGTGCCATCCCATCCAATCGTGTCGAGAAACACGTCGGACGTCTGGTGCACCGTGAATCGGTCACCTCGTTTGGTATACAACCTATCCGAAAAGTCGAGATCGATGGCTTCGTTTGGGGGTAGCTCCGGCGACCGAAAGTCGCGGTGCGAATAAGGTGCATCCATCCTTAACTGACCGACATGGTTCCGATATTGTGATGGAATACGGATAGTTGAGCGACATTCCATCCAAAACCAAACCTGTTCAGTCAAATCCAATATAAACCGATGGGCAACGGCTTTTGGAATGACCACATAATCTCCCGACTCAAATCGTAACCTCCCGAACCAACTGCGTAATTCGCCTCCACCGCGATGGATAAAAAACACGTCGTCGCCATCTCCATTTGCGAAATAGTCGGTATCCGAGGCTGCCGGATGTACGATTCCCATCGTCATGTCGGAGTTGACAAGCAGCGGTACACGAGCGGTCATTGGCGACAAACCCGTACCGGCTTGAGCGGTTTTGTAATGGCGGCGTCGGAGTGATTCATTTCCCCCACCCGCGGCAGCCGTATCCCAACACGGCTCGCAGCCCGTACCAAAACGCAAAGATTGGGGGGGACTTTTGTGGTATAACACAGAAAATGGCCCGTCAAATCCAACGGTTGTGAAGCAGTGTTCGTAATAGAGCCCGCCTTCATCGTTGCGAAACACGGTATGCGGTTTAGGGGGAAGTTGGCCTTGTCGTCTGTAGTCGATCATCGAAGTGGTCCCTCACAAAAAAGTGATGCCGTATTGTATGGAATCTCTGCCCGATTGCCATATCTGAATCTTTGCCGGCGGCCAACAGTGTGATACAGCAAGCCAGTGCAGTACGCCGGCGTTGCCGGTTTTTGGAGGTGATGGATGGCTGAACAATTGTGGCTCATTTCCGATATCCGACCCCAGGTCATGCTGCGGGTTCAACGAACTTTGGAGGCGATGGGGTTGTCCGCCGATTCCATTACGTTGGGTGTCCCTCCCGACCCCGCGATGGGTGACATTGGATTTCCGTGTTTTCCGTTTGCCAAGACCGCACGTAAAGCGCCGCCGCTGATAGCACAGGAGGTGGCGGCAAGGATTCCCGCGGATGAACTCGTTTCCAAAGTGACTTCCGATGGGCCTTATGTAAACATTCATATCCATGTTGCCGTGCGGGTTCGTGTGGCGGTTGGACAAGCGCTGCGGCAAAGCAACCGGTTCGGTGCCGGTTCGGTGGCACTTCGGGATCGAAAAACATGGATGGTGGAATATTCTGCTCCCAACACCAACAAACCTCAGCATCTTGGGCATATCCGCAACAACCTGCTTGGCTCGTCGTTTACACGGCTTTTGGACTTTGTCGGTCACAAAGTGATTCCCGTTAACTTAATCAATGATCGTGGGATTCACATCTGCAAATCCATGTTGGCTTATCAGCGGTTCGGCAATGGAATCACGCCACAATCCAGCGGAATCAAAGGTGATCATCTCGTAGGCGAATTTTATGTTCTGTTTGAAAAGAAATTTTCCGAAGAATATGCGGAATGGTTGAAAACGCCTGCGGCAACTGCGGAGTTCGACCGATGGTTGACCACGAGAGCCGGAATCGCCGCCGCGAAATCCCATGCCGCCAATCCCGCAGAACCCACCGCGGAACAGGTGTTTTCGAAGGAATACAAACAGGACTATTTTAACGACTACTCGGAACTCGGAATGGCGGCCCGTGACATGTTACGCGCATGGGAGGCGGGTGATGCCGAAGTGGTTGCCCTGTGGCGTATGATGAACCAGTGGGTTTTTGCTGGCTTTGACGCGACCTATGCGCGACTTGGTGTTCGTTTTGACCGGGTATATTACGAAAGCGACACATGGGTGCTTGGCAAAAAAGTTGTCGAGGACGCGCTAAAAGAGGGCGTGTTTGAACGGCTCGATGATGGTGCCGTTGTTTTTGATTTGCAACGAATTGGAAAGACTGGAAAAAAAGTGTTGCTCCGGCGCGACGGCACAACGGTTTATATGACCCAGGACCTCGGGACATTTATGGCACGCCTCGACGAATACGGCCTGGAACGGATGACATACGTTGTCGCCGATGAGCAGGCGTATCACTTTGAGGTTCTGTTTGGTATTTTAGGCGAGTTACGTCCGGAGATGAAGGGCGCGTGCCACCATCTCAGTTATGGCATGGTCCACCTTCCTGAAGGCAAAATGAAGTCTCGCGAAGGCACGGTGGTCGACGCCGATGACCTGATGGACACGATGGCGGAGCTGGCGCGTGAAGAAATTGTGCGCAGGGAGGATGAATCCAGACAACGTGCCGAAGCTCATGGTGATCTTTTTGAACCGTTGTCCCAGGCCGAAATTGCACGACGCGCGGAGATCATTGGGCTGGCCGCCATCAAATACTACGTCCTTAACTTCACACCCCAAACGACCGTTACCTTTGATCCAAAACGATCCATCGATTTTCTGGGGCAAACCGGACCGTATTGCCTGTACAGTTATGCACGAGTTCAGAGTCTTTTTCGGAAAGCCGGGCGAACCGTAGATGTCAACGATCTTGACGAGACGACTGCCGCCCTGTTGTCGTCACCCCTTGAGTTGGCCGTCGTACGTGAACTGGAAGCGTTTTTGGACGCGGTCAATTATGCCGGGGCCACGGCAGATACCAGCAAGGTCACCGAACAGGTTTATCGCATCGCCAAAACGTTTAGCACCTTGTACAATGACAAAGAACACCAGATCGTTGGCAACGCAGACCGACATGTGGAGACCGCCCGTCTTCTCTTGGCCAAAGCGGTTGCCAACGCCGTAAAGACGGGTCTGTCGTTGCTTGGAATCGAAACGCTGGAACAGATGTAGAAGCGGGTGTTTAAATCTTGAAACACCCTCGAAGAGATTATTAAATAACGACATCAAACTACAAAGTTAGCAGATAATCGATCAAATCTCGCAGTTCCTGTGCCGTTAAATGGCTAGTTCCCCCGTGGGTATCGACTACGCCGTCCCGCTCGTTAAACCCGGTTTCTCCCGGCAGAAGAACAGGATGTCCCGGAGTCGCAAGAACCTCCCGCAGTCCCTGCGCCTTTCCGTGGTGCAACATGCTGTCCGCCCGGTCCCAAATCCCGCGCAGCGTAGGTACCCCGAGAAAAATATTCCGTATATCGTCACACGCGCTTGGATTTTCGGTACACAATTCCACACCACACACTTCGTCGCAGGTCTGCATGTCGACCAATGGAAACGTGTCCATAAACCCCTTTGAAAACAAATCCAAATTGACTCCGTCGGCGGTTCTCAGCGGGGTCACCACCGGTCCAAGCAGAAACGGCAAATTGAACGGATTCACCATTGTGGAAACGGTGAATGCCGGCGCCGGATGGCAGGTGGCACAACCCGCTGATGGACTTTCAAAAATCGCTCGACCTCGGTCCACCGCACTTCGGCTTGGACTGTTCGGATTCGGCAAAAGACCAGTATTGGTCAACAAAAACAAACCCAAGGAGCGGGTAATCCCATCAAAATCAAGGGCGATTGGTTGTTTTTCTCCTGTTGTTGGGTCTTCAAAAAACAACCCGTCTCCAAACGACTTGGTTCTGCCAATGGTTTTGAGCGCGGCGTCGGCAAAAAACGCATCCCGGGTCACAAACGGCGTAGGTCGAGGGTACGGCGGTTGTTGCACTTCCGCCGGGTTCCGCACTACCCCAAAGCCATCCAACGACACGGGGTTGGGTGCCGACGCGCACTCCGGCGGAGGATTTTGTGCACAATCGGCGGGTGCTCCATCGGGCCAAAGGGTGTAATCGGAACAACAAAAATTTTCTATTCTCGCAAATTCGTTGATCACCGGCCGAAAGTTATCTTGATCCATCGCGGATTCAAAAAACCAAGGACGGGTGTCAGCAGCACCTCGATAAGCCATTGTCATACGCAGACCAACTCCTGGATACTTGGTCAACGGCATCGAAAACGCCTTGTCGATGTTTCCACCCTCGCGATGGCAGTGTGTACAGGACTGGTCACCATCGACAGTAAACCGTGCGGTCACAAAATTGACCAACTCACCGATTTCGGCATCGGTCGCCGGAAAAGGCCCAGGTTTTAGGTTTCCCACTGCCGCGGTTCCCATTGGAACAAGGGTTGTGGCATCGTAAAATCCAACCGTTTCACTCAACCGATGTGCGACAAGGACTTTTCCGCCGGCAACGGCCACGCCATGAGGGTTGTGGCCGGTTGTCTGCACGATGGGGCCACTTGTTAATTTTCCGGTTGATTTGTTTAAGATAAACCTCTGGAGTTCGTCGGATCCGGAGTAAGTAACGTAAACGTTAATTTCGTCGCCTAGAAGCCCAAGCGCAACCTGTTCGGGGAGCGCTCCTCCGACCTTCCACTGCTCCTTTGGCGGCAGCAAGTCGCCACGCTGGGCAAGGTTGGTGGGGTCAACATCTCTGTAATCCTTACAACATATCGTGTCCGATGTGTAGCGGATCACTTCGTCACCACCGTGGCGATGATAAATCGCGATTTCGTTTTGTAAGTCTTGGAAATTCACATTCGGCGTACCATCGCCGGGGTGGCCGTCACCGTTGGTATCCGGTCCCGCAAACGGCAAATGGTGGGTTGACGCCGAGAGAGTCGCAACGACAAGAAAATCTTCATAAAATATCAACCCGTTGGCCGGTGCTCCCACGTTGACCCGCTTCGTTTCTTTCCAAGTAACCGTATCGATTAACGACATGGTGAGTCCGGTTAACCCACCTACTGCCAAGGTTTTTCCGTCGGCAGAAATCGCCAGATCACGGGGGTTGGTCCCCACCGAAATCCCCGGTTCATAGCGCTTCAGGACTTTGAGTTTGTTTTCTTTGGTGCTCACATCCCACCGAATAGTGGAATCCAGCCACCGATTGGTAAGATAAAGTGCAGTTCCATCCGGCGAAAACACGGCTTCCGTCATGTAATAATCGGCCGGAATCCGTTGTGAAACAACATCCTTTGTCGTGTCGATCACAGATACAAAGTTACTGAATCTGTTGCACACAACAACCCATTTTCCCGATGGATGCACCGCCAAACCTGTCGGGCTGGACCCCACTTCGATACGCGTCAATACCTTTTGTTGGTCGACATCCAACACCACAACGTGTCGGCCCGGGTCATCCGGAATACCCTGTAACGAGACATAGGCCTTCTTTTCATTCGGCAAAACAACGATTTCCAGCGGCTTTTCCCGGCGCGGTTGCGGAGACCAAAGCGGGTCATCGGCGGTGAACGGATTGGGGTACGACTGGAGTTCTTTCGGCTCCCAGACATCCAACGGGGTGTCGTCTCCCACACAACCAACCATCAAGGCACAAAGAAAGCTTGCATACACCCACCACAGCGACCCCGACCCAAATTTTTCACGAGCTTGCGGGCAAAAAAACCAAGACGCCGCCAAATTCGGGGATGGTGGGCGCTCTTTTCCCGGAAGCACGGGAGCACCATGTTGAGGACAAAAAAAGCCTACTACACACGAAGGGGCTCTTGGATCGGTGATTGTAGCTCCAAGCGCACGAGAAATCCGGGCTAATCCCATCCGACATTTCATGGTGACTCCTCAGGGCACTCCGGTTCCTCTCCGGTATGAATACACGGATCATCGTCAGCCAATATTACCGTGACATGTGTGGTACACACCGACGTGGCCGATTCCAGTTTCATGGTGACCTCTGTCGACCTTCCCACCAGCTCGCTGACGATTCCGCTGTTAAAAAAGATAAGGATTTCATTGCTTTTCCAGCCCCCCCCACCATCGGACGCAAAACTGATTTGCGGCACATTGGCACCAAACGGAGTTCTCCCTTCCGGTTCGATGCTGAATTTACCATCGCATTTCACCGGAACATCTCCCTGAGCGCCGGCGTGCAAAATCGTCAACAGAAATCCTTGGAACCCCATCATCAATTCTGCTTTGTCACCGTTTTGGAAAACGTGAAAAACACCTTCTTTGTTAAGATAACCCAGTTGGCACTCAAATTCGGTTTTTTCAACGACCACATCGGCGATATTGTTTTCCTCGTCGGTTTCACATCCAAACGCCACCAGCGCGCCTATCAAACCCCACATCAGGTACACAGAATTGGCAAATCCAAATGGGCTGCTCACAACTAAAACTCCGCATCCAGACCGCCGCCGGCAATCCACGCATGGCGCTCCGAAAATTCGTTCACGTCGTCATACTGATAAACGCCTCTGGCAACCCGCGCATTGATTCCCAGACGGACAAAGGGGCCTACTGCCGGGAAATGGACGGCGACCCCAAAACCAAGCTGCCCCGTCAACAGCTCCGACAACTCGCGATCAGCCGAGCGGTAAGTAGGACCTACACCGCTGTCTTGCTCGGTACGATAGTCGTCGCGAAAAAACGACGCCGCGTTCTGAAAACTGCCCCTAGCGTCCAATCGCAATATCAAACGTTCATCCCAGGCGCCGAATGCCAACCCGGTTTCCAACGTGTGCCCCGTTATTTCCCACGAATCGCCGTAAAATCGATACGCTCCGGACAACGCGAACCCGCTTCCCAGATGCTGGGTCAGCCGTACACCGGCGGCACCACGAAATCGATCATCGGGATGACGTTCGCGTAAACTAAACGCAATACCCGACACGGGATCACCCGATGTGACAACTGGAACAAAACGATACGGGTTTGCGTGGCAACCGATCACCGTGCCACAAAACGACATACTGCCATTCAAAGTGGCAGTAATGGTTGTGGTTTTTCCGAGAATGTGGGTCCAACCGAACGTCAGGGAGTGCCCATGGCCTGATTCGGAAAATCGTTCGTCTGTGACCTGCCCCACGGTTTCAAAACTGATGCCGTAGGACAAAGACCATTGAGCCATCCTGTCTAAAATTTCCGATCCAGTCGACAAAGTAACTGCATGGGTCGCATAATCTGGCTCAAAACTCATTGTGTATCCGGCGCCTACGGACCACCGCGGCGTGACCAGAACAGATGTCGACACATGCGCTTCGTGACGGACTTCATCGAAGTGGGTTGCCGATGAAACGGCATCGGTGGTTAAAACGTGGGTTGCACCAGACAAAATGTCGACGCTGTAGCCGCCTTCGACGGTGACCTGGTCCGATGCCGCAACCGAACCCGAAGCACCAGGAGAGACCACAGTAATCCACTCGTCGGTATACACATCGACACGTGTCCGGGTTTGGCTTTGACCCATCGCCATCATTGGATCGTTTAGATAACACCATCCGAGCGCCAGCGAGGTGACCAGCACACCTCGCCGAGATATCAAAGTCAGTTGCACCCACATGAAACACCTCCCGATACTTCGGCGCCACTCATGGCTTCTCTTGTGCGAAACACGTGGGTGTCAAAGGCCGACTGCATCGGATCGGACACCGGAGTCATCACCCGCTGCATCAACACCGCACGTTCCCATGGGCGGACGACAGCACATCCCGACAGGGCCACAGCGGCGATGAGGACAATCCCCCCAACCCAAATTGCGCTTTGAGCCTGTGAAAAAATAGCTGCGCGGGATCTGCGCGGTGGCTTTGGGTCGGTTTGGTTCCGAAAAACCCTGCGCCATACCCGTGATATGACTCGGGTTTTCCAAAACCAATCCGCCGCCAAATCCACGCCCAGAGCCCGCACCCATATTTTTTCACAAGCTCTTTGAATTCGAGATATTCCGCATTTCATGGCTGGATATGCCCCTGGTGACTAGTGGTGTTTTCAAGCCAAGTACGAATCACGTCACATTGTGGGTCATCTGCTTCGTAAAACTGCGCGCCACCTCCATGCCATACTCCGCCTGCAGAAACCGCAAGTGGTTTGGAAATCAACGGACACTGCTCAATTGAAGTCTGGTAACTTACGAAAACAAGCGAGCGTTGGTAATTTAGCCTGATCTCTTCTTCAGTTAACGGCAAGTCGGAGAACACCATGCTTGGGTCGACTCGATGTTGATGAACCGCGAACAATTGCAGCGGGCGGTCCACGTTTCCATGGCACGATGGATTCGCACATCGGTCGGCCAACACGGGCAACACGTGTTCGACGAACAACTCATAATCTGCCGCTGCTTCAATGTATCGGGACTCTCCCGGACCGGAGACACAGGCCGCGGACAGCAATAGAACCGGCACAAGACCAAATCGCAACCTCATAACACCTCCGGCACCCCCCGATACGTCGAACCAAGGTCCATCCACCTCAACAGCAGCCGAATTTCGTTGTCAGAGAGCGGTATGACCCCCGATTGCGGCGCCGGGTGGGTTACGTATGGGGTGTTGAGCACCTTTGGCGCACCGAGTTCCTGTCCCAACAGCTTTTCGGCAAGATAACTGCCAAACGCGCTCGAATTTACAACGTCGACGTAAGAACGCCCCCCAACCGATCCCTCACCGGGTTTCAGCAGGTTCTCATAACCCACCGAAAACCAAGGCGTGGGCTCCGAGGTCAACGTCAATCCGGCAGCCTGGTCCGCCGCAGTATGGCAGCCCAGAGCTGCACACGAACGGTTGAGAATTGGCTGAATCTGCTTGGCAAAATCCACCGTTTCCCGAGTTGGATCCCCGCAGTCCGCCGGCGGGAGTGGATGGCGGGGGTTCTGGTTTTGATATCGCGCCAACGTCAACGACGCGGTGGTCACTACGTCTGGAGCCACAAACGTATTGACGGGTTGTCCGTCCTGAGCCCCGTGACATGCTGCGCATTGCATCGCGTATACCGTGCTGTTCTCTATGTGCACCCCCTGGGGCAGCATCTGACCCGGCATCACGTCAAACCACCGGTTATGAGGTGTTCCCACCATCATTCCTTGCGTATTTAACCCCTGCAATCGGAAAGGAATCCCGGGTGGTACGTTCGCATGGAACGTCCCGTCTGCTGCCAACGGCAACTCACATAAGATTCGTTGCGGCAGCGGTTTTCCCAATGAAAACGAGGTTCCACCCGATACCCCAAACAACGTTTCTTCCGCCGGCACGGAGGTGATTTGGTTCGGCGTAACAGGTAGCGCTTCGACGATTCTTACTGCGACGAAGTCATTTCTCGGCGTTTTGGGGCCCGACGGAAACAAATTGCCCAACAACGCATCAATCGTGGCATATCCCTGATGTCGAATGGTGCCGACTGCGGCCTGAGGATCCCAATGTTGTTCGTCGCTTAAACGCGCAGGCTCAATTGGGACAACCGGCTCGGGGTCAAAATAATGATTTCCATCAAAAGGTATTAACGCGGTTTTTGCTTCGATCACCGGCCCCGAACCGTCGGGCTGTTCCTTCAACGTCAGCGCATAAATCCCAAACTCGGGTTTGGCTGTGGGGTCATCTAAACTTATTGTTCCGGGGGCATAAGTGACCAAAATGCGCCCATCCGGCAAAACGACCGGATCACGATAAATCCCGTTCGTTTCCCCACTATGGTTGCAGCCGGGATCGAGCCTCGTCAGCGGTGCGGAATAAAACGGCAAACCCGGTTTCAGAGTTTGGGCGCGTTCATTGATTTCTGGGCCAAAGTTGCGGTCAACTACCCCCAAACGCCCCCCTTCCCACACGTTGTTCAGATCGGAAATGACGGTAACATAACGTCCGTCCGGAAACTCCCGCATGTCATAAAAGACGTCTTCCGGCGGTGTTATCCCAAAGTGTTGATGATATTCGGTTTTTAAGTCTGGAGGAAACCGAAAAATGTGCGCACGTATTTGATTCGGAATCGCGGTCCGTAATGCGGTAAACCCAATTTCTCCACCGGCTTCTTCACCATGCACAAAAAACGTCAACCGGCGCTCAATTTGAGGTGTAAAACTCCGCCGGATGGTCTCGTTGGTCTCTAAATTCAGCTCATAGATGTCCGCATCCAGCAATCCTGATACTTCAGACACGGTTCCGGCACGTGTAGACACAAACCAGAGGTGACCGTTGGGTCCCCACGTCGGATCACGATCGGTTCGTAGACCGCCGCCCGGCATAGTCGTGGCTACGGGCGTCACCTGGCGTGCCTCCCGTGTGACCAAGTCTAATGTCCACAACGAATGGCCCAACTGGTCGTTGGTACGTACAGCAAATGCCAACCGAGTCCCGGTCGTATCGACCGCCGGATCACGAATGTCGACAGGCTCAGAAAACAACCCAGCGGTCAGATTCTCAAGACCAACCGGCGTCAACGAAGAATCTTCGATGCGGGCATAAATCAACGCACCTCCCGGGCTGAATTCATCGAGATCAAACGTGCCGTGAGGTGTCAGTTGGCCCTTGACAAACACAAATCCGCGAATCGGCGGCGTCGACGGTGGGTCACAAGGTTGACCCAGGCCTTCAAGCCGTTCGGCACAAATCCAATCGAGGATTACCTTTACCCGCAGATCCCATTTGTCGAATAAAAACGAACTGTTTCCGCCTTTATGGACGATTCCGCCCTCATGCAGGGGCAACGCTTTTCGTAAAAGGCGAGACTGCATCGGGTCGCCGTTTATCGAAATCATGGTGCGCGTTGCGGCGTAATTTTCAAGCGTATCGCGTGCCGGAACCTGGCCGCCATATCCTCCCAGCAGCCTAAACGGAACGGCGGCACCCGGTCCGTGGCAGTTGGCGTTTTGGCATGCCAACTCCTTCAAAATCGGCTGTACTGTGTCACGGAATTGGATTTGCAACGCATTGAGTTGCGGTGGGTCTTCACCGCCGCCGGTTTCCATTTCAATCCAGTCGCGAATCTTTCGGTAATAAGGGTCGTCGGGGGTCGGAAAATTGTCTTTGCCATAATGCGGTAGGCCACCGTAAGCCGTCGGCAATGGTTTACGAAGAAGCGTCGAGTGTTCGGGATACTCCTGGGTATTGATGATACGTTTGGCGGCAAGATAAGCCTGGTGCGTGTCCAAGATTTCGCCCTTGTTGTTCACCAAATAATAAAACTGGTCCCACGCGATGACTTCCCCACGCTCTTCCCACCCCGGGGTGACCCCGTGGCACACGCTGGAACTACAATGGGAATTGAGAATCGGAATGATTTCTGAAACAAAAACGTCTTCGGCTGTTTTGGTTTCGGTACATCCGGAACTAAAAACCAACAAGACGGGGTAAAAAAAAGCGGTTCGGGCCGGTCGTTTCATTTTTTTTCCCCGTCCGGCTCTGCGGCCAGCCTCAGTTCATCAAGAAGGACTTTGATTTCCTGATCGATTTTATCGGTGTCACCTTCTTCGTAGCCGCTATGCACAAACCTTAATTTACCGACTGTGTCGATTAAATACGTTGTTGGGAGCGTGTCGGGGGAAAACAACGAAACAACCCGGTGGTCTTTGTCCAACACCACCGGGAGTTTCAGCTTCAGAAAATCGATGATTTCGTCAGCTTTTCCTGGTTCCTCGTCGACATTGACGGCCACGATCACCACCGTGTTTGGCGGATATCCTGCGGCAAGTTTCTCCAGACCCGGTAACGCGTTGAGGCAGGGTTTACACCAACTCGCCCAAAAATCGACAACCACCACTTTTCCTCGGAGATCGGTGAGCGGCAGGTTTTTTTCATTCCGGATCGGAAAATCGATGGGGGGAACCACCACGCCGGGTTCCAATGCCATCGTGGCCGATGAAATCGCCAACAACGCGACAGACAACAAAAACACCGTAATCCACTGTAACGATGCACAACCGGTTCGCATGATTCACTCCGACGCCAAAAACTTCGGCGTTGTGACCCGCAAGCTTGTTGGAAATGCGGACTAGACAACGCTTGGGCAGGTTACCATCGGCACACGGATGAAAAAATTGACCCGGATCACGTCTGGCCTTGACCAAAATCAATACGGATGTGCGGATTAAGGGAAAGTCTCGACCGAAAGGCCGGTGGCGTTGGATACCCGCGTACCTAAGTCGCGAAGAGTGTCCGCCGGTAGAGGTGTCACAGCGGATACCGCGGGAGGGCGAGCAACGGTATACAAATGAACGGTACGTATTTGGGCGCCGTTCGTTACCATTGAATTCAAACGATCGATATACGCCTCCATTTCTGTGTCCGGTGGGGGGTAGCCGTTTAAGCGAAATAAACAGGTTTGAATCACGACCGGGCGGATTTTTGCACAGGCTACGATTTGATTCTGGATGCGGTCCAACGAAAGGCGGGTTTGATCCACCATCTGAAACCATTCGGTGGTGCCGGCATCAAGTTTTGCCCAAACTTCGCCGTTTTGGTCGTCGAGAAAGGCCAGTGCCCGTTTAACCCGAGCACTTCCAAGCCCTGTTGCGTTGGTGATGATGACAATTTTGGTTGCGGCAAATCCCCGAAGATTACGAACTTCGACCACACGTTTTACTATCGACTCGAATTCCAAAACTGTGGTCGGCTCACCATCACCGGAAAACGCAATATCGCGAACGACGGCCTGTGCCCCTTGTAAAGCCGAAAACGGAGTTTGTTGCCAAAGAGGCCCAGACGGAGCGAGACCCTGGAGCAACAGGTCCAGTTCGGCACAAATCCGGTCGATATCAAGCGTGGATACCGTTTTGGGAACACGAAAAACGGGTGGTGGACCGGTTCGATCAACTTGGCAATAAATACAGTCAAAGTTGCACACTTTGTCGACGTTTAGGTTGATTCCGATAGACAACCCTCCAGAACGACGGGACAACACCGGATAAACATAGACATTGCTTTCAAATTGCCGAGAATGACTATGGGTTTGCAAAACAGGCGGTGATAAGACCATGACGAACTTCCTTGTGGCGATATGACCTGTTGTCGGCATATGCCTTCTTTGATTTACCGTAACACGCGGGTGAACCGCCACCTGAAGGTGGCAGAATCCAAATCGGACATATGTTGTAGACCCCGGACGGTGGTGTAATGAGTCCGGCGTTAAAGTTCGCTCGTCCCGGACAGCGTTTTTGCTTCCGCGACAAACGTCGGAGCTTCCGCGACAAACGTCGGAGCTTCCGCGACAAACGTCGGAGCTTCCGCGACAAGCGTCGGAGCTTCCGCGACAAGCGTCGGAGCTTCCGCGACAAGCGTCGGAGCTTCCGCGACAAGCGTCGGAGCTTCCGCTCGGAGCTTCCGGACCCGTCCGGAAGGTTTTTGTCCGACCACCCCCTACCACATTCCTTTTTCCGAGGGTGTTCGATATACTGGATCTTATGAAACCTTGGTCTTTCCTCAGATTATCCCCTGTTGTTTTGTCCCATTTGGTTTCGTTCACCCTTTTTGGGCTGGTTTGTTTTGGCATAACCGCCTGCGACGGAAACACCGAACCAGTGGAAACAGCCACCGACGGCCAACCGAACGACACATCCGCGGATATGTCGGCACAGTCCGATACCGCGATGGACGCCGATCACCTTTCCTCCGACTCGGGTGAAGTGACGGATTCCGGTTCGGGAATACCGGATGTTTCGAGCTTATGTGAACTGGGTGACGTCGATGAGACGTTTCGGATGACGTCGGTTTCCTGGGTGTCACCGACGGATTCCGGAAACGTGTTCGCCGAATTTGTAAACGACAAATTCACTGTGGAACTCAACGCAGGATTTGTGTGGGTGATCCGGATCAAAGAAAATGCCGATGGTTCAGCGCAAATAGAAGTCGGCAAAGGTCAACAACAAGGGTCCGTATTGTTGTTTGATGGGCCGCCGACCAAACTTGCGGCCAACATATTCCAATGTGTTGCGAAAGGTGGTCCTGAAGTAGGCACCCAAGCCCTTGTTGTGACCTCGGATTTGACTTTGCCGGTACGCGCTTTGGTAGTCGATGCCGAGGTAAAACCCGCGCTCACGGAAGTTACAGGACAAATACGCGGGCATATTTTACGCAGAGATGCGGAGACGCTGATTGTTAAGTTACCGACCGGAAGTCCCAAACCAATGGATGAATTACTTGTTCAACTGGGGGCCACTCCTTCTGTGGATACCGATGGCGATGAAGTGTTTGACGCGTGGGCGCTCGCTGTCGATTTTGTGGCCAGTCGCCCTTAATGTTTCGACCGTCTTATAGAGGGTGTTCCATAAAGCTGAAATGTCCCCAAAAGGGCGCTTTTTGCCGCCTTGGCAACGTCACTCCTTGCGGAATATTCCCGATATTCCTCAGTCGT
>JABWCM010000187.1 GCA_013360285.1 Myxococcales bacterium
AGATGGGACTGTGGACAACGATTCAGTGTTCATGGCCCACTCTACCACACAAACAAGATCAAGTCAATATAAACATGGACATATTTCCGCTGACCCTCTCAGACAATTCGTACAGAAACAGATCATCCGTCACCCGATTTGTCGAGAATGACATCCCGTCTATGAACCCTCAACGGTGTTGGAGGCCAGAGTTCCTCATCTTCGTCGACTTGCCCCAGCGACTTTCTTGCAGACGCAATTCGCCTCTTCTTCCGCATGTAGACCATGAGAAACAACACTGCCAACGCGGCCCATACGACGGATGCTCCGGTTAGTACAGTGAACCAGGACCAAGTTCCCTGTAGCGAGTGCATAAACACCTGTTCCAACTCCAGTATGGGAGCGCCGAACTGAAACGCAAACGCCTGCTCAAAAGGTACTCCAGCGCGAATCGAACCTGTCAACGTCGGAAGCCGCACGTCAAGAAAATGTTGCTGCCGCAAAAACTGAATAAAAACAGCACTTTGTGCATACGCCAATTGTGCCTGTGGTGCGGGGTTCGGAAATTGCGTGAGCAATTGGTCGAAAGGAATCAATCCTTCAGTCATGGCAGCGGCGGCGGCGGTTTGAAACCTCTGTGCAACTCCCTCGCCGGCCATGACAATCGCCAAACCTTCATCAAACCATCGAGGCGGATGTTGACGTCCAAATGCACGAAAAAGTGTAATATGACTTACTTCGTGCCTAAATATCTCCGGTAATCGAAAGAAATGATCTGGTTCGAGACTCAGGATGATGAGGTCGAGTGCTGGATATGCGGTTCCAGCCACCCACGGGTCGACACCACCGCGCGCCGGCTGGGCACGAAAAAACGCATCCTCATCACGCGCAATAATCACTTCAATACGGCCACTACCCGCAAGAGCAACCAAACCATATCGGCGCGCCATGCTATCGTACACATCGTCCGCCGTGGCTACAACCGGAGCAACGACAGACTCTGCCGACGCTGGATACACGAATTGAAAAAACTGCGTTTCTGTCGTGGTGTTTGCAGCAAATGCGACTCCAGAACCGGACAGTGCAGCGATGAATATAAAAATCAATATGATACGATTCACATCCGCTTCCAGAAAAATTGTGGTTGATTGGTCGAAAACTCCAACAAGAAACCAAACTGGAAGGTAATCAAACCGTTGTCTTCGACAAGCCCCACCGGAGGATTTACAAACGGAGCCGCCGCTTCAAAAGCACGCCGAGCCTCTTTGTCGAGAAAATCTGCACCAGAACGTTTTACTGTAACCAGCCTGCGCAGTTGACCTTCTGCATCCAATGTCACCTGCAACACGGTAAGACGGTCCTGAACACCGAGCAAACGGCCGGTCGGATCACGCTGCCGGTACACCTCATTAGGCCCCCATTGATCACGCACTCGGTCACGGACTCTATTAAAAAAATCCATGTATGAGAAACGGCGAGAGTTCAACTTCAACGAATCCCCTTCGTCCACATCGGGCAACGCGTCGTCGGACCCAACTGCCCCACCCAACATCTGAAGATTTGCCACCGCCGCCTCTCGTGTGGTTGGAGGCAACAACAAGCCGGTTTTGAGTGGAAACTTGGGTTTCTCCTCGGCTCGTGCTTCCCCCTGTTCGGTTGGCTGGGCCTCCATGCTGGGAAGGTCCGTCTGTTCGACCTGCTCCGACTGAGGGATCTCGGATGGCGCGTCTTGCGTCGACTCATCGGATTGAACGTCCGACTCCTCTTTTAGGTCCGCCGAGCGCAATTTGGGTGATTTTTTGTGTGTTTGAGTGGCCGGTTTTTGTTCCTGGTCTACACGGTTATCAAATTCGCTAACATAATTTGTGTCATCTGTGGGCTGGGATTCTTCTTTTGGTTTTGGAAGTTCAACAACCTGCCCGACCGGCTCCGGTTCAGGCGGACGTTGATTATTTAACACGGGTGTTACATAAGATACGATGGGCTGAGGTCGCGGCACAAACCGATGATTTGTTCCTGTGCTTTGGCGTCTGAGAAGCTCAAACAGCGGAATCTGCAGCACAACGGCTACTATTACCGATAGAACAATAGGGATGTGTCGATATGACGTTCGAGTACCCATATGCTGGTCACTATAGAAATGGCACCACCGTGGGTCAATGTGCGTCGGTGTTTCGCTCCTGACCCTCTCAGAGGGTCAGCGGAAATAGCTGACGGCCCCTGGATCGGCCGCTTTTAGCCGGCTTGTCCAGTCCCGGCCCTGCGGAATATTCCTGATATTCCTCGATCCGGTCCCGGATCATCCGGCTCAAATCCGGCTCGACCAGAGTCACTCCCTTATTTCCGCTGCCCCTCTCAACAAATGCGGCACACCCACGGCGTGTAACCACCGTCAAAACGACATCATTCCACCCACAACCGCACCACTGCGAATGTTGATCTTTTGTTGTCATGCAGTACCATCAGCGTGGAAGTGCGTCCGTTCTGGTGAATGGCTCGGTCTTCAAAACCGGTGTTGGGCGCTGAGAGGCGTGCTTGGCGGGTTCGATTCCCGTGCACTTCCGCCATTCATCAGCAGCAATCAATTTCAGTCGATTCCGGCCGAATTGGCTTCACTGTGGCCCGCCATGTATTGAAACGCGGATTACAACACTGGGTATTGGAGTCATGAGGGACCAATATTGTCGCATCAATGCACCGGCTTCCCTGTTTCTCAAAGTTCAAATGGTCAACGAAACTAACAAAACGGTTCCGAATGCCACAATTTTGTGCCGGACGGGACAGATACGAAATCGAGGCGACATTGAGGCATACGCGCCGCAGGTTTCACATTGACCGAGGCGGCTAAGCAACCGCTTTAATGGCGGTTATCTATTTCAGCTAAAGAGCCTGTTCGAGCCGGAGTGCAACTAAGAAAATGGAAATATTGACGCTCATCGGCATCGGTTACATCGGCGCAATCTTCTGGATCATCAGCACCGAAGTAGCGGCGGTTTACTATTGTGTTGAACTCGGTTGGAACCCCGTTTTAGTAGCTATTACGTGTGCCATCGGGCAATGCGGAATGTACGCAACCTTGTTTAGCAGCGGTGGACTCCTGTTGCGAAAATGGACACGATTTCAGGTTTTAGTGGAAAAAACTGCGCGGCGTTTTGGAACACACCATCGTATCCGGTATCTTAGCATAGCTGGGTTTGGCTCGGTCACAGGAATTCCCCCGATGCCGGCTCTTGCGGTACTGGCCCCGGGTTTCCACGTTCCCCTTGTAGGTATTTTGGCAGTGGCGTTTGTCTTTCGATCAGTTCGCTTTTTTGTTCTTGCCCAATTCGGAAACGTGTTGATTCCGTGGCTAATTCGGGTTACCGGTCTGGGCTGACATCACACATTAGGTGCTACGACGCAGAAACAAGTTCTCCGAACCCGCGGCATTAGGAAAAATTCACAACTTGTCTCCATCTTATCAGACCGATCCCGCAACCCGGGCTTCTTAGGTGGTTGGGGTTGTGAGTGCCGATCCACGAGACCTTCAGATGGTCGGCCTCAAGACGCAAATAACCCTGAGAGGGTCAGCGGAAATAGATAAGTGAACCCTGTTCGGCTAATTTAGGCTGCCTTGGCCAGTCCCGTCCTTGCGGAATATTCCCGATATTCCTCAGGATTTTTCCGAACGATCCGGCTCAAATTCGGCTTGCCAAAAATTCCCCTAAGAAACACCAGTCACCTAGGCGGAACGGTCCACGTATCACCGGTGCGTAGGAGTTCGGAGATCTTACCTCTGCCCCGTTTTGCAATGGTCGACGATATTTGTTCATTGACCAGGCTATCATATGCCGGCCTTGTAATTGCCCTCAGTACACCCATTGGCACGGGGGACTCCGGCCACACCATATTGGACAGAGCCATATGGTAAGATAAGGGTGCCATCTCGTCGTGCACCGCGATGTTTTCAATTCCGACGTCTGCAACATTAACAACTCTGGGAGAAAATCCATCAAAGACAATCCCTTTTGAGTTATTCGAACCAAAAATCAAAGGCTTTCCATGCTCAAGGACTAATTGAACGTCAGATTTGCTCTTTTTGTCAGTAACATGATCAAACGCCCCATCATTAAAGATGTTGCAGTTCTGATACACCTCGACAAACGCAGACCCCTTGTGTTGAGCCGCTCTGTGCAGAACATCGGTAAGGTGTTTGGGTTCCCGGTCGGCGCTTCTCGCAACAAAGCTCGCGTTGGAACCCAACGCGAGGCTAAGCGGATGGAAAGGTTCGTCGACTGAACCAAAAGGAGTCGATTTGGTCATTTTTCCAAATTCGCTGGTTGGTGAGTACTGCCCCTTGGTCAACCCGTAAATCTGATTGTTAAACAGCAAAATCTTCAGATCGACATTACGCCTCAAACAGTGAATCAGATGATTACCACCAATGGACAACGCGTCACCGTCCCCGGTAACAACCCAGACGCTCAGCTCAGGCCTTGAGAGCTTTAGCCCGGACGCAACAGCCGGGGCACGACCGTGAATCGTATGAAATCCGTAGGTGTTCATATAATAAGGAAATCGGCTAGAACAACCGATTCCGCTCACAATTGCGAAGTTTTCCCGCGGAATCCCCAATTCCGGGAATACTTTCTGAACCTGTGCCAAGATGGCGTAATCTCCGCAACCAGGGCACCAACGAACATCTTGGTTCGTTTTGAAGTCATCACGAGTAAGGTTTGTTGTGGCTTCATTGACAGACATTGTTATTCACCCACGGTATCTTGGTTCAGTATGGCGGAAATACGCTCCACAAGCTCTGAAACCCGAAACGGTTGTCCCTGGACTTTATTAATGCCAATGGCATCAACTAGGAACTCCGAACGAATGATCTTCAGGAGCTGCCCTAAATTAAGCTCGGCAACGCATATCTTACCAAAAGATCGTATGACGGTTGCAACGTTCTTGGGCAGGGGATTCAAATGGCGAAGATGGAGGTGAGAAATTTTTACCCCCGCCTGCCGCATACTCTTTGTTGCGGCACGAAGCGCACCAAAAGTCCCCCCCCAACCGATCAGCAAAATATCTCCGGATTCGTCACCGTGCAATTCGGCGTCGGGAATATCGGAAGCGATACCAGCAATCTTATCCGCCCGTAATCGCACCATTTTTTCATGATTAAAGGAGTCGTAGGAAACATTTCCTGATTTTTCGGCTTTTTCCAATCCTCCAATGCGATGCTCAAGCCCCGGAGTTCCCGGTCGCACCCAAGGTCTCGCCAAGGTAGCCGGATCTCTCAGATATGGAAAAAAACCTTCGGCTTCTGTTCGGAAACGCGCAGAAATCGTCGGTAAGTCCTTATCTTCGGGCAATTTCCATGGCTCTGCACCGTTCGCAATGTAGCCATCCGAGAGGAAAAAGACCGGCGTCATGTACTTCACAGCAATGCGTACCGCCTCAATGGCGGCAAAAAAGCAATCCGATGGAGTGGCTGCCGCAATAATCGGGATCGGCGATTCCCCATTGCGCCCATACAACGCTTGAAGCAAGTCAGCTTGTTCGGTTTTGGTTGGCAATCCAGTACTTGGGCCACCACGTTGAATGTTTGCAACAACGAGGGGCAGTTCAACCATGATTGCCAGGTTGATCGCCTCGGACTTCAAACAGACGCCGGGACCACTTGTTGTGGTCAACCCGATATGCCCGCCAAAAGCAGCCCCCAACGCCGCTCCAATGGCAGCAATTTCGTCCTCTGCCTGAAAGGTCCTTACGCCAAAGTGTTTGTAGCGTGAAAGTTCATGGAGAATATCGCTGGCGGGAGTAATTGGGTACGATCCTAAGAACAAGTCCAAACCGGACAGTTCTGCTGCCGCAATAAATCCAAATGCCGTCGCCTGATTGCCGGTGATCTGCCGGTACAGGCCCGGTTCAATGGACGCTTCGGGAACGGTGTAATTGCTCGTGAATATTTCCGTTGTGACGCCAAAATTGTACCCAGCCTTAAGAGCGAGCGAGTTTGACTCAGCATATTCGGGTGTTTTTGCGAATTTCCGCTCTATCCAACGTAGACTGTGCTCCAATGGGCGACCGTACAGCCAATACATCAGCCCAAGAGCAAAAAAATTCTTCGAACGATCTTTGTCCTTCTTTGACAGCGACGTGGCTTCGAGAGATCTGTGGGTCATCGTTGTAAGAGGAACTTTGAACACCCGAAATGACTCCAGTGTACCGTCCTCCAACGGATCCCCGACAAATCCGGCCTTTTCGATAGAACGAGCATCGAATGCATCAGAGTTAATAATGATGGTGGCACCGCGGGCGAGATCTCCGAGTTCTTTTTTCAATGCTGCCGGGTTCATCGCAACTAACACGTCCGGCCTATCGCCGGGGGTGAATATCTCAGAACTCCCAAATTGCACTTGAAATCCTGAGACTCCGGCAAGAGTACCAGCCGGAGCACGAATTTCCGCAGGAAAATCAGGCAGCGTGGCAAGATCATTCCCCACCAACGCGGTTGTAGAGGTGAATTGCGAACCGGTAAGTTGCATACCATCTCCAGAGTCCCCGGAAAATCGGATCGTCACCGCGCCAACTTCCAACGTGGAACGGTGAATCTGGGGTACTTGGTTCACTTCCGGTAAGTCTTGTGCGGAATTTTCCCCCGGAACCTGTAAAATAGCTTTGTTCTGCTGCGTCCCGACAAACTACTCCGAATAATGTAAACAACTGTCCTCGGGGTGCCTAAAGCACCCACGGTGCCGGCACTCTACATCACCTCAACGCCCGTTAAAATGGGGATGTCACATTTTTAAAAAGTCATTTGCGGAGAGTTTGTGAAAAAATATGGGGACGGACTTGGACGCGGGGATTTTGGTCCCGATGCACGGAAAAAAACCGAGTCATATCTGGAATATGGCGCAGGTTTTTTTCTGGACAGTGGGACCAAAAGCATCCGTCCAAGTTCGTTCAGCTATTTTTTCACAAACTCAGAGTAAACGCGTAGATGTGTGCAGATGTGTGGTGTTAAATAGGAGAATGTCTGGCAAGCCGGATTCTCGCCGTATCGTCCGGAGAAATCCTGAGTTATATCGGGAATATGGCGCCGGGATTTTTTACGGGTGACACGAACAGAGACGACGAGGGCGTGGAATTCATCAAAACACCACACACTTAGTAAGATAACATTTGGAAGAGAAGAGTTGCAGATGCGTATTACGACGTGGAACGTCAACGGGCTCCGAGCAGCAATAAAGAAGGGATTTGAACACTACCTG
Organism: Myxococcales bacterium; assembly: GCA_013360285.1. Taxonomy (GTDB): domain Bacteria; phylum Myxococcota_A; class UBA9042; order JABWCM01; family JABWCM01; genus JABWCM01. Next base: position 7,230 of record JABWCM010000187.1, read on the forward strand.
GACCGGATTTCACCGGATATTCTTTTGCTGCAGGAAATCCGTTGCTTTGCTGACCAACTGCCTGACCATATTGCGAATCCTCGCGGCTGGCATGTCCAGTGGCACTCTGCCGAACGACCGGGTTATGCCGGTGTTGCAATTTGGTCCAAGTGGCCGCTTGAAGACATTCGGTTTGGAATAAGCGGAGAGACACACGAAGGGCGCGTATTGCGTGTTCAAACTGCCGGTCTTCAGGTTATTTCCGTCTATCTACCATCAGGTTCGGCCGGAGAAGAGCGACAACAAGCTAAGGACTCATGGATGGAGATGTTTTTGCCATGGGCCACTTCAATACGACAGCAGACACCCGACACGGTGATCGGCGGTGACCTAAACATCGCGCATACTGAAAAAGACATTCACAATGCACGTTCCAACGCAAATTCATCTGGCTTTTTGCCGCATGAACGAGCGTGGTTCACAAAACTATTGAATTCTGGCTGGATTGACTTAGTGCGACGTGATCTCGGATCGTGCCAAGGACCGTATTCGTGGTGGTCCAACAGAGGCAGGGCACGAGAGTTGGACCGAGGCTGGCGCATTGACTACCTCCTGGGCACGCCGGAAGTGGCGGCTCATACCCAAGCAAATTCGGCGCTCATTCTGCGGGAAGCAGGAATCACCGTGTCGGATCATGCGCCGGTTTCAATAGTAGTAGACGATTATGGTATTTAAATTGATGAATTTTACAAATTTTCGAAATTTTTTCTCTATTTTTTTTGCTTTTGCGATCCTCGTGCTCGGTGCTCACGGGCGACCTGAGGCGTCGATTCTCGACGTCGCTCCCCCTAACGTAGCCGTTGCCCTGTTCGTCCGAGATCTGGATGGCGCGTTTGCCCTGGTGGATGGATGGAAAACACAGTTGGATTCATTAGGAGTCGGAGCGCAAAGTTTGGACGATCTTCGCAAAAAAGCTTCGTCTGATCGTATTTTCCGCATATTTAGCAAGGAAATGCTCCAAAAAGCCGGTGTAGATACTCGAAAGGGGTTTGGACTTTTTATTGTTGCCGACCCCAATCCATCTTTAGTGGTTGCGGTCGGGCTCGGAGTTGAAGAGGCATTTGTAAAACACGTTGCGGAAATGCTTGCCATTTCAGAAGCAGACACGGACTTAGTGGCAAAACAGGTTTCTGATCGCCCAGTCCGTAGGTATTTGTTTTCACGTCGAGACGGCCAACCGGTTGCTCATGCGGTTTTGCGGTCGGGATATGCTTTCGTATCGCCAGATCTGGCCGGTGTACAGTTCGCGGAAACTGGCTCTTTCGCTGGGCCTGAGCTGACTTCGAGACTTCCAGAGTCAACCGCTTCCTGTGAAGTCGGTGCAGTAATTCAATTTGAGCACGCAGCGCGCGCATTTCCCGTTTCCGAATTACAAAACCTTGCTGCGATAGGAATTCGAGATTTTGTCGCTCACGCTCAAATTTCAGAAACAAAGACGGTGATTCATGGTTCGATTCTATTAGAGCACGCGAACGCCCAAAAACTACGTGATTTATCTGCGTCCACGCAAAGTACTCCCCTGTCGAATCATATTAACAGTGAAACAGACTCGTTTCTCCGGCTTTTCTTTCCAACAGACCGAGTGACATCACTTCTGGCCGAAGTGGGCTTAAGTAACGCGAACGATCAAGAACCGGGGCGAAATAACGTCGACGAACTGCGTTCCGAAATACAAAAAACATTTCGCGGAGACCTCGCGATCGTAGTCCCGCTTGGTATTCAGCATACAACTGTGGAAATGGGAATCAACGACGAAGCTAAAGCCGCAGATATAGTCAAACAAATCATAAAACGTTTGGCTCAGGACAGCGCCAAAAAGCTGGAGACCGTCGAAATTGTTTCAAAAAATCCAGCAGTATCGGGTGTGCGGTTTGTCTCCGGTGCCGCCGACACCCTCATTCATCCGACGTGGTATTGGGCCATCAACAACGGTTTGTTAATTCAAGCAGCGACCGAGGAAGCTATTATCCGGCGAATTTCTACTCACAATAACCCCAAAATCGTCACATACGGCTCAAATTCTCTGCTAAAATCGCAATATACGACTGCCTCAAACCTGTTTCTCTTCGCACACGCAGATTCCGTTTTATTTTCTTGGAACGACTATCTCGCCGTCGGTTTAGCTTGGCTCAAAAAATCCGGGCTCTACGTTCAGGATGCGATTGATCTCCTTCGATTGGCTCAGGACAGATGGGTTGATATTGCAGTTTCAGGTGATTTTGGCCCATCCGGCTTTGAATTTCGTTGCGAATTAACAACACTTCCCCCAAACAACATGACTACCCAATCATCAGCAGTATCTGACTACACAGCAGCTTTAAAGGCAGGATATTCAGGAGATATTGTTACAAGCAAAAACATTCTCCGAAAAGTGATGAACGACTATCCGGATTCGGATCACGCAAGAAAGGCAAAGCGTACGTTGTTTGTAGGTGGACAAAGGTGGATAGACACTTTGGTGCCCGCTGCGTTGTTTGGGGTAATAGCCGGAACGTCGGCATTTCGTTCATCAGTTGCGGATACCACCGCGACCGATGACGGATTTGGCGTCCCTGACCCCGCCGAACTTACGGATCCGTGTGTAAAGCTGGCTCAAGAGGTTTGCTATACCTTTGGCGAGGAGAGTGACCAGTGCCGAAGCCACTTTGACGCCTGGAACAACCCAGGCATGCGTTACCCCGAAAAACGCCAGCGGAAATGCGCATTGGAGCTATTCGACATGAATCGCTTCCAATAACCATGCGCGACGCGCACGCACGCACGCGCACGCCTATATTGACTCACCGAGTTCTATGTTTTGTCATGATAAACAGCACAGTCTAGTTCAGATGGTTCTAGATATTTTTGCCGCGCGCCTAACGGAACAAATGCCGACCAACAAACCATTAGATCCACCGCCACAAAGCCATCTAACCCATCGAAATTCCAAGTCAATAATGCGCATTTGTTCTCAAAATCCACCATATATGGCAATGGTCTTTTTAAAATCGAAGTCAGAATAAGCTTGCGTACGGTCGTCGGTATCGTTATTTTCAATCTGCGCCAAGGCATGAACAACAACAGCAAAGCTGGGTGAGTGGCGTTAGACGGTGTAATTCGATGTCGCTCGTGGATTCTGAGTCAAGTCGTCAAAGAAAGCCCACCAACCAGGTGGACAATTTTCACAGCGTATGTGCGGCGATTCGACCAGAGCCAAAACGATCACGAATTCATCACCTAAGGTCGTCGTTGGTTCTTGAACCGCGAACACATCTTAACAAAAAAGCTGTTGTTAACCCCAAATTGCATTTACGACGAGTCGGTGACGATACGACGTGAACGCGATTTTAGCTTTCGTTGGTTACCTTTTCGAGCGCCACTGCTGGCAACGTCAGCGTGTAACAGCAAACGTTGCCGTTGAAGTTTTTGGCATTTGAAGTTTGGCTCGATGAAGTGCAAGACGATTCACGGCGCGCGGTAGAAAACTCAATTTTTGAGTGACATCGAAAACTTTTTTTGTATACTTAGAATTCTCTTTTAAACCGACCGCTCGCACGGTTATTGATGTCCATACGGTAATGACATGTTTGTTAGGCAAGCATTGCAAAAAAAAAGTTTCTGTGTGGAATATCAGTTGAGTCGAAAAAGAAGCTGTGGTAGAAGCAACCAAGTTTCGCCAGGAAAGCGCTGAGCGGGCGCTCCGGTTCGCCGAGTACTGGAAAGCAGAAAGTCTGCCTACCGACGGCTGCCGAGACTTTGTTTTTTGTTATTGCATCTGACACGAGATTAGGGTTTTCTGTTGGGTGCTTTTCGAAGAGTCGGCGCATGTGCGCGCCGCAACCATTGAGGAGGTCCGTATGAAACGCCGTTTCTTCTCGTTCGCCGGGATGCTCGCTCTCGGCACAATCGTGATGGCTGGGTGCGCCGAAGAGCAGACCACAAAAGCTCCGGCCCCCACCGCACCGTCTGCCGAGGCGCAGGCGCCGAAAGCGGAAACCGCAACCAACGCGGTGACGCCAGAAGTCGCCAAACCGACGACCGAGCGGGTGGCGCAGGTAGCAAATACCGTTGCGAACAAAATTGATGCCATTAAGGGCATGGGAGCGATTTGCTCTTTGTCTGGAGCTGCAGGGTCGTCAATCGACTGCGCAGTTCGTTTGGCCTCGTCTGCTGACGGTGTAGCAGCACGTGCCCTGCAAGGCACGCTGTTGTTCGACGCTGATGCAGTATCCTTTGAAGGTTTCTTTGAAGAGTTTTGTCCAGCGGGTGGTTCCTGTGTAAATCGTGAAATCACGGCTGAGGCGCCAAATCTCAGCGGTTCTGGCCACATTCTCAGCTTCGCTCCCAAAGCTAAGTCTGAATGGGCTGGTCGTGGTTCATTCCTGATTGCAAACCTGAGCAACCCACAGGCTGCTATCACGGAAGCGCAAACAGGAACCGATGCTGCTGCAAAAGGTGTCTTCACAGCGCGCTTCAGCCTGAAAAAAGACATCTCTGCGGACTCCGCGGCAGTGGTTGAGATTGGCAACGTTGTTGCCGCTGATGCCGCTGCTCAGGAAATCGCGGTCCGCGTTACCGACGCGACCATCGTTACCGGCACGGTACGCAACTAGGATCCCGGCTCAGTAGTTTTTGATGTCTTAATTTAAGCTCAGCAAAAACAGAGTCAGCAAAAGCGCCGAGACAACTCGGCGCTTTTTTTTTGCGGATCGCCAAAAGTGAGACATCGTTGTTTGTAGACGCCTGCTGAACTAACCCGCATTTCTGACATCCTTGGATTACTACAGCCGCTCATTCGGCACCTCTCGGTTGTGTTCAACCGTAAGTGCCCTGCCTACCGATGCAGTCGACTTCCGAACGGCGAATTCACAAGAGTCTCGGCCGTCGTTACGAACACCTCCGAGAAATCCGAGCGTGTCGACAGATCACAAGCCGTTAGTAAGAAATCAATGAGAGTTGAGTTGGATCATTCCGAACCTTCACATAGGGCGTTGCAATGCAGCGGAAAACTACGGTACGGTTCGACGGTTTCGAATCTCACTAATCGCACTACGGAGTCGTCACACGAGGTAAGTTAGTAATATGCGTAATCGGATCTTTGTTTTACTTGTTTTGTTGTTGGTCGGTGCGTGCGAGTCAGAGCGTACCAACCCTAACCTCAATTCGGGTGGCGGTACGGATACATCCGGTGGTTCAGACAGCGGAGGCGTTCCCGGCTTTGAAAACAGTGACGGTGGCACATCATCGGAAACCGCTAACGAAGACACAAACTCAGTAACAGATGCCAAAGGTGGGGAAACCAACGAAAACTCCGATATTCTTGCCGGCTTCGACACATCGAGCCAAGATAACGATGTAGGGCAGACAGCAACCGACGACATTACCGGCTGTGTACCAGACTGCGCAGAAAAAGAATGTGGCGATGATGGCTGCGGAAATACCTGCGGCAGTTGCTCGGAAAACACGGAATGCCAGCCGAACGGAAAATGTGTTTCCATTGCTACGTCGGAGTCTTGCAAAGATCTCGCTGCATGTATTGGTCCCTGCGGGGGAAATGCTGCGTGTGCGCAAGGGTGCGTCGCAAACTCATCACCGGCCGTTCAACAACAAATTCAAGCCATTAATAATTGCGCAACACAGAACTGCCAATCGTGTGGACAAACGGATGCCGTTTGCCTACAGAAGTGCACCTTTGAGAACTGTTCCAAGGAATATTTTGGGTGTTTTTCAGGGCAGTCATCCTGTATGGGAATACTGCAATGTATGCAAACGTGCGCCGGAAATCAGGGATGCGCGGCTGCATGCGTGGCAGATGGAACAGAGAGTGCACAACTCGCTTACTATGAGGTCGTTTACTGTGTTTTTGATGAATGTGGCTCTAATCCCACTGCGCAATGCCAACAAGCGGCAACAGGAACCGGCGGAGCTTGCCAGTCACTGCTAAATACCTGCGCCACAAACTAAAATGGGAGTGCCGTGTTTTATGGGAATTCAATAGACGATGGATGCGGCGAAAAACCTCCTTTTGGTGCATTTTTCGTGTTGCGCAACACGTTTCTAGCCGCATTTCTCCCGAGAGTTTGCTGCAAAAAAATTGAGACGTCAGAGAATTTTGGGCCGACCGCGACGGCAAACATACAGCCAGAGTTGCTCACGTCAGGCGGAACACGATGAGAAAATGCGAGTGGACTACCCTCTCTGAGGGTCAGCGGAAATAAGGGAGTGACCCTGGTCGAGCTAATTTAGCGCTGAATTGGCCGGGACCGGACTGAGGAATATCGGGAATATTCCGC
>JABWCM010000188.1 GCA_013360285.1 Myxococcales bacterium
AAAAATGTTGGTGCGTCAAAAAAAACTTATGTAGCACTGTAACTTGTTGGAATTCATTGAACCTGTGAAAAAATATGGGAAGACTCCAAGGGCGGGGAGTTGGCGCCGAATTGGCCGGAAAAAACCAAGTAATAGCCGTGGGAGCATTCGCACGACTTGCCACTCGGTGCACTTCGGACGCCTATGCCAGTGCGGGGTTCACCCGTTCTCGGAGGCTGCACGACCGTCGAAACGCCCACTCCGACCGACGGAAGCACAAACCGGCGGTCTCGATGACCAGGCAGCACGCCCCCTAACGTTGGACCCAGCCCTTGGGACATCAACGGTGCAGGTTCACTCCGCGGACCAAAGCGCTGGGCTACGGTTTGTATGAACTGAACCGGTTCAATTCTGATAGACATGGTGCTTTCCTCGCCGTGTTTTTGCCATGATGAACATAAAAACGATGAGCTGCCCGGTTACTTCGGCAGCATAGCCGATGCGACGACACCATCTCGACCATACTCCGTGCGGCCCTCTTGACTATTCAGTCGGGCGCCACCTCGCACAACGTGACACCAAACTCGACGTTACAGTAGAATATTGTTCCGGCATCAGCGGAACCGGCAAAAATGTCCGTCGCCATCAGGAACAGAGGAGACGATGGGTCAATGTCGCTCTTTAGCACAAATCTCGCCCTCATGATTTCGGAATCTCCAACGAGTTGCCCCGCCACCACAAGCGCTGGCGTTACGGGAGCCATCGGATTGACGAGATTGTGAATCACCACCTGTCCCTCGCCTTTCCACTCTGGAGGTTCTTTGGGCAAAAATTTCACCTCGTGACCACTTGGCCAAAGGTTGTTGGGAGGCACTTTCACATCCATACAGGTCAAAGGAAAACCATCCGCGCAGAAATTATCAAAAAATCCGCCAAACTCAGCCAACTCTGACCCATATGTCACCACAAGTTGAACGGCAGTGATCGGCGGAGCGTCGGGCGATACACTGGCCAAATGCAACGGGCAGTCGACCGTGCTGCCCGCACTTCCGTAGACCGCGCACAGCACACCCTCGGGGAGACAATTGCCCTGTAGCGGCGGCGCGTAGTAACAACTCTGCATTTCCAAGCACTGGCCTTGTTGGCACGATGTATCCGCGGGACAGTCGGCATCCTTTATGCACACATCTTCGCAGACAAACACACACTCCATGAGCTCACCGCAAGTCCACACGCCCGCACAATCCGGCACCGGCAACGCCCCACAATCCGCGGGTGCATTCACGCAGATAGGACTTGTCGGTTCGATTTTCTTACACGGACCAGGTGCCATGAACGATGAAACACCAGCCAAAATCAGCACCAACGTTTGGATTTGGGACATCCGACTGTAACACACCGCCATTGGAAGGCTCCTCCCGGTACCCCTACTTCAGCGTGGAACCGGATGTTTTCAGGGAGTCGAAGTAACGTACGATTTTCCGCAAGTCGGGCATAGACCCTATTTTATCTGTCGCTGGATTGGCTGACGGGGTACCGAGCTTGGAATTCCGAAAAATGTTTCTTAGCGTCGCTGGACTTAATGGTGCTCCGAATTTCATCGCCGCCATCCCCTGCACGGCTACAGCAACACCGGCAATGATGGAAGAGGCTGCACTGGTCCCGGAATAAAACCCGAATTGAGTTGTCGACCCAACGGTTGTCAAAACTTCTTCCGCCCATGCATGACAGTCCACGCGTACACCTTTGTTAAACATGTTGGCATGCGGAACGGTATGTGTGGCACCTCCGACCATGATGGCGCCACTGTCGACAAATTTCGGTGAAGTCGGATCCAACTGAGGGTAGTACGAGGCCACACCGCTATCGTCAAAGTCGTTTGGGAAGTTACCCGCGGATTCAACGACAATGCCGCCCAATGCGGTAGCCAACTGGAACACCGGAGGCATCCCCGCGGTTAGTTCGACTGGTCCGACCCCGGCATGAAGGGCGTGCTGAATGACCGCACCGGGCAATAGCTGGGCCGTCACCAGATTGTCGATGATCTGCAGCTCGGTGTCCGGATACGACAACCCGAAGTCGGAATTCGCAAACCCCACAAACGAGGGACAAGGAGCCACTCTGATAACGCCGACGCCATTGTCACTGGCGCAAATCGTTCCCAACGTCTTGGTTCCATGATTGACATTACCCTGAGTCGTTTGCTCGTAGTCGCCGACGAGGATTGTGATCTTGTGCGCCGCCAAATCTTCGTGATCGATACCGGCGGCAGATTCCATAACAACAACCGCCCTGCCCAAACCCGACCCCCCGGGTTGTGCCCATGCGGCGGGGCATCCACCCCCAAGGGAGCTGGCGCCAAATGCCCCTGCGACTTGTACAGCGGATTCGACCATGGATCGGCTACAATCCCAAAAGCCTTTAACAAATCGAAGGTGAGGGGCGCCTGCGAGATGGGCGTCGGCGCGTTCGCAGGTTCGACTGGTTGTTCAACCTCATTCGACTCAACAAGGACAGAGGCGGACAGAAGCCGCAGCATCTCCGGCACACGAGCCGGGGCATCCACAAGCACCTCATAGTATGTGAGAAAGTTGGGAGGCCGATAAGTTCGGGTACGCATTTGGGCCAAGGCGACCAACTCACGGATCCTTGCAGGAGAAACCGAGCGAAAGAGCCGATTCATCTTGATCCTTGGACATACAGCAGCAATCGCGCTCCACCAGTGCAGAATATCACCTTCGAACTGGGCGTCAACTCCATCAACATAGGGCAATGCCACATCATCTTGAAATTTAACAATAATCCGCGTGGGACGGGGGCGGGATGCAGGGACCAAGTCGCGCTGTCGGTGCTCTCGCGGTGAGATCCATTCGGGCGTTCGAACCCCCATGGGTACTGGCAAGGGGACTTGACGAGACAGAATCGGCGATGGGGCCCCACTCTGACGCAATCGAGGCGCCGCCCAGGCACTTTCCTGTGACTGTGAATTCTTGGATGAGCACCCACATCCCGCACCTGACTTGCAACCACAGGAACCAGGCGGGGAGTCCTCCGCGGTGCCACGTCGGGGGATGGGCAGAACAACGGCGGATTCGTGGTGAACTCCAACTCCTATCTCAGAAATAGAGGGACGAGGCAAGGTTCACAACCTCATAGGGAAGCTATGGCCGGGCACCTTGGGCGGCCTTTTTTTCCCTTCACGATCCCGTTTATCCCCGAAAGACCTCGCACAAAATGCCAGGGATAACTCGGAGAAGCGGGCAAAGACCTCGCATTGGTTGGGAATGGCGACTCGGTTGAAAACAAACATCTCTCGCACGCCGCCCGACGTCGCTTCAAAGCGCCGCCCGACCTATACGAACCTCCAACAGGTGGCACGGCAGGGTCATGGATACGTCGCGATACCCTCGCAACACGACTCGATCACTTGGGCAATACCACCGAGTGGCCTACTGGACACCATTCGGTGGCCAATGGTTGCCTTCACGACACCTCCGGAAGTCCATATCGGCGTGTATTTCCGGCATTGATGACACGTCGGTGGGTATCGCGGCCGTGTGGCCCATACGTCATCAAGGCCACTACCAGGCTTCTCGAACACGTCACGGAGACAACTTAGTCGTAAAATTGGGGTGTTCGAGCCGTGTTTCGGACCTCGTTAGCGACCTCTGGGGGTGCCGCAGTGACCGGGTAATATGTGCAATAGACTTGGGTTTGTAAGAAAAATCGCGACAAACGATGCAAAAGCCCGGAGTTATCGGAACGATCAGATATGGCAGCCATTTTGATCTATTAAGTTTTCCTTAAGGACTAACCTATGACCACAAAATACACCGCTTGTCGAGCAAAGATGCGCAAAATTCACCAATGAAGTTAGGTGCTTATTCATTTCCGAACAGAAACTATCTAAACACCATCTTAGAAAGACCCGGCACCATTGTCGCTTGGCTTCACGACATCCTGGATCGGTCACGTAATTTAAGCCGCGATGTACGCCCCCGGATGCGGTGTAAACGCCAAGATTGCTTACGTTGTGCCCGATCGACGCGGAGCAGGTTCGTACGACGGACCGATAAGGCCTCCACAATGACCTTCGATGATCACGGGCATGGGCACACCCTGGAACTTGCAACGCACCCGACTCACGACCTAGCGGAAACAACGACCCGCGCCGGAATCGAAGAATACGAGAGCAGCCGCTGACGACCGCGGCTCGCTGGAAGCCGTCACAGCCTGGATTTCCTTTGGTTTATTGCTTTAGGTAGGCGACAATGTCTTTCAGATCCTGCTCCGACAATTCCGGTAGTTCGAAAAACGGCATCGGCCCCGGTGTGGAATCCGAAGCGTCCGTCGCTCCCGAGGGAGGTGGGCCGCTGGTACGGACTTTCTGGGCGATACGACCGGCCTCGAACCCCTTCAAGGAGGCCACGGAATAGGCCTGAATCGTTCCCACCGTCACGTCGGCGCCATGGCAACCTCCGCAAGTCGTCGCAAACTTGGCCTCACCCGCCGCTGCGTCACCGCCCGTACCATACTTGTCCGCGTACGCTGCTTCGTTGTCGAGCACTTCCGGCGCCATCGAGTTGGGAGTCGTGACCGTCGCCGAAGAAATCGATTCCAGATATCCCTTGAGCGCGGCCCATTCCGGATCGGAGTCAGTTAAAGCCTTTCCTCCCATCCACCCTGTTACACAGGCATTGGCGCCATCCAGAAGAGTGGGGGCCATTCCACCCTTGTACGCCGTGCGAAAAGCGATGTCTTTGAACGAATTTCCCGAAAAACCTTTTAAGTCTCCGTTGTTGCTGTGACACAGCGAGCACGTGGCTTCATTGCCGGCCGCCCCCAACGCCGCCGACGCGTTTCCGTTGTAGTAATCCTCACCAGTAGGAACGCCCCCCCCGCCCCCGGTGTCGGCTAGGGTATCAGCAGCGCCGGCACCGCCGTCGTCATCGCTCTCGCACCCCGACCAACAAACCGCCGACGAACACAGGAACAAAATGGCAACAACAAAACGTAATGGCATGGCTTCTATGACCTCCTCGCTTGGTAAGGGTAAGCTTTCGAATCGTTACTGCTCGGATACTACTCCCGTTCGATGAAATTGTTACCAAGTAAGTCCGCATTCGGAAACCGATGACCGCCGCCACCCCCATCGACGCCTGGCGGGATGCGCCCCACGACGGTTCGGTTATTCAGGGGCCGTAACGAGTCCGCTGAGCCCGACGAGGCCCATGGGAGGTGTGTTTGAAAGCGTGCATTGTTGCTCGCCCTTTGAGGCTGAGAAAGAATAGCTACGCGCCCTGGTTTCACAAGCTCATGGAGTTTGTGAAAAAATATGGGGACGGATTTGGACGCGAGGATTTTGGTCCTGATGCCCGGAAAAAAACCGAGTCATATCGGGAATATGGCGCAGGTTTTTTTCGGGGCAGCGGGGACAAAAGCATCCGTCCAAGTCCGTTCAGCTATTTTTTCACAAACTCATGGAGAGGGTAGCCGTCGAAATGACCCATAGACAAGCTGCCACGGCGGAAAATCCTTCGACAACATCCGCCACGAGGAGCTGGAACAGAGGACGTACACACATGCATCCAGAAGCTGCCTCCGGGAGTATTTGGGAGGACGACCCGGCCCATCCGTTTCGAACAGGTTTCGAACCACACCCCGGTCTGATCTGTAAACCATGTCCCCGGTCGCTCAAAGGCGAACGTTTTCGGCAATGGATTTTCCCAACTTTTGCGATAAGTTACACACCGTCCTGAATCAATAACGCCACCGGAATATCAAATCGAGGCCCCCTTCGCCGGCGTCGCCGAATCGGGTTTCCAACTGTAAGGTTCGGGTGATGGCATATTCCACGCGGAATTCATTGGCGTTTTGGCCCGGCGGTGCTCCCAGATTGGCGTTGTACAACAACATCAGGTCGCGGGTTAGCCGTTTGCCCACCGTTACCTGGGCTTCGGTGAAGTCTTCCGAACTCTGAAGGCGGAACACATCGATCGGCAACTCACTTTGTACCAACTTCGCTACTTGTCCCGTCGCCAGCCCTACGAACAGATTCATGGTCTGCGCTTCCAACGAAGATTGTTGGCCTTCGCCGGCGCCCACCGGGGTTCCGGTTACCACGATGGCTACGATGTTGGTTTCATCCATCGGCGGTGAACTCAACAGTTCGACCCTTGGTTTTTTGGCGGTTCCGGAAACCCGTACTGAAACCGCCGACGAATCGGTGGTTTGCAGACCGATCGGCGACAGATCTACGTTTGAAATGTCATAATTGGCCATGATGTTCAATTCGGGGTTGATTTCTTCCCCGCCGCCAAAGATCACTGTGGAATCGGGAGACAACGTAAACTTACGCCCGTACAACATCACTTCGCCTTCCAGCACCTCGATAAGGCCCGTCACCATCAGTTTCCCGTTGTCCCCTTTGACCGTGATGTCCCCGCCAATCAACAGGTCCACCATGTCGTCTTTCACCCACACCGCACGTGGCGGAATGTCGACGGTCAACATCATGTTGAGCCCCTGCCCGGGAGTATCCCGTGTCGTTCGCCCCAATGCCCCCCGCGGGATTTGGCCCGACGGCAACAAAAAAGTCACATCGGCAGGAATCCCGATGACCTGCACCGACCGGCCACCCAAGTTGGGGCTGATTTTGGCGTCGTCGATTTCCACTTGCCCCTGAATCGTCGGCGACGCAAGGTTTCCCGCCAACAAGATGTCGCCGGTAACGGTGGCATCGATATCCGCGGTTCGGGAAATGCGGTACCGATCCATGGTCACACCGCCGGAAAGATAAATGTTTTCGGGTTTTAGGGATTCGGTTTCCAACTCGAGGGAAATATCCAACGATCCTTTGTCGGATTGGAGTTGGATCGGCTCCATTGCGATTTTTGTGGGCGTGATGTCAAATGCCAACGTGATGTTTTTTTCTTTGATCCCGGCAATCGCCAACACCAACTCGTCAAACTGAGCGGCCAAACGCCCGGTGAGTTCCGGTTGGGTGACGGTTCCCGACAACCGTACATCCGCATCCAGTTTTCCTGTCGATGGGCCAAAAACCGCCGGTGCCAGCGCCGATATGCCCGAGAAACTAAAACCCAAAGACGAAAGCCGCCCCCGGATGGGCAACTGGGTAAAATCGGGCATGGTTCCGGCTAAAATCGGAGTGATTTCCAGGTCTAATCCGCCATTTAAAGTAAGATAACCGCCGGGAAACTGCTCGACGGCCACACTCAGTTGAACCCCCGTTTCGCCCAATTGCACCTGCGCCAAAATCGCCCGCGCAAACGTGGTGGCTTCCTTCGGCGGCGCTGCCGTGGATTCGACCCGGGCCAGAGTCCACGCCTGCGGCCCCGCAGTCGTTCCTCGCACCGTGGTCGTGAAATCCACAACCGCTCCGGGTATCGCTTGCTCCAGTGTCGACGCCAACGACGGAGACAGGGTGCCCAACAACTCCGCGGCCATTCCGGACACCATCACATGCGCGGAAAATCGTTCGTCTCGTAACCACTCCAGAGGCGACCGGCCACGCAGAACTTCGCCCGGTTGCGGCAGAAAAACCGCGAGATCCACCAATTGTTGCTCCCAGGCGCTGACTCCGACTGTCACCATCAGATCGGGGCCTTCGGAATCAACCCGTACCATGCCGTTGGCTACGCCGCCACCGCGAATGGGAATTCGGTGGGCCGAAGCCCAGCCGTGAAGTTTGGGTTCGATCAGGGTACCGGTTAACGAAAACAACGCGGCGGTGCGGACATCGGCCAATGGATCATCTGGGGTGAGCCAGAACGGAATTTTGCCAAGGGTGATGGTGCGAATGACCAAAGAAAGGTCCACCGGTGTTTCGCTAATACGTTGACGTAGTGTGGCGATAACGTCAGGGGTTGACAATGTCTCCGCTAGGTTAAGCGGTAACTTACCACGTATCCGAACCAACTCTCCTTCGGAATCAACCACCCGAAAATCGAGCCGCGACATGTCCGGGGTAATCGCGAGCTGCGCGTCGACTTTGCCGTTGTCGATCCGGCCGGCATAAATATCGTGAGCAGCCACCATGGCGTCGACCAACGGCGAGTTGAGTGTACCGCCGACCCGAACGGTGGCGGTCAGATTTCCTTCCAACGGGCGCCCATGCGGTAACGGCGGCACAAACTCCCGAAAATCCGCAAGCTGAATCGCTTGTAGTTGAAGTTTGATTTTCATCGCCGTATCCGGCTCGACGGAAAACCTAAACGGCATAAGAGAAAGGTGGATCGGCAACGACACATCAGCATCGACGCTACCTGCCGGGTCAAAACCAAACGTCGCTTTGAGCGTCGAGGTTCCCGGTGACACCTTGCCGGATGCGGAAATGGCCACGTTACGTAATGTGTCCAAAACCCCCTCTGTTAATGACATTGTGAAATCGGCAACCGGTGCTTGGAGGGATTCTTTTAGATTCACGTTGGCGGTCAGCAGACCGGAAAAACCCAACTCGGGTGCCGGTCGGCCCAATAGATGTAAAGCCGATGCTGCCCATTGGCCCACCTGTACCTCGTTGATATCCAAAGCGGCATCGACTTTTCCCGAACCCATATCGGCAATGACGTTGGCCGTTACCTGGCCGGTCAATTCCCCTTGTCCACGTATGTCGAGGCCGGTGACGGCAAATGTTTTACGTGGCCCAATCGTTGCTTTGGCTCCCGGCGTGAGTACGAAGCCGGCATTGTCGCGGCTAACAGACGCCTCCAGTACCTCGATTTCCAAAGGGGATTGACTGGTTTTGGGCAACCCGAAGCGGCCCCGTATTTCGGCGGTCATGGTTTGTTCGCGTGATTTTACACCGAATACCACGTTTCCGTTTTTTTCGAGTTCGGCGTTCAAGGCGACTTTGGGCAACAAAAGGTCTCCACTGCGCAGCGACTTGGCTGTCAAATCCGCCCAACCACGGGGTTTGGTGCCTACAATTCCACCTTGAATGGACCCCGTTACCGACTCGATGCTGAACTCCGGGGTGACCCGCAGCCCGTAGGCGGCGATGTTGCCGCGGGTGTGGACTGCCAGGGTAGGGGTGAGAGAACCGTCTACATCCAAGCGGGTATGCGCCGATTGGATTTTTGTTTGTCCAAACCGCAACTGATTGGCTTTGATGTCTGCCGCGGTATGGATGACCCCATCGGCAACCCGACTCCCTTTTAACTTAGCGGTCGCATCCCGGATCAAGATAGCATTGGCGCCTCGGCCCTGCCGAAATTGGTTTAATGACACCGCACCGTTCCAGTGGATAGCTCCTTGTTCTACCCGCAGGTCGGTGTGGATATTTGTCGATGCTAAGACCATGTCTGATGTACGAAACTCGGTGCCGTCTACCCGAACCGTGCCGGATGGGAGATAGGTTTGGGGGTCCAACAACACGTCGAGCCCAATGTCAGTAGCCTGCGCCGTAACCACGTTGGGGTAGTCCACGTCGCGAATGCCGATAACCCCTGTTGTTCGTATTCCTGAGTCTTCGGCGACCGCTTTTAACTTACAATCCACTGCGTCTATCTTTGCTCCGGCCACCACTGCTTCCGAAACAGAAAGGTCGATGTTGCCTTCGGGGAGTCCGGTCTTTGTCCAACTGGCGGAGGCCGTCATATCGGCCGATTGGATCGATGCTGCGACCCCCAATGATTCGGGAACGGTCAGCGAATGGGCCAAAAGAGCCGCCGTGGTTTCGATTTTTGCCAATCCGGTGTCATTCCATTCGGCGGTGCCCCGCCCGGAAAACCGATCCAACGTTCCGGAAATGGCGCCCAGTGCAAACGCGTTTGCCCAGAATGTGAGGTCCAAATCGGCCACCTGCCAGTCGGCAAACAGGGTCCACGGTGGAAACAGTTGGTCGGCTTTGGCAATCAAATCAAGGGATTGGGGTGCCGGACCGTCGGCATGTAGTTCGGCCAGCCATCTGCCGTTTTGCACCAAAGCCAAAAGTCCCAATGACGGTGCCTGGGCGATGTGTGTGCGCAGGTCTGTTAGGACCACGCCGGTACGTAGCCGGTGTTGTTGTAATGAAGTCCATTCGGCCGAAAGCGTTGTGTGGAAACCAAACGACAACTCTTCCGGCAACAGCGGGGTCAACAGGCCCGGGGACAACGCAGCGCTGTATAACGTCAGGTTTGTAACAAACGATTCGCCAAAGCCGGCAGACCCACGAATAGTCATTGTTCCCGCGGTGGTACGAAGGGTGAGATCGGCAGCCGCCATAGAAAGGGGCCCGACAATCGTTCCCGACAAGCGGGCCAACCCAACAAATGGGGGTGTGCCGAATCGTTTTTCCAAATCGCTCAATTGGACCGACGCTTCGCCAACGGTCAGGTCAAATCGGGGGCCCGTGGGTTGGCTCAACTCGGAAATCATCCCGGTTGCCGACAACATAAAAGGGGCTGCGTTGATGGCCAACCGATCCAAAACCACCGTGTCGTTGCCAAAGTTACCCGTGGTATTCACCGAGAGGTGTAAAACAGGCAAGTGGTTGGTTTTGGACACAAGAGAAACCTCATTCCAACCGATGTGCCCCCCTTTGACAGTCAACCCCAACGATAATCCAAGGTCAACAAGTTCAGGAGAACCAGAGGAGGGTTTGAGTACGACCCGCCCCTGACTGAGTTTGAGAGACCCGATGTCAATAACCCAGGGGGACGGTGTTTCAGAAGGAGGGGTGACTTCTTTGGGGCGAAAAACTTCGGCGAAAGTGACCCGCCCTTGTGTATCCAATACCAGCGTATCGATTGTGGTGACGGTGATTTCGTTGAGGTCGACGATTTGTTTCAAAAACGGCAACAACGAATAGCGGACCTCGATCTCCCGAATCGACGCTGCGGTGGTACCGTCCGGAGTTTTTAGAACCACTCCCGAAAGTACGATTCGCCCGATGATCGGCCCGTCCAGACGGTCGACTTCAATGGTGCCGGCAAACAAGCCGTTGAGGACCGGCAGCAGATTCCGCAGCAACAAACCACGGCCCCAATCGGTTTGTAAACCAACCAGTATCGCGCTTATGGCCAGTAAGATAACGGCGGCAACCCACAGGACAAACCGCAACAGACGCCCCGCCATCCGGCGAATACGCCGGCCGATCGTGCTCCTTTTGGGAACGTCGTTTTGTTGCGGTTGGGTTGCCTTGTCCTGGTCCATGGATTAAAAAGCCTGCCCGATACTGAAATGAAACGTCATTTCCGGCGGATCGACGGTTGTCAACAGTAAGCCCAAGTCCAAACGGATCGGTCCGAACGGCGTAAAATAACGCAGCCCCGGCCCAACGGCTACGTGAAGTTTGGTGAAATCAATCTCTTCGGCGCGCGCCCACACTTCGCCGACGTCGGTGAACAACACCAGACCGAAATTGGCCGGAAGATAGAGGCGAATTTCAACGCTGCCTTCCAAAAGAAGGTTTCCGCCGACGTAAATCCGGTCATCTGCGGAGTCACCGCAGGCGTTGGGGTCCTGCTCGACGGTGGTCGTATCACCGCGATTACAAAGATAAGGGCCCATCCGCCGGGACGCAAAGCCACGCATACTGGATGGGCCACCGCCCTGAAACCGGGCGGGCAGAGGCACGTCGGTTTCGAAGGTGGTAAATACCTGGCCATACCGAATGCGGGCTGCAAAGGTCAACCAGGATGTTGCCGACAAATAACCGCGGATATCCCCCGATAGCCGGTAGTAATAGAAATCGCTTCCAAGAAAACCAAGTGATTCTTCGGCCGCCGCTTGGGCGAACATTCCTTTGCGGGCGTCGTAAATATTGTCGCGATATTCCAGCGTAAGTGACTGACCAAGGTAAGATAACACGTATTGTTCACGAAATTCGAGGCCCAAGGTCTGGTCTTGGGAAAACACTCGGTCGGCATCGACATTAAAATAGTTATAGAATTCGGCGTGATAAGAAAGCTGCACCGTGAGCCTGTCCAGCAACTTACGGGCTATGGCAAGGAGCCCCGATACACGGTGGCTCTGGTAACCGATTTCCGCCCCGAGTTCGTACTCAAGCCGGGTCGACAACAACAGATATTCTTCCAGAAACGACGGCTGCCGAAACGACAATTGGGCACGGCCACCTGGGAACAATTGTTCCGGGGAAAACAGGTTCGGCAATACGATCAGTGCGGGTTTTAACTCGGCGTCAAAAAAACGTAACCCAGAAACGAAATTACGATCCTGGTATCCGCCAAGAACGTAGGCTTCGCCCCGTTCGTTGTCGACGGTCAACCCAACACCGGACCGGATTTCGTGCATCGGCATTTCCAACACCACAAAGGTCAATACCACCGTGGGATTCCACTCGATGTTGCGGATATTTTCGATAGTCGGTTCGTTGTCTCCCAACAACTCGGCGAGATTGGGTCGGTTGATTTTGGATGCGACGGAAAAAAAGACCCCCAGGTTGTAAATATCTTGCTCAGAGGTGCGGATTTGTTCCGGGTTGTAGATGTCGCCTTTGGATACGGAACTACGCCGCAAAATCCGCTCTTGGGAAACGATGTCCGAGCCTTCAACGACCACATCTCCGATGGTGACAACCGGTCCGGGGGCGATGTGGTACTGCACTGCGGCTTGGTGGGTTTCGCGGGTCACGTACACGTCGCCCATGACTTCGACAAAGGCGAATCCTTCGGCGGAAAACGTTTCGCGGATGAATGTTTTGCCGATTTCGTATTTTTCGGCGGTCCAGATTTCGCCTTTGCGTAACAGATTCAAAGTCCCGAGGCGTTTGTTGGCCCGTTTCAGCCGGGCAGATTCGTCGGTGTTTTGGTTTAGTTTTTCCAGATCGATGCCGTCGAAGCTGACCGAGGTGACGCGGACCGGTTCTCCTTCGTTTACGGTAAACAACACACGGACACATCCCGCTCCCAACTCATCGACGCGGTAATTGAGCACTTTGGCATCGAAGTATCCAAATTCGTCATAGAGACTTTCGATACGTCGACTGTCATTGGGCAAGGCCGCTCGGTCCAGCAGCGGTTTTTTTTCCGACAAGCTTAAATTATCAGAGTAGGTGGCTATCTTGGCAATGATCTCGGCGTCCGACAACGCATCGTTCCCTTCGATCACCACGTCGGTAATCATGAACCGCTCCGGCGGGGGGTCCAGTTGACCAAAGCGGATAAGCCCACAGCCAGGTACCAGGAACCCCAGCATCATCAACGCTGCTGTTGTGCTTAACTTTGGAATGTACCGACAACAATGATTCAATTTGGTACCGCACCGTGTGTCCAAAGCCGGATCGGCTCTCGGGTTTATCCGGGACAGAATGGCGCGAACCGGTGGATTTGGTCAAGGCTTGTAGGCGGGATGTGTGGCCCCGAGTTGGAGGGAAAGTTGGGCACTATCGGTGCCCGGCACCGGTTCATTGTCGATGTCGAGTGCCAAAAAAAGTGTGATGTGCCCGGTTTGGATGACAGAGAGTTTGTGAAAAAATAGCTGAACGAACTTAGACGGGTGCTTTTGTCCCCCCTGCCCAGAAAAAAACCTGCGCAATATTCCCGATATTACTCGGTTTTCTTCCGGGCAGGGGGAACAAAATCCCCGCGTCGCGTCCAAATCCGTCCCCATATTTTTTCACAAACTCAGACGGGATCAATCGAGTCTCGATAACTCCGTTGTCGGGGCCGATGGTGCGGCCATCCAGAGAGGTTCCGACAGGCTTGGGAGAGGTTTCGCCCACTTGTGGTTTGACAGTCGGTGTGCCGAACGATAGCCTTCCAATGTCCTGCCCGGTGTTCGCCGGGCGCCGTGTTGCCCCGCACGTACGTTCAACCTCACTTCATGAGTTGGTCTGTGACATTGATTCATAACCACCGAGAACAAACAGCGCCAGGTGTGGAGACGGAGAGCACCTATCAGCCGCTTGTTGTCACCATTACTGCTGAAAACGACGTTTCTCGAGGACTTTTGAGCCGGTCGACCGGCGGTTCGGTTGTACTGCATTCCACTGTCAATCCTCCGCCGGGAACGACGGTTCGGGTGGACTTACGGTTGGCGAGCGCCACAGAAGATGAATTTTTTGAAGTCACGGCGGCTGTTTTGGTTCAGCGGGTTCAGAAACTGGCCACCAATGTCGTTGAATTGGAAGGGTTTTGGAGTCATGCGGAATCCCGCGGGCGTCCCGAGCCGTTACGGGAGTTTTTGCAGCAGATCGCTCGGGCATCGGGTGGGATCGGGCGGGTCTTGCCGCCGGATGAGGTCGTTCCGGAAAAACGGTTTGTATATACCTTTCCCAAACCAGCCGGGTTGGATCCTCACCCGCCGCATTCGCTCACACACTCCCATCCGGTTGTGAAACACCCCGACAACCAGCCGTACGGTGAGCAGCAGGTAAAAGTGGTGCAGCCGGTAGTGTCTCGGGCACCTCGATCGACAACCACGGCGGGTGCGCGGGCGGCGGAACGGCGGCGTTCCGCACGGGTGGTCACCTTAAAGCCGGTCATTTATGCAATCAAAGCGGTTCGCCTGCCAGGTTATATTACCAACGCCAGCTCCCATGGCGTGTTTATTCAAACCACCCACGAAGTTCCTGCGCCGGGGACGGTTGTTATCTTAGCCATTCCGTCCCCCCGGGGGGGTCGAGTGGTGCATATCAACGGCAGAGTGGTTCATCGGTATACTCCGGATGAGCTGCCGACCGGGCGGGGATTTGGAATGGAGTTTGTGATGACCCAGGATCCCTATAAAGATGCGGAAATTTATCGGTTTATTGATGATTTTCTGAAGTCTTTGTGATGCCACCTTTCATGTCAGAATGGTTGTTCCGTTGATTTTTGGGCTTTGTTTTCGTACACTTGGGAATCTCGGCTGTTCTTGGAGGATGTGTACGTATGGCGATGATGTTCCCACGAAAGTTAGGTTTGGCGGCATGGATTTACGTCGGCCTGTTCTTTTTCGGCGTGGCGTGTGGGCGACCCCATTCAGATGACATCATTTCGCCTGTGCCGTCACCAACCGGTCAGGGCGGCGAATTTGGGTCCGGGTCGGATTCCGGCGGCGGGGTTGTTCAGGAGCCGGATTTTGGGCTGGGCAATGTTGACAATGGGTTTGCCGACGCGGTGGCGGGCGGGGGGGCTAACGATGGTGACGCGGCACCGGAAGCAGACGATTCAAAAAGTGCTGACGATACGTCTGCTTATCTGGATACAACCTCGGATGGTGGTTCCGATACCGTCGAACCCGACGCTGTGGGTGACTTGGATGTTGCCGATGGCGGTGGATGCCAGCCGAATTGCGCCGACAAACAATGTGGTGGGGATGGTTGCGGCGGAACCTGCGGACAATGTGGTGCCGGCAGTTCGTGTGCGGCGGGGAAATGTATCTTGGACATATCCTATTGTGTCCAAGAATGTGACAGCGCCAAAGATTGTGCGTCGAGCCAGAGCCCCGGTCCTTATGACGCCAGCCATTACAAATGTGTCGACAATGGGTGTGAATATCTTGGGTGTCAGAGCCACTTGGAGTGTACCGAACTATATGCAGGGTTACCGGCATTATGTGACGACACCGCTATTGGAATGCCGTTGTGTGCGTTGGCTTGTACAACACCTGCGGATTGTGTTTTTGCCGGTGATGGTGGTGCTTATGATGTCGACAACTATTCGTGTGATGCCGGCATATGCCGGTATGTAGGCTGTCATACCGACAAAGAATGCTTATCCAGCTTACCGGATACGGAGGCCGGCTGCGATTTGTCTCTGCAAATACCATTGTGTAAGTCGGAATGCCAAACAAACAAAGACTGTGCCCAAACCCACTCCGCCTATGATGCCGACAACTACGTATGTGAAAACGGATTGTGTACGTATATCGGCTGCCATACCGACGACGAATGTGATGGTCTCGGCGCGGGACCATGGGTGTGTCGGAAGTGGAAAGTGCCGGGCAATTAGCCCACGTAGAAGCTGTCGGCCGCCGTGGTCCGATAGGGGTCTGCCGGTAAGATAAGCGGTCCAAAATCCTGCAATCGATGAAAGTCGGGTTTGCTGCCTGACAGTCTAAACAACGAGACATACCGGCGGTTTATGCCGGTGCCCCACATCGCGGTAACGTTGAATTTCCAAGGCGGCGGCGGGAGATGTTCAATCGGAATGGATACGGTTCCATGCCACTTTGGACCCTGGATCACCGTTCGGCATGCCAGCGGAAGGTCGGCTTGAACAATGTTACGCACGCCGTTGAGCCGCAACCCCAGGTAGTGACCGTGTGGTCCCAGTTCAATTTCGGTGTAACGTTGTCCCGCTCCGGCGATAAACAACTCCACCACTTCGTAGTTCCATAACTCCCACATACTTCCCGGAGGGGTTTCCGGTGGTGGGTCGCCGTGATAAGGGGCATCCACATCCAGATGCAGCGCGACGTTATCTAAGTCAAGCACCATTTTGATGTGATCTCCCTCGGGCACAGGTTGGCCATCCCAGGTTTTGTTAATAAAAATGGACAGGGTCGACATTGTTTCCTCCGCTTTGGCCTGCGGGTGCAGCCACGTTCTGTTTCGAACTGTTGCTGGTTTACATTGATCTCAAAAGCGGTCTACAGTGCGCAGTCGAAATGGCCGACCGGGTGTTGCTGGAACCGATTGTTGAGACCAGGCACGTCATCCCGGCAATTTGTTTGTCCTTCCGGAGTGAACTATGCCCCTGTTTAATCGATCCGATGGAACTCTTGTAAAAACCACCTCCAGGGTTCGGCGTATGATCCCCTATCTCATGAAAGGGCGTAACGAGAGTATTGTCTACCACGAGCAGGTCATTGACGTAACAAAAACACTGCGGTTTATCGATGAATGGAACCAAACCCACGACAACAAGATTACGGTGTTCCATGTCATCATGGGAGGTATTGCGCGAGGGATGATTGCAAGACCGGGGTTAAACCGGTTTGTTTCCGGGGGAAATACCTACCAGCGTAACAAAGTCGAGATCAGTTTTGCTGCAAAAAAACAGATCAAAGACTATTCGGCGCTTGTGACCGTGAAGTTGGAATTTCCGCCAGGAGAAACGTTTCCCGATCTCGTTGAACGTTTACATGCGTCGGTGAAAGATTCGCGTAAAGACACGTTGAAGCCGGTCGATAAAGAGTTGAAACTGCTGCTGAAAATACCGGGGTTCCTATTGGGATTTCTGGTTGGGTTGGTGAAGGTGTTTGATCGCTGGAACCTGTTGCCGGGTGTGTTTATCAAAAACGACCCGATGTTTGCGTCGATATTTGTCGCTAATTTAGGCAGCGTCGGAATCGACCGAACGTGGCACCATTTGTACGAATACGGCACGGTCAGCTTGTTTTGTGTCATTGGTACTGTTGCGAAACGGGTGGTTCCCGACGAAAACGACCAGCCGGTGGTGCGACCACATGTGCGGTTGAGGTTTGCGTTCGATGAGCGGATCAACGATGGCCATTACTGCGCGGCGTCATTGGCGATCATGCGGGAGTATGTTGAAAACCCATGGAAGTTTGCTGAAGATGATGCCCGGGGTCTCAATCTGGACCGAATGCATGAAGAGGACCGGAAACGCGATCGGGATGCGTTTGAGGCGGAACAGAAGCTGGGTTAACCCAGCGCGGAGACATCATGAAGGTGTTTGTGACAGGGGGAAATGGGTTTATTGGGTCTGCGGTTGTACGCATTCTGGTTGAAGAAGGCCATGATGTGCGGTGTTTGTTGAGGCCCACCAGCGATCTACGCCGAATTGATGGTCTGCGGTTTGAACGAATCCCGGGCGATGTGCGGGATGCGGCGTCTGTTCAGCTTGGCGCTGAGGGGTGCGACGGGATTATCCACCTTGCGAGTTTGTCCAATTGGGCTGATATTCGGTCGCCGGCGATGAAGGAAGTGGTCATTGACGGTAGCCGCAACGTGTTGATGGCAGCACGGGCTGCGGGTGATATCCGGACGGTGTTTGTCAGCAGCTCAACGGCCATTGGAGGTACCACCGAGCCGGAAATCCAGTGCGAAGACAGTCCGTGTACGCTTGATTTGGACCGTTTTGTGTATGTACGGGCCAAACGCCAGGTGGAGGAGATGTGTCTGGACTGCGTGGAGACCGGTTTACCTGTGGTGATCGTCAATCCGTGTGAAGTGTATGGCCCGAATGATGACACGTTGGTGACCGCAGGCAACCTGATCGACTTTGTACGCAGCAACCCGGTGGTGGTGTGTACCGGCGGAACGAGTGTTGTCTACGTAGACGATGTGGCGATGGGAATCGTGCGGGCGTTGCAAAAAGGACGGCCAGGCCAGCGGTATATACTTGGCGGTGATAACTTAACGATCCATGGTCTGGCGGAGTTAACTTTATCGATTGTGGGAATCAAGAAACGGATTGTTACGGTGCCGAATGGCCTGCTTCGCACCGTGGCGCGGGTTGGGGGAAGCCTGCGGATTCCGTTGCCGTTTAACCCGGAAGTCATCCCATACGCGACCTTGTTTTGGTACATGTGCAACAGCAAAGCCATGGAAGAGCTGGGGGTAAGTTTCCGATCTGCACGTGATACGCTGGAGCCGACTTTGGCTTGGTTAAAAGAGTCCGGCAGAATCTGAGAGAGCAATAAAGAGGCATCGTGCTTGACCTTTCAAAAGAAGATCTTCCTGCGCACGCTATCTTAGCGGCGGTCGAATTACCCGATACCAACGAAGAAGAAGTACAACATTCTCTTGATGAACTTGCCCGGTTGGCCAAAACCCTGGGGCTTGTGGTTGGGAAACGTTTTGTGCAGAAACGGCAACACATCGACCCCAAAGCGGTTTTTGGCCAGGGTAAAGTCCAGGAACTGGCCGATGAGGTCGAACGGCTTACCACTTCTGAGCCGGAACGGGAAGTGGTGGTGTTGCTCGATTTGGATGTGTCGCCGTCGCAAATCCGCCAGTTGTCTCAGGCGGTCAAAGCCGACGTGTACGATCGCACCGGAGTGATTTTGGACATCTTTCATCGCCACGCCAAAAGTCGGCAGGCG
Organism: Myxococcales bacterium; assembly: GCA_013360285.1. GTDB lineage: Bacteria > Myxococcota_A > UBA9042 > JABWCM01 > JABWCM01 > JABWCM01. Next base: position 18,940 of record JABWCM010000188.1, read on the forward strand.
AAAACGCAGGTGGAAATCGTTCGGTTGACTTATTTAACGCCGCGTATGCGTGAGCTGGGTAAACGCAAAGGTGAGCGGCAGGGTGGGGGAATCGGCGGGAAAGGCAAAGGCGAAAGCCACATGGAGTTGGATCGGCGGAAAGTGCGGGACCGGATTGCCGAACTGCGACTGGAACTGCTGCGAATCGAAGAAGAACGTTCTGTTCAGAGGGCGCGTCGACAGCAGTTGAGACGGGTTGCATTGGTGGGGTATACCAACGCCGGAAAAAGTACGTTGATGCGTGCGTTGACCGGAAGCGACGTCTACGTTGCCGACAAGTTGTTCGCAACACTGGATACCACTGTGCGTAACCTGCACCCCCCTGTGGACCCGCCCATCGTGGTCTCAGATACGGTCGGTTTTATTCGTAAGTTACCGCATGACCTGGTAGCATCATTTAAGTCGACTTTGGATGAGGCACTAGAGGCTTCGTTATTGCTTCAAATTGTCGATGCGGCAGATCCTGCGTTTCCGAAACATGTTGAAACAACGGAAGCGGTGTTGACGGAAATCGGGGCCGAGACCATTCCGATGCAGTTGGTGTTCAATAAGTGGGACCAGGTGACCGACCTTGCGGTTGCCGAGCGGCTGTGCCAGACGTATCCGAATGCGTGGCGGATTTCGGCGAAAAATGAGCGCGATGTAGCTCGCGTACGGGAAGGAATCATTGGCTTTTTTGAAGGGCAGAAGTTGGAAACCACTGTTCTGATTCCGCACTCGAAAGGTAATTTAAGGGCGCAATTGTATGCCAATGCCGAGGTATTGGCCGAATCCTATGACGAAGAGGGGGGACATTACCGCGTCCGAATCACGCCGGAAATGTTGGCCCGAATCACCGCTGAACTTCCGTAACAATCCCCGTCTCGTTTGTGTAGGCCACCGCGGATCGTTTTTTTTAACTCATCGGGTCGGTATAGTGACCTCCAGTGGTTCGGGTGGTTGGTTACCCTGACGAGGATTGGGAAAATGGTGGACAACAAGGAAAATCGGGGCTTTGTCGGCTCGACATGGGTGGTTTTGACACTCTGCGGGCTGGCGATAGGTGTTTTGGGCGGGTGTGGCGACGGCCAAGACGACGCCCAGATGACCGATACCGGCAAGGTTTCGGACGATTCCGTGGGTGGAACTCCAGACATCGGATTTGTGTTTCCGGACACGCAGAACCCAACTGGGGAACCGGATTTGCAGGGCGACGATACCGCACCAGACGGGGGACCGGATCAACGGGACGGGGCGCGCGCTCCGGTGGATTCTTTGAGTTTTCTATGTTCTCCGTGTTCGGCGAACAGCGACTGTGTTGATATTTTTGCGGGTGTCGAAGGCAGTTGTGTGCAATTGCCAGGCCAAGGGTCGTTTTGTGTCGCGCCGTGTACCGAAGACGGCGACTGCGATGCTGGTTACGAATGTGCGTTGGTGTTGGGGCAGGTGGGCGGTAAGTTGTGTATCCCCGAGACAGGTCAATGTACCTGCATGGCTGAACAGGAGTCGACGTGGGTGTTGTGCCAGATTCCTGGTCAGTGTGAAGGGACGCATACGTGTTCCGGTGGCCTGTGGACACCTTGTGACTCCAAGGCGCCTGAAGATGAGAGTTGTGATGGCGAAGACAACGACTGCGATGGTGACATAGACGAAGAGGTCGGAACAAAAAATTGTACCAACTCCAACGAATTTGGGGAGTGTGCTGGATTGCAGCTTTGTGAATCGGGGCGGTGGGTTTGTAAGGCACCGGTGCCGGCCTCCGAAGTGTGTGATGGAAACGACAACAACTGTGACGGACAAACAGACGAGGGGTTTGGAGTCATGGAGTGTGGGGTCGGGCTATGTAAACATACCGTGTCGATATGTGAGCCCGGCAAAACAGCGGTGTGTGATCCGTTTGCCGGTGCGATCCCTGAGGTGTGTAATAACCTGGATGATGATTGCGACGGACAGGCCGACGAAGACCTTGGGAGTATTACCTGCGGTGAAGGGGAGTGCCTTAATACAGTTGTTGCCTGTGTGATGGGTCAGCCGCAGTTTTGTAATCCACTTGGTGGTGCAAAGCTGGAGTTGTGTAACGGCAAAGATGACGATTGTGATGGCGTTCCGGACGAAGATTGGCCGCTGCTGGGTCTTCCGTGTGATTTGGAGACCGACCAAGATGTTTGCAAAAACGGAACGTGGGTTTGTAATGGTGCCGGGACTGCGTTGGATTGCGCCGGTGATTTTCCGTCGCCGGAGATGTGCGACGGGGAGGATAACGATTGTGATGGTCTTGTTGATGAGACCGCAGATCTGGGGACGCTGGAATGTGGCATGGGGGTGTGTAAACAGACGATTCCGAAGTGTGCCGGGGGGCAGGTGCAGGTTTGTGATCCGAACGCGGGGGCGATGACCACCGATCCACCCGATATCGACATGATCGATTCCGACTGTGATGGACTAGATGGTTCAGAAAACAAAAGTGTGTTCGTGTCCAAAACGGGGGATGACTTTTTTGGGCTGGGGACCAAAGACAAACCGTTTCAGACGATTCAAAAGGGGATCAACCATGCGTTGTCAACATTGAGTACGACGGCTGCCAAACCCGCCGTGTTGGTGTCCGCAGGTGTTTATACGGAAACGGTCACGCTTAAAGACGGCGTTTCGGTATACGGTGCCTATCATCCGCAGAGTTGGCAACGTGATTTTGGCGGGAATATCACGACGATTTCCGGCGCGAATATCGCGGTTGTGGCGAAAGGAATCACTAAATTAACCGTGTTGCAGGGGTTCTGGATTCAGAGTGCCGCTGGGGCTTCGGGCGGATTGTCCAAACCGGGGCAAAACAGCGTTGGGGTCCACATTGTCAACTGCAAAGACCTGGTGCTGGAAAAGAACAACATCAAAGCCGGTACGGGTGGCACCGGGGGCGACGGAGCCTCCGAAGGCCAAAAAGGGGGCGACGGGTCGCCGGGAAACCCCGGGTCAAAAGGCGCCGAAGACGATACCTATTTTTATTGTGAAGAAAACGGCAAACCTCCCATTGGAACTTCAGGTCCCGGATGTAGCGGCACTGTGTCGGGATATAAGGGTGGGGCGGGCGGAGAAAGCGGATTGTCCAAAAGCGGTTCCGTAGCCGGCAAAGCGGGTCAACCTGGCGATGGGTTACAGGGAGGTGCCGGTGGCGTGCCGGTCGCCGGCAAAGAAGGTGGAGCGGGAGAACCGGGTGGGGCGGGATTGGATGGTATGAACGCTCCCAAAGCAGGGATCGGTGGTGTTGTGGGTGAACTTTGGGTGTCTGGGGCGGGTTCCAAGGGGTCCAATGGTGCCGGTGGAGGAGGCGGGGGTGGCGGTGCAGGTGGTGGGAGTGTCCACGGAACGGGCAATTGCTATGACTGGGGTGGCACCGGCGGTGGCGGGGGTGGCGGAGGGTGTGGCGGCACCGGCGGAGACGGGGGTGCCGGCGGCGGAGGTTCATTTGGGGTGTTGGTGGTGAACTCAAGCTGGGTCGTGCTGAGCAAAAACGTCATCACGTCCAATACCGGCGGTGTGGGTGGTGCTGGAAGAGGCGGCGGATTGGGGGGCACTGGCGCAACAGGTGGCGCCGGCGGGGCAGCGTATGACGAAGGAAAAGCGGGCGGCAAAGGCGGCAAAGGGGGAAATGGCGGCAAAGGGGGAGCCGGTTCGGGGGGAACGGGTGGTCCGTCGTGGGCGATTTACGGAGTTGGAAGTAAGATCGACAACAAAACCAACGAGTTGTATTTTGGGCCAGGCGGCAAAGGCGGAACGGGCCCAGGAGTTGCAGGAAATACTGGCGAGTCCGGGCAGGCGGGTGGGTTTTGAGACAGAGAGGCTGTGAAAAAATAGCTACGTGCCCCAATTCCGGCCGCTTTTGGCCCCATTGTCTCCGAAAAAGATTTCGCAATATGCCCGATATTACTCAACTTTTTCAAAGCCAATGGGGCGCAAAATCGGCTGACTTGGGTCACGTCCAACTTTTTTCACAAACTCAGAGTCAGTTGGTAATATTACATTGAATAGGTTTGTCACTTAACGTGTTTTTGGGATAACCTAACGCAAAGGTGATACACATTTCATCGGTGGAGTTTTTGCCCGGCATGACCAGCTTGGACTTGGTATTGTTCCACGTGCATGTCCATTGAATACCGTCGCCTTTGTTCAGGGATACCGGCGGAGAGTATTGCTCAAATTTGGGATGAGCCCAATCATCGTCTTCGTAAATTTGTGTCGTGCCTTTAGGGGTCCACGCTTCAACTACAAATTGGGTACCCAGTTCATGAAAATGGGACATCACCCCAATGATTTCAACGTCATAAGGCATCTTACAAAGCGCGGTGTCGCTGATTTCGGAAAAAGGCGGCAGAAAAAATCCCCAGTTTGCAAGCCATAGAATATCGGCATGGTGTTCAATGGTCGCTTCCGGTGCTGCAAAAAAGAGTTCCAGATCGACCCCTCCCTCAACGGTTTTGGCAGTATAGTTGATCACGTGTTGCTCCAGAATCAGCTTTTGTCCCGGAAACAAGTGAAATGCAACGCCTTTTGGGGTATCAAAAATTCTTTCGGGGGTGGCGGCGCCAAAAATATATGCTGCGTCTCCCGACAGTTGCTCCGAAGCCGGGCTACAATCGTGTACGGTTGCTTGTTTGCCGGTTACCACGTCAAATGCCGTGCCATCTATCACTTTGTATAAATTGAAGTGGTGAGATGTACCGGCCATGCTTGAGTGAATCCGTACGACGTCCACTTCGACGTCTGATGGCAGATTGATGTGTTTACATACTTGGCGTTCGGTACCCGGTTTGACTTCAAACGGTTCAATGTTGAGTTTTACCGATACACCAAGTGGGTTTTGGTTGTCCGGAATGCTGTTCGGTGTGTCTTCTTCGGGTAATGGACTGATGTCTTCAGGTGTCGCTGTAATGTCTTCGGACCCGGCGTCGACCGTATCGGGCACAATGACTGTCGTGTCGTTGTCCGGCGTCGCAACGTCGTCCAGTGACACGGCGGTATCATCAATGACTGCTGTATCGGTGACCGGAGCCGTGGTGTCTTCGGTGGTTTGACTGGTGTCTTGCTCGGCGGTACCGGATGTGTCCATCGTGGTGCCATTGGTGTCTAGGGTGGAGCCGAGATCGGGACTCTCTAAGCCATTCAGGTCGGCACTGGTGGTC
>JABWCM010000189.1 GCA_013360285.1 Myxococcales bacterium
ACCTTCGGGTACGCCTCCGGTGGGCCTCAGTCGGCAGGCCCGCCTCGCTACGGCCACTGTCTCGCTCGCCGTTATTTTTTTCCCAAACACCCTCTTAGGTGTGTGGTGTTTTTAGATGAAATCTTTGTCCTGGCCGCCTTTGGCCGCCTCGCCCGCAAAAATCCCTGCGGCACTACCCGGATATTCCTGACTGATTTTTCCGGACGATTCGGCTCAAATTCGGCTGGATCATGAAAACCCCTACTTCACACCAGCAACCAGATCAATCCGGCAATATTGCCCCCTCCATGTGCAACAACCGCCGTTTTGTTTGGATACCACCCGGCGCAGAAAACCCCCCCAAGCCACCGTCCTTGGCGACCACACGGTGGCAGGGAATCACCAACGGGAGAGGATTTCTTGCCATAGCATGGCCCACTGCCCGTGCTCCGTTTGGTTTGCCCAACTCCTTGGCCACGTCTCCGTAAGTGAGCACATTGCCATTGGCAATCGTTCGCACCTTGTCATACACCTTACGAGTAAACTCCCTGGTATTGGACAGGTCTACCGGCAGGTCGTCAAAGGACTGTAACGTTCCGGCAAGGTGCAATTGGGCACGTTGGATGGCTTCTTTTACAAATTCCGGCATCTCGTGTGTTGGATCCTGTGCGGCTACTTCACACGGTGGCAACCATAGTGCGGTGAGACCGGAATTGGACCATGAAACCGCGGCGCGTCCCATTGCAGTGTCGAATTGGACAATGTGGTTGCGTGTGTCTGTACTCGTCGTAGGGGATATGGACATGATGGTTATCCTGCAAGCGATTTCAGAGCGGAAATGATCCGATTGGTAATTTCATCCGGTCCGCCTTCGCCGTCCACACGAATCAAGAGCTGTTTGGAATCATAAAACGGGAGAATCGGCCGGGTTTCGGAATGATATTTCTCAAGCCGCGCTCGGCAGGCTTCTTCGGTATCATCCTTTCGTTGCACAACACGCGCTGCAACGTCGGCGGGCGGCGGGTTGTACCGCACATGATAGATTTTTCCGGTCACCGGGTCATTTCGCCGCCCGACAATCCGTTCTACAATTCGTTCGTCGGCGACGTCGATCAGTACCACCGCATCCAATTGAACCGATGCCTGGGTAAGTGCAACGTCGAGCGCTCCGGCTTGAGCTCGGGTTCGGGGAAAACCGTCCAGCATAAACCCAGACCGACAATCGGTTTGTTGTATCCGTTCAATGGCCATACCGATCACGACGGCATCGGGTACCAAATCTCCCCGTTTCATAAAGCCGTCGGCCTGTTTTCCGAGTTCCGTTCCTGCGCCAACCGCCGCCCGCAGCATATCACCGGTAGAAATATGCGGAATCCCGTAATATTTCACGAGTCGTTCGGCTTGTGTGCCTTTGCCTGCCCCCGGAGGCCCTACCAGAATCATACGCATTGTTCTTCTCCTTTCGTTATCCCGTTGCGCAAGCGGCTTCGAGTTCTCAACACGGCTCTATATCCCAACTGTGTCCTTGGGCCAACCCGGTTGTATCCAAAAGTGACGTCGATTTGCATTCTTTTTTTTCATAAACCGTTATGATGCCTGGCCAGGTTTCATGACTGGAGTGTGCGGGAAAAAACACGGTTGAAGGATGTGGGCAGCGATGTGGAAACGGCGGATATGGTTGATGTGGGTGGGATTTGTTGTGATGTGGACGAATGGGTGCGGTACGACTTGTAAACAGATTTCTGAAGATTACGACCGATTCTGGGAAAGGCCCAAAGCAGCCACCGGCACCCATCTTGTTGCCGCGGTTCCCTTTGCGCTTGCGTCGGAGTGGCTCACCGAATCGGTACAGGTGTTGGGTGGCAAGTCGTTGGTGTTGACGTTGCCAAAGGGAGTGGCCGGGGTACCCGGCGGCTTGATGCTGAAGTTGCAACGAATTGAAGCGGTACCCGCGGAGGCCGGAAAACTGGGATTGGCTCTTGTTGCGGCCATTGTGGATGCGCCGGGAACCACAATTGCGGAAACCCGCGCCATTGTGGAGTTGACTCCCGCCGTGGACCCGGCCAAGGGCACGATGACGTGGAAACTCAAAGGGGAAGATGTTGAATCGTTGGTGTTTCGGTTTACCGACAGCGGACTGGACCAACTCGCCGACTTTGTATTTGACAAACTGCCGAAAAACACGCGGCGCTTGGCACCCAAAACGTTGGTTCGCGGTGCGATCCAAACGGCATTGGCTGAATTTGAGCAACCGGGAGCCGATTGGCTCAAGAGCCACCCCTTTGAGCGGCTGGGAACGTTGGTGACCGTTGAATGGTCGTTCAGTCAACTGCCGCTTTCCGGCTTGAAGTTACAATCGTCGTCCAGTCACTTGGTGGCCGAAGTACAACTGGCATTGCCGATTGGCGAAAGTGTCGCGCCGGATGAACTGGGCGCCGCAAATGACTCCGGTGTGAGGCTGCTGATGGGTGGGCAGACGGTAGCCGAGATTGCCAACTTGTTGATTACAAAAAACCGTGTTCCGGGCCGGTTTGATCGAAACGGGGAACCGCAGCGTGAAGGAGTGATGCGGGCGGCATTGGATTTCCATTCTGGGGAACGACCGCTCAAAATCTTGACGTGGTGCTTAGAAGAGCCGTGTATCCAGGCAAAAATCGGTGCGAAAGTCAGTTTGAACGCATCGGATGGTAAGATAAGCGCCACGGCGTCCGAGCCGGTGCTGGAAGAATTACGGGGACCGGCATTGGCGGAATTGGCTGCATGGCTGGGGGCTGTAGGTGTGCCGGCGGTGGAACGGTCGGTGCAACGTGCGGCCACGTTTGTGATTCTCGTGGGAGGTCAACCGATCAAATGGTCGACAACATCGCTACAAACTACCCCCGGCGGATTTGTGGTGGATTTGGTTCCGTCGTTTCATCGTGATGCAGTTCATTGAGCCGCGGTTTGTTTCGGGTGGGCCATAAAAAATGTGATCACTTCCACGCCCCAGACAAATGCGTTTGGTGGGTTGCATCCGTAACTGAGCAGTTGCCCCGCCTCCGTGGGGCTGCTGTCGGTACTTCCGGGAAAACAGTGGCTTTTGAGCACCGGCGAGTCGTTTGTGTAGTCGTGTTGTAAAAATTCGAACAAGTCGCCGGAAACGTTGGTATATCGTGTTCGGATGTGATTTTCGTCTTGAGACAACGTTGCGGATTGGTCGAGTTTCCACGCGTTGATGATCGCATCCCGTTGGTTTTTGGCGCAGTCAAATGGCACCAAAACGTCATCGGTACCGTGCATGTACAAAATCGGGATGCGGACCGCCGGTGTTTGATTTCCCACGAACCCGCAAGCATCCGCGCCGCCGCCGGTACACGCTGCTGCCGGGGCGACGGAAGCAAATAAATCGGCGTGTTTGCACAAAAAGCGCCACGTCATAAAGCCGCCCTGGGAAAATCCGGTCATATGAATCTTTGCGGGGTTTATTGCATACGCGGCGATGGCGTCGGATAAAAACGTTTCGATACGAACATCGTCTTCGCCGGGGATCCAACTGGCCAGCGGTGGGTCTGGTTGGGCGTTCGGTTGGATTACGACGTAACCATATTGCTCCCCTAACTTACGAAGTTGGGTGTTTTTTTCCTGCATTGCGGCGCTCATTGTCAGGCCATGGACGTCGAGAATCAAACCACAGGGGTTTTCCAGACAAAACGCCGGTACATGGATGTCAAAAAGGCGATCTTGACACCAGAAACTTTGGTGCCCGGCTGCGATGGAGGTTACACATCCAATCGGCGACGGACCGGATGGCGTGGCGGTGTCGGACGTGTCGGACGGGGTCAACAGGTCGGTCGCTGTGGCCATGTCGTCGGTGTTTTCTGTGTCGTTACCCTGGTCTATGCCGTCAGTGATAGGCTTAGGGGTGTCGGCGGTCGATACGGTGTCTAACTCATTAGAAGCGATGTCTTGGGCGATGTCGATCACACTACTTGTGTCTGAATCAGTCGCTGAAGACATGTCTTCAATATCGCTGGTGCCGTTGTTGTCCTCGCCAAAATCCAATTCAGGGGTATCCGATATGTCGGAAAACAAAGTGTCTAAAGCCGCGTCGGCACTCGTATTGGTATCCGGCTCCTGGGTTGTGTCGGTATTCGCAGCACCCTCGTCATCGGTGCTGTCGCCGGTACAGGAAACCATCGGGGTGCCAATTGTGCACAAGACCACGAATATGATTCGCTTCAACATAAAACCGCCGTAGATGACTTCTGGTCGTGTGTGGTACGCCACCGCTGCGCTATTTTTTTTGAAACAACATCCAAAATAGATCATCCATTGGATATCGTAAGCGAAATCGTTCGGGAAACAACCTGAGAGGTGCGGTCAGCGCCTTGGCTGCCATTCCCGAACCGAGGGTGTGTTCCATCAGGCTTCGCGCGTGAAGAGCAGTAATATAACGTTGAGGCTGCCCTTCGTCGATACGGGACAGACCCACCCGGGCCATCATGTCGGCCAATCCCGGTCGGTCAAACCAATGCAACACCCGGGGAGGGTCGTATTCGTGCCAACGTTGGCCCCACAGGCGGGCCGCGGTCGAATTTCGATCCCACGTTTCTACGAGCAGCAACCCGCCGAAAGGAAGGCGGCGGACCAAAGAACGTACGACACCGAGCGGATCGATGAGGTGAGGTAATACTTGGATCATGCTGACCACGTTGAATGGCCCGGGTATTTCGGCCATTTCCACGGGTGCACAAACAACGTCTAAACCCAGCCGTTGCTGCGCGTAAGCCGCCATTTGCGGGTTGGGTTCCACACCGGTACCGGTCCAGCCGCGGTCGATGAATCCTCCCAGAACAAATCCCGCCGCGCATCCGATATCGACAACTCGTCCGGCAACGGTGTGGCCGGCGACGATATCTGCATACATCTGACCCCTTTCTCGAAGCATTGAACCGTCGCGGAGATAGTCGGGGTAACCTCCTTGGCCACCGGAGAAGTAGTGATCGCCATATACTTCGGCCACGTGGGTCTCGGGTTGGGTCTCGTTTGGGGCAAATCGATGTGCACAAGACGTACAATCGCGGATAACATGCCCGGACCGTTCAAAACCAGCGGACGATGAAGCGCCGCACAGCGGGCATAAAGAGTGGGGAGAGGACATAAACCGTTAGTGGTGCTTCGGGTTGGGTGCAACAGCGCGTTCGAGTTGCTGCGCGACAATCCGTGCAGAATTGAGGGAAAACAATACACCTACGTGGCCCAAATCGGGGATAACGTAAACCTCCTCATGGGCGCTGTGTATACGCGGAACGACGATGTTGTCGCTCCCGGCTACGATGGAGACCATCCTTACGTTTTCTGCCGATTGTCGGGTTTCTTCCAGTCGTTTCATCACCTTGGAGTCGGGGCGCATTTCTTTGCCTACGCGTGAAACAATCCAATAGGACATGTACGTCCCTTGATGCGGGGTACTCAGAGTAATACACCGATCAACCCGTCGGTTGCCGCCCAGAAGCTGCAAATAAGCCCTGGCGACAAGCCCTCCCATGCTGTGGCAGACCAGGTCCACTCGGCCTCCGCGTACGTTTTTTTTCAGAAAACGTTTCAGCGCCAGCGCGTTTCGTTCGATACCTTCCGCCGACGCGTAATCAAAATAAAGAATCTGGGAATAACCGCGCCACCTTAAATAAGTGGCTAGCGGAAGCATGGTAGAGCGGTTGGCCATATAGCCGTGAAGCAACACAACGGTGCGTTGATCCCGTTTCCGCGGGGTCGTGACATGGTGTTTTCGGAGTCCAAACGGAAATAAGGCACCAGATGCCGTCAGCGCCAGCATTTCAGTGCCGACGACTTGCCACGCTGGGCGTTGGGAGGGGGGGAAATCTTCGACCATTGGGGTACCTGTCATCCGGTTTGAAACACATGTTAAGTTACTTATTTTTTGTCAAAAGTTATAAGACGCGTGGGGTCCGTTTGCCCCCTTCTGGCCCCCGTTGCCCAAGCTTCCACCTCCAAACCCGCCAACGCCGCCGCTTCCGGTGGTTTGTACTTGGTTTGCAGCCTTGATGCTCACAAAGGCGGAGGTCGACGTACCGGTCACATAAACGCCGTAACTGATACCACCCTGGCCACCCCCGCCGCCTCCACCTTGGCCGCCGTCGCCGCCGCGGCCGCCGTTTCCGCCAGAGCCGGCGCAAATGGTCGCCGATGCGCCACTTCCATTTGCACCACCCAGTCCACCGGTGCCACCGCTTCCTCCGACACCGCCGGGGCCGCCGTTGCCGCCTTGGCCGCCGTTGCCGGTTTCGATGATGTTGGTAACAATCGCGGGAACGCTGGTTGGAGGTTGGCTGTAAATGAGCAAAATTCCTACCGAACCGCCGCCGGCGGATCCACCCAGGCCCGCGGCTCCTCCGCAGGCGCCGGCGCCTCCTCCGCCGCCGCTACCACCCACGTCGTGTCCAAGCGCGGATTGACCGGTACATTCCCACGTTTCAACTCCTCCGCCGGCGCCTCCGCCACCTCCGCCGCTGCCCGGTCCTCCGTCGGCGGCGTTGCCTCCATTTTGTCCGAGCCAGATTCCGTTGACAATCGATCCCGATGGATCCGGTGTCGCGGTTCCCCCGCTGCCGTTGCTGCCCGGTTTGCCGTCTCCCCCGCCGCCGCCTTCGGGGTCACCCTTAGCAAGAAGGCAACTTGAGCAATTTCCCGCAGTCGGCGAGCCACATTGGTAATTGTTGTAGGGGCCGAACCGCGAGTCGGTATACATATCGACACCGCCGTTTCCACCGAATCCTCCTCCGCCGCCCAACCCCACATCGCCTTGCTCTGTAGGCGAAATGGCCTGTTGCACAGTTGGACCGGGACACTGCGGATAACTCGTCATGGTGTCGAAATCGGGGCAAACCGAAGCTCCGCCTGCGCCTCCGTCGACGGTTTTTGTGCCGCAGGTCGATTTTCCACCGGTACCACCTTTGTTGCCGACATTTGCGCCACAGGTGGCACCGACTTCTTTTGCTGCGGTTCCTGGTGAGCCGGGAGTTCCGTTAGCTCCGTCGGCACCTTTGACGCCCGCTTTTCCGTTGGCGCCGTCGCCGGCAACAATCCGGTTGTTGCTCAACGTTAAACCGGCATCACAATCGGTTATGTGAATTGCAGTGGAAGACGGCACATCCCCTTTGCCGTTGTGTCCAAACACCAAAAAGCCGTCGAAAGTGGCTTTGTCGCCCTTGGCGATTCCTTTGGCCATTACTGCGGCGGGGACCGCAAACGTCGGCGCATCTCCTAAGATAACGGTGGAAGTGGCAACCGGGTCACGTGTCGTAAAGTCGGACCCATAGCCGCCATACAAGTGTACGGAGGGTGAAAGAACAACACTTTCGGTGTAAACGCCGGTGGCGACGTAGACGTCGCGTTTTCCGGTAACATAACACAACGTGATTGCGGCTTGAACGGTCAGAAGGGGTGCCGCGATGGTGCCCGGATTGGAATCATCGCCATTTTTTGCAACAAAGACGGCATTTTCCAACTCGCCGTCGATGCCGTCACAGTTTTGATCGGTTCCGTCGGGCAGGTCCGTCGAGCCGATGTAATCACACTCGCAGCCGTCGCTCAGCATCTGGTTTACGTCAAACCATCCGTCCTTACACATAACGGCGCAAGTCGGAACGGTTTTTTGTGCATCGCACACCCCGGCACCATTTGCGAGGCTTGCGGCGGTGCAGTCGTTCCCACACAAACCACAAGCTTCGTCCGCGGTATATTTGCCTACCGCGGCGTCGAAATAGTCTTCGTCGACGAGTCCGTCGCAGTCATTGTCCAAAGAATCACACACATCTTCGGGAAGTTCACAGCCGCTCCATCCATCGGCAGTACAGGACTGAATGCCGGTACACGTCACGGTCGGTTGTCCTGGAACACTCCCGCCGGCTGTCACTTCGCAACCCTGAATCAACTGAAGGTTGGTCCCATCACACGAGCAGGTCATGGTGGCCGGCAAACAGGCCAGTGCTCCGATGTCGGTGGGTTTGCAGTTGTGTCCGGGAGGGCAATCGGTATCGGCGGTACATGCGGAAGCACAATACGAGCCGTCCAGTAACGCTGCGCATTGGTCTCCCGCTTTGGGGCAATCCGCGGCTGTGGTGCATGCTTGGCATAAAGCCGTGTATGGAACACACTGAAACGGATTCAGTTTCATAAATCCCGGGGCGCAATCCGTAACTACACATTGCGGAAAGTCGCCAGACGAGTCGCATTGAACCGCTTTTGATCCTGGAAAACCTTTGTTACACGATACGTTACATGTTCCACAGTTTTCCTGACCGGTATAGTCTCCCTGACCATCGACAAAGCCCTCATCAACCTGCCCGTCGCAATCATCGTCTTTAAAGTTACACACCTCTTCATTGGCGACGGGCGCGTTGCATCCCAGCCACCCGCGTAGCGGATCGCACAATTCTAATCCGGCGCAGTCCCCCCAGGGGCTTACGGTTGCACATTCACGATATGTCCCTTGGGTTTTGGGCGTGCACGAACAGGTTTTGCTCAATGGCTGACATTCTTTGACGAGTGGGCCGCCGGGGGGAGACGACACACATTCGTACCCGGCGGGACAGGGTTCCACGCTGCAGTCGGTCACACAAAACGGACCGTCGGGGAACTGACGACAGGCACCGGCGCACTGGGTGTCGTCTTTACAACCCTGGCATAGTCGGTCTGTGTCCGGGGCGCAGGCAAATACAAGATCCGGGTAGAAGTTGAGGATGGATTTACATGAGTAACCATCGGGGCAGGTTTCGAGGCATGGAATTGTGCAGATGGAGCCCGTTTGGGTTTCGATACATAAACCGGAGCAGCAGTCCGAATTTCCCACGCAGGGTTCGCCAAATAGCTCTTTTCCACAAGGAATTTCCTGCAATCGGAAACTATCTGGTTCTTTTGGTGCAGAAATCACGTCCGTACCGCCACCCGAAAAACCGGTATGGAAGTCCGTTTCGACATCGTTGGTGTTGGTGGAATAACTGCCGCTTTCGTCGGTGGAACAGGCGACCAACACCGCCGCTAGTGTCACGCCCAATCGCAGCGTCTTTGCAGCTCTGCCCATGGTGGCGTGAAATTGCGCGGTGGTCTGGTCCATATCATTCCGGTGTTACGAGAGACACGCCATAGCGCCACATAGCATACATGCTGCGATCTGTACTTCCGATAAACAGCCGGTCGCCGACAATGAGCGGAGTTGCGTGAATGGTGTCTTTGGCCAAAAATTGAAACCGCGAATTACCCGTTTCCGCGTCCAGAGCGAACAAAATGCCATCGGTGGTTCCGATGTACAAGGTGTCGGAGGCGTCAATGACCGGCGACGAATACGTAATTCCTTCCAATTTCTTTTGCCAAATCGGCGTGCCGTCGATGGCATCCAGTTTGTGTACGTATTTGGAAGTGGACGCCACATATACCGTGTTGTCGTTTGCCCACAAAGGGCGCCCCCAGATCTGTCCCTTGATCTCACGGCTCCACAGATCTTGTCCGCCTTTTTTTTGCGCGTACAGCCAGCCGTCGTTGGACCCGAAGTACACCACACCGATGTCCGACACGGCGGCTCCAGACCAGATTTCATTGGCGGTTTTTTTGCTCCAAGAAACAACGCCGCTGGTTAACGCGTACATCGAACCGTCTTGGCACCCAACAAATACCATACCGTCAGGAGACACGGTTGGTGGGGCACTGATGAATGCTGGTAACTTAAGCCCCCAGCCATTTGCGCCGTTGGATTTTGCGTACAATTGAACGTTACCGGAATAGGCAACCGCAACAACATGATCGCCGGATAATGCGACCTGGCCTGCGAGTGGCGACCCGAGTTCTTTGAGCCATTGCTGAGATCCATTGGAATCAAGGCAATACAATTTTCCGTCAAGAGTTCCAAAGAAAATCCGCCCGGTGGTGGGGTCGACAGTTGGGGCTAAACTTACCGAGCCGGCAGTAGGAAATTGCCAAACCTGTTTTCCCGTATTGGGGTTTACGCAGGTAACCGTGTTGTTGAGCGCTCCAAAAACAATGTTTCCATTTGGTAATGCACTGGCTCCGCCCCAAATTTCGCCGAGAGTGGGAAATTCCCATAAAAATCGTTTGTGGATCTCCACGTTGTGGGCTACTTCCGTTGACTGACCGAGGGTATCTTCGGCGCGATATTGTAAGTAGATGTTTTTGGGCAACTGAGATTCGTTAACAAACAGGTTTTTTTGCTCAACATCGACTTCAAACGGGGGAACTGTAAATTCACCGACCAAAAGGCCGTTTGCCCGAAACGTTACCTTCGCAATGGATCCCGCGTCGTTTACCTTGGCCATCATCTTCATGGGTCCATCTTCAAAAAAGATGGTTGCATTTTTTGCCGGCAACAGGTCTTCGAATTTTGGAGGGGTATTGTCAAATACGACGGTTTTTACGGCGCTCGCTTCCGAGCCTGCCGTATCTGCCGTAAATACCGCCAATTCGTGTGGTCCGTCCTTAAACAGCGCTGTGTTGATCAGCAGCGAATACGGGGGAATCACATCGGTTGACATCGTAATTCCATCGACTTGAAACTCCACACCCAAAACCCCTTTGCCACCTGTGGTTTTGGCGCCGATCTGGGACAGTCCGGACAACACGGTTTTGCTCAACACCAACGAAACGGCTAACGGCTCAACCGGATCGGCAATATCTTCCTCCGGACTGCCCATGTCTGTTGGCGGTTCGGTGATATCCAACTCTTCCGCAGTGTCTGTTTCCGAGAAATCCAACTCCATGACGATGTCGGCGGAGCCCAAATCCGGTCCACCAAAATCCGGATCGACTTGTGAGTCCGGTTGAGAGGAAGAATCGAACACGTCCAGCGAAGAGCCCGACGAATCCGGTCCAAAATCATCTGTTCCACTGGTATCCACGGACGATTCGTCCGGTTCCGCGGAAAAATCCAAAATTTCCGATGTATCTGGAGTACCTCCCGAGGACAAATCTTCCTGTTCCTCCGGGACACACTGCCAATTGTCGTCTCCTTGATCCAAACAAATCCATCCGTCAGCGCACGCCCACGTTGCTTGACGGCAATCCCCGTCGGCGGGTTTGAGTGTTGTGTCACCACCGTCACCGCAGGAAGCGGCAAACACAAAACACAAACCCAAGGCCATGACGGACAAGCGGCGCCGGGGCAACACCGTTTGTACTGGTAAATTTGTGGCGAAACGATTGTAAAAAACCAAGGATTTGCGAGATCGAAAGGCAAAGTGCGTCATGGTGAGGCCATTGTGCCCCCGTCATCGGCATTGCGAATGACGGTTCGGGCGTGGGAGAGGATCGGTACGAACTATCGTTGAGCGAGCCGAGGATACGGGGCGGACTGGAGCAGTGCGTCACCTACGCGGAACGTACCGGCGGGGCCGGAAGCGTAAGAAACCGCGCCAATTCTCGTTCCGGAAGTGACCGTATTGTCGACGGAAGATTGTAACGCGAAATGATCGATTCCAAGCGAAGAAACCGAAACCATTTCGGCTGATGTACAAACACCATCTGTGTCGCGGTCGATCCAGACGAACAGTGAGCTGAAACCTGCGTCAGCCGTAGTAATTTGGCCGTCCCCATTGCCGCCGTTGGTCACGTCGTCAAGTGTCGCGAGTTGTGCAAACCCGTCCGCAAAACCTTCGTTGATATTGCCAAACATTTCGGAACCGTTGTCGACAATGCCGTTGCCGTTGCGGTCCATGACCACAAATCCGTCTTCGGCATCCACCCACGCAATCGCTTGGGTGCGACCAACCGTCCACAAATCGAAGTTCACACCGCGATGAATCGGAAGCAAATCGAAACCATTTCCTTTGAGATCGATAACCAAAGGATCCGACACGTTGCAGGGAATCACCTGGAAAACTTTCACGGCGGCAACAGAAAATTCGTCTTCGATGCCCTTCTTTATCGCCGTTTCATAGTCGATTTTTGCCTGTCCATACTGGAACTGAGATTCTTGTGTGGTCGGTTCGAATGTTTCATCACACAGGGGCTCATTCACAATGGCGGTCGGAATGTTTTTCTGCGCGTCTTTCCGCGCGGGGTCCAACATGGTCACATCAGCGTTACAAACCTGGATTTTCTTAGACATTTTCGGATAGTCGCCAGGATACCCGTTTTTCGACAACCATACGTTAAAACGCGACGTAAACAACTGGCGTCCAACCTGGTTTCCTTTCTCTTTCGAACTCTCTACCGGTGTGGGCTCCTGATCACAGAACCCTTGATAGGAAAGATCTGAACGTACGAATACCCGTTGCTCTTCCAGTCCGGAAATCGCGCCCTGTTCCATCCAGAACATTGCTTCTTCGAGGTACTTTTCTGCCGCATTTTCTGGAATGGCTGCGGTTTTGAGCATTTTTGTCAATTCAGAATACGCTTCTACCTTGGCCATGTCCGCAAGGTACTCACAGGTGAGTCCCGTGGGTTTAAATCCGTTGTCGTAGTACTTCACAAACGGGCACGTGCCGATTTCGCTCGTAATCGTCTGGAAAGCTGTGCTCATTTGGCTTTCGTAATCAGCGGCGATGCCGGCCGATTGCAGTACCAGGGAAACGGTTTCGATATAGTGGTTGCGCCCAGCTTCAAGCCCTACTTCGATGGTATCGCGCAGAGCAATGATTTGGTCTAATTCATCCGCGGCGAGATCGTCTTCGGTGATGGGTTCGATTCCAGGATCATCGACCGGGTCGTCTACGGGATCATCGACCGGGTCGTCTACGGGATCATCGACCGGGTCGTCTACGGGATCATCGACCGGGTCGTCCACGGGATCATCCACTGGGTCGTCTACGGGATCATCCACCGGGTCGTCCACGGGATCTTTTATTGGATCGTCAATGGGATCGTCGACGGGTTCCGCCGGTTGAGAAATCGACATGACGGATGGTCCCACGGTCGCAACGGGTTTGACCTTCAGAATATCGGCAGCGGACCAGACTTTGTCGCCGGGTACCTCTACCGGATCCAGGACCGGATCTGTTTCTTCGGGAAATTCGACAGGATCTCCGCCATACGGGTCATTGTTTGTCGGGTCGTTATCGACATTCTCTGCTTCTTGACAGGCAGCTCCGACGCACTGTCCGGTTCTGTTCGTTTCGCAAGCAACAATAAAGATGCCCATTGAAATAAATGCAGCAACTGTGGCCAATCTCTTCATGGTAGTCTCCCAGGGTGTACAAAGGTCACAAGGTGTCGCGCCTGACAGCGGCCTTGGCCGTTATAGTACTAAGCGTGTTGACTGTACCACCATGTGTTGTTGTTGGTCAATGACAAGATAAAAAAAGTGAAAGTGCTTAATTGTTGTTTGTTATCATGGGGATGGGGATGGACCGACCGAGGCAAAATCGGCGTAGTAGGACAGTGGATCGCTCACCGGCAATTTTTACCCAAACACCATCTAAGAGGGTGTTTGTGAAAAAAATAACGGCGAGCGAGACAGTGGCCGTAGCGAGGCGGGCCTGCCGACTGAGGCCCACCGGAGGCGTACC
>JABWCM010000190.1 GCA_013360285.1 Myxococcales bacterium
ACCTTCGGGTACGCCTCCGGTGGGCCTCGGTCGGCAGGCCCGCCTCGCTACGGCCACTGTCTCGCTCGCCGTTATTTTTTTCCCAAACACCCTCTCAGAACGCGGAGATTGTCGAGCGAAGATCTTGTTCAACCAGCGACAACACACGTTCGGCGATAATCATCGCACCGGTCATTGTAAAGTGAATGCCATCACCGGCGCGAGCGACCACATAGGTTCCGTTGCTGCTTAGTATTTCTTCGCGGTACGTTCCAGATGGATCGCAGGTCAACGCGTATGTGTCCACGTATCGAGCAAACGACCGTTGGGCTACACAAGACTGAATAAACACCGAGATCAGTGCTTGACGTAGGCTGGAATTTTCGTGCCGCATCGCTGGGGGACCAATCCAATACACACGAGCGTCGCTGAACAGGTCCATCAGTTCAAGAACGCGCCGTTGGTATTCTTCTCGCCACGCGTCTTCGCCCCAGATTTTCCACCCGGTGGGAGTCCACAAACCTTGGGCGTCGTTAGGACCCAGGTTTAAGATAACAACGTGTGGGCGAATCGATTTCGCCAGCACTCGTGCTCGTTCCGTCCAGTCAAAAAAGTCCGGCCGCGCAAGACCGGTTGACGATTCTGCCACTTTGTGGAGTTCGATTCCGGATACGCCTTTAAGAGACCGCTCAATGGCGATTCCGATGGCACCCTTCATGGAACTGCTGCCGAGCAGTAACATACGCAGCGGTTGGTCAGGAGGTCGTTGTAATGTTGGCGTGCCTTCGGCAAACGCCGTGGAGACTACCGTGATGAACACAACGAGCATCGCTGGAAGTGTATGGATTTTGTTTTTCATTTAACCCTTACCTAAAGTTACCACAACGACGGTATGCAAGGTTTTACCGCAGGGGTGGCAAAAAAGGCAAACTGCTGGCAAACTCCTAAGACGTATCTTTTTAATGAGGATAAGCCATGAGTTCCATGTGTAAAACAAGATTGCTTTTTGTCGCAGCTTCACTGTTCTTCTTTGGCGTCGGTTGTGGCGAGGACGGCCAAACCGCAGAAGGGGCGAACGTCGCCGATTTGGATCAAGACTTGGCCGTAGTCGATGGGTTGGACACCGACGACCCTGACTCGGGAGGAGACATTGTTGTTGACGCCGCGTGTGTTTCCGATTGCGGCAAGAAACAATGCGGTCCGGATGGGTGCGGTGGCACGTGCGGAACGTGCGGAACAAATGCAGTCTGTTCTTCAGAAGGAGTATGTGAAGCAACGTGTGTTGCCCAATGCGCGGAAAAGGAATGTGGTCCGGATGGCTGCGGAGGTCTTTGTGGTCAATGTGACGCCGGCGAAACATGTAATGAGGGCGCTTGTGTTTCGGGTCCAAAACCTGATTGCCAAGAAAAAGAGTGCGGCCCGGATGGTGTTGGTGGGGTTTGTGGTGCCTGTGAGGTTGGTTTTGAATGTAATCCAGATGGTCGATGTATTGCGACGTGCATTCCGGATTGCAACGGAAAGGCGTGCGGGGATGACGGATGTGGCGCGAGTTGTGGAGAATGTGGGGTTGGGTTCACGTGTGGCGGCGGACGGTGTATGGCGGTGTGTGTCCCTGACTGCGACGGCAAGGCATGCGGTGACGACGGTTGCGGTAGTGTATGCGGCGTGTGCGACGTTACGCAGATATGCTCCAGCGAAGGGCTTTGTGAATCGGCATGTCAACCGGATTGCACGGGAAAAGTTTGTGGTGACGACGGGTGTGGTAATGCGTGCGGTGCCTGTGACGGCGAGGCGGTATGCACGGATGGGCAATGTGTTGAGCCATGTGTTCCAGATTGCGGGGGTGCCGTGTGTGGCGACGACGGATGTGGTGGACAATGCGGGGTGTGCAAGGGAAATGGGAGCTGCCAAGACGGGCAGTGCGTCTGCGTGCCCACATGCGAAAACAAGGAGTGTGGTGCCAATGGTTGTGGTGGACTTTGCGGAATTTGCCCCGCCGGTGATTCGTGCCTCGGATCCGGCAAATGCAGTGGTTCGTCCGGACCGCAGACGTGTCCCGATGTGATGGGTTGCATGATCGTAAACGGGTGTGGATGCCAGGAAGGAGTTGATTGTCCTGGTAATTTCAATGACGCTTATGCGTGCGTAAAAAAATGTGAGCAGGATCCATCGTGTTCCGCAAAATGTTGGGGTGCAGCCCCCGCTGCTGCGCAAAACAACACAACGGCAATCTTAACTTGTCTCAATACCGAATGCTCCGTCAATCCGGCGCCAGGTGACTGTGTCGAAAATGAATGTTTGGGGCCGTATGCGGCCTGTTTTGCGTTGGGCACAAACAATTGCGCCGCTACGTTGGATTGTACCGCGGAATGTGTTGATTCTGTTTGCAAAAATGCCTGCATGAGTGATGCCACGCCAAGCGGATTGTCTGGCTTCATTGAGGCAGCAAATTGCGCTGCGGACTTATGTAAAGGATCAAGTAATTTAACTTACTGTGAAAATGTTGCCATGCTGGGAATATGTCGTATGGAAAAACCCGAATGTTTACCACAAGGTTTGGGCAACGCACCGTGTATTGACGTCGTCCTATGCCTAACAGACTGTCCAATTCAGGATGACTTGTGTCGTTCAGACTGCATGAATTCGATGGGGCAGCCGGCTACCTTTGGAGTGGCATTGATGGTTGGTTGTATGGTGAACGAGTGCCTTGATGATATGACTCCAGCGTGTCTTCAGGCGGCAGTTGATAGTGGCAATTGTGCGGTTGCGTGGCAGGAGTGTTCAACTTGCGATATTTTTTCGAAACAAAGTTTCGGGCCATCGTTTGTGGTTACAAAAATGGGGATTGGGGCGTCTGGACACCCTGGGGAGGCATTGAACATCGATCCTGACAAAGGTGTGGGGGACTGTGCGCCACAGGGAAACTGCTCCGCTGGTCTTGATAATGGGCTTGCAGCATTCGGGCCGTTTCTGAACCCTTCCCTCGAAGATTCGCTTGCGTCTGGCGCCCTCATTCTCGTAGGTGAAATTCTGGGTGACGTGAAACAACCTTTTTCGATCCCGATTTATACCGCATTTGATGTAATTGACGGATGTGATCCCACGGCGCAGTCGTGTCAATATTATGCGGCGAGTTTTTCGTTTGATGAGGCATGTATGCCATTGGTTCAATTCGACGGATGTACACTCGTTGGGGCCAAGTTGACTGGTGGCGGTGACACGACGCAGATTCCGTTGCCCTTGCCTGTATCGGCCGAGGAATTCTTGATTGTCACCTTGTATCGGGCGCGAATCGTAGGAGATGCCACGGTGACTTCGTCTGGTGTCCAGTTGACGAACACGCTTGTTGGGGGGGCGATACGAAAGTCAGACCTGATCATCGCTCTGAACTCTATTCCTGGGGATACGCTCGCCGGAATTCCCAAGTCTCTCGTTCTCACCTTGGTCAATGGAGTGGCAGCCGACGTGGACACCGACTCGGATAATATAAACGATGCCATTAGTGTTGGTCTGAAGGTAACAGGCGAGTTTGGTAAGATAATTGGCGTCCAGTGAGCCATCATTATCGTTGAGTCTGTGAAAAAACATGGGTGCGCCCTGGGGCCGCGAAGTTTGAGCCGAACTGGTTTTGAAAAACCCGAGTCATATCGGGAAATGGGGCGCCGGGTTTTGCGGAACCAAGGCGGCCAAAATTCGCTCGCACCAGGGTGCGCAGCTATTTTTTCACAGGCTCGTTGACAAGCTGATAAGAGGCCGTTTGGGAAAAAAGCCGGCGAGCGCGACAGTGGGTGTAACGTAATTTTTTACCCCACTACCCCCTACGCTCCCATGATCAAGTTGATGAGGTAGGACGTGCCATGGCAAGTTGTGGTAATAACGGGATGTTGGGGTTGGCCGTACTAGCGACCAGCCTATTCGTAGTGACCGAGTTCGGGTGTTCAGCCGACAATTCTAATGGGACATCCACCGACGTTCAAGTTCATGATATTGGCGCCATCGACGACGACGGAGATAGCGGCGACCTGGATACGATGACGCCCGATGTTGTGCAGGCTCCCACCGGACCTTGTCCTGTCGTGCAGTCGTCCGTACTCGCCACGTCTGTGGGGCAGCCGGCATCGTGGGATGTATCGCGCGCGCCTCAGGGGATTGTTGTGGCCGTTCCGACCCCAACGGGCATCACAATTGGGTACCTGGCGGACGGAGAGTCCGCGTTTGAAGACACTCACATTGAATCAGCAACCTTGGGAATTGGTGCTGTTGTTGCCGTTGCTGTTGCTGCGATGTCGGAATCCGTCGTCTTGGCCATGGTCACCAACGACAACCCCCACTTGAAGGTTATCAAGCTGGGTTATGACGGGTCCCTAGCCAATGGCGGTATTGTTCAGACTGTGGCTGGTCTCGGTGAGCCTGCGACTTCGATACGATTTGCCGCTGCTGGTGTTGATTCCTTAGGACTTGTCGCAGTTTCGGGGTCAACAGTGCCCACCGCATATGGTTTTGTGCTTGGCAGTGCCGATGGAAAAAAACTCTTTGGACCGATCGTTTTGGGATCATCCGTTGTCTCGGGAATCGCCGAAGCGGTCGCATCCGAGAATTCGATTTCCGCGGTATTTCATACAGCGGAACCTTTGCCGAAGATAGTTCGCTCCACGTTTGACGTTTCCGGTAAGTTAATGGATATGGAATCCGTTCTTGCCGACGGAGGCGGTTTCGGGGCGATTGAGGCTCCGTTCGGCGCTTACGAAAGTTCTTCTGGTATTGGAATCACCTTGTTCGCAAAGACCGACGGTACTCCCGTCCCGAGAGGAGGCTATCTAGTCCGGCAGACCATACCCGCCGTGCCGTTTGCGCCAGACGCTCTGTGGACTGCCGCAGCAGCCGCAAGTGACGGCGATGACGTGTTTGCGGTATGGCGAGCCGACGGTGTGATATGGGGACAATGGATCGACGACGCCGGAGAGGTGTTGGATGAGCCCATTACACTTGGCGGAGAACAAAGCAAAGCCGGTCATTTACGTGCTCTCGCCCAAGGAGACAGCCGATACTTGACGATCTGGGGTAGCTCAAGCGGTCTCCACGTGGAAATTGTCGACTGTTCAATTCCGTAAAATGAGCCACAAGTTTCATTATGTAACTAAAGATTCCGGTCCTTCTAGCAGCGGTGCAAGGAGCGGGCTGTTGTCCAGGGCTTGGAGTTGTTTTCGGGCTTCCACTACGAAATCCGACATTCTGTCCGGCAGATTCTGAGCGAACGCCACGTCAAAGCCCGACAAGGTCAAATGAAACGCCGCCTCTGCGTTGGCCATCAACGCTGATTCCCAGTCTCCTTTTTGGTAATGATTAAAATAACCCTCGGCCGCCTGGATGGCCGTTGTGGCTTTGGATGGTTCCTTACGTGCAAGTTCCAGATAAAGACCGACCAATACGCGGATGGCTTGCCCTCCGTGGCTCGTCGCACCGTGTCGCAGACACAGGTCGATACCTTTTTCAAGACTTGCGGCCAACGGTTCAACATTGGTCGAGCTGATAGGTTGTTTTAGGCGGTCTAGTCGTTGAAATGCAATATCCGCTATCGCCAGATGAGCCTTTCCAACCGCCGCCGGAGCTGCGGTTTTCATGTCGGTGCGATTGATGAGTTCTTGTGCCCGTGATTCAGCCTGGTCGAGAATTCCCATTTGAGATAACACGTGTATCGCACCCAGTTGTGCGTCTCCCTCCAGTTTGAGCAGTGGCTCCAGCGATGGATCGGCTGTCCGTTCAGCGACGAACGCGCGTTCTCGGGACAGTGTGTGCATTGCTGCTTGAACATGAGTCAGTGCTTCTGCCAGGTGGCCTTGGTATCTTAACAACTCCGCCAGTGCGGTAAGGGCCTGTGCCTCCATGGATCGCGCTCCGCCAAGCCGTGAATAATCCAAGACCTTGCTGTAGTGTTTGTGGGCTACGCCGACCTGACCGACCATTCGCTCAACCTGAGCAAGTGCACGAATGATTTCCGCGAGTCTCACCGGGGGAAAATCCGCCCGGGTGGCGGAGTGTACAGCAGCGTGCAGATGCTTACGCGCAGTCATGAAATCACGGCGATTCAGAGCGATCTCGCCAAGCAATGCTTGATGGAGGGCGGAAATTTCCCGCGTAAAGGCCGTTTTTTTTCTCGATCGTTTTTGAATGAGCTGCTGTATCTCGTCCGCCACTTCAGTGGCTTGGTTTGTCCTTTGGGACGCCAGCAACGCGCGGGCGCACGCGAGCAAACTTTCCAGCGCTTGCTGGGCAAGGCCTATCTCCGCGGCGGTCACGTTCACTTCACGTAACTCGGCAAGTACGTCGACCCACGCCTCCGGATGGAGTCGCGCATCAAGCGATGTACGAAGATGGCGAGCCTGGATCAGTCCCAATTGGTCAGAAAGTGTGCGAAAAAGGCGTTCGGATTGGGCGTAGGCGGCGTGCGCGGCTTTTAATGCACCATCGATCTCGAATACCATTCCAGTCCAGAGGTGGATGTAAGCCTGCATCACCGGAGCGGCGCTAACCGGAGCTAAATCAATTTTTTTCAACTCGTCGTGGGCATTCCGTGCATCGTCGTGCAAACCCGCATCCATTGCTGCAGTAATGGTGAGCCCCAGTGCAATGATCCGATGCCAACGTGCCCGCCCGAGGTTACGCTGATCGCTACTGTCCTGTGCGCGTTGTTCCAATTGCTCAGCATCCTTCGCCAAAGCCCAGAATGCATCGACTCCATTGACGAATCTACTTTGTGCCAACAGTAGCCGTGCGCTTTCTTGCCTGCTGGTTAAGTGAAGAATTTCGTCATCGACGGCTCCACTTTGTAACAGAAGCTGCTCACCTCGCTTGATTGCTTCGTAAATTGCTGTTTGCGAGTCGTCTAGGCGGCCGGCCAGACGAAGAGTCGTGGCTTCCTGCTGAAGAAGTTCTATTTGAAGTCTTAGGTTTGTCGGAGCATTCGCGTTGGGTTCTTCGGTGAATCTCTTAAACGCAGCTCGAAGGGTCGTAATCGCTTGTTTCGCCTCTTCGGAACGCCCCATACGTGAATCTGCACGTGCCTGTGTCAAGATGGCCCGAACTTCCTGACGTTTATCCCCGGCTGACCGAAATCGCCTCACCGCCAGCTCGGCGTAGGTTTTTCCCACTTTCGCTTCCACATGGTCGTTGATGAACCGGGATGCCACATCCAGTGCCACTTCTCCGGCCCGCAAATCGTCGTCCTGGGTACGTGGGTCAGACCATAGTTGTTCCGCAGTTCGAACCGCTTGTTTCAGGTCTGGTGCCGGGCCACTCAGATCTTCACTTAGCTTCTGCAACATGGCTTCCCGCCACAGAATCCACTCCGCTTTTACTTTCTCGGCAGCCGCTGCGACAATTTTGACGCGGTCAACGGAGTGCACCGGTAACATAATAGAAAGTTCTTCGGTGCCGATTGGGGTACCACTGCCCAATGAAATTGCGACTTCCGTTTGATGACGCGTCGCCGCATCGGCGATTTCACGTAACCTCATATCAATGCGAACTACGGGGCCATGCATGCGCTCCCTTGCAGTAGACAAAACGGCATAGACCAGAAACGGCTTTCCTCGTAAGAGCAACAGTTTTCGATTGTCCGGGCCTTGGATCATGCGTTCAATTCGAGTAAGTATCTCCTTCGTAAATTTAAGATAAGGGTCGTCGGGCTCTGTCGAGTGTGCAAATAGTTCAAGCAGTTTCTCACGGAGCGCCGAATGGTGTTGATCCGGATCATAAAGAATCGGAAACGCGTTTACCTGATTTACACGATCTCTCAACACCGTGGTGTACTCGTTTCGCGGCGCGAAAACAAAATGCCCTCCCTGGGTCTGCCACTCTTCGGTGGCCAGTTGGGCAATTGCGAAAACCAAATCCGTGTCTGCCAAGCTATATCCAACGAACATCAGTATTCGTGACCTGGTGTAGCGCTGAATTGCCTCAATATAGGGCGTTTTTCCCAGGTATGTTCGTTTGTATGCGCTTGAAGTGAGGACCCATGTTGATGGTGCCTCAATGTCGCCGTGTATCTTTACGATCTTTGTTGAATTTTGGCGTTCAGTGGAGTCGAGTGCGGGTGGAGTAAAGTCCGGTGGCAGCACGTGAATCCAGTTGGTCCCAACCGAGTCGCAGGCGATTTCAAACGTACGATCCAAATTGGTGGTCACGACAACTTCTGGCTGAAATTGAGCGATTGCTCGATGAACGTCGAGCTTTTCTACTCTGGGAGATGAAAGCATCTCAACAACGAGTTGCCGAAAACGTGCATCCTGTAATTCGTTGCGAAGTTGCTCCATACGATCATAAATGGGCACGTTTTCGCTCACCAACCGCCGTTGATAGTTCGCCGCCTCCGGATTGATTTCGGCAAGCGCCTCAGTAAGCCGGGTCGCCAACTCATCAAACAATGGCAGCCCTGCTTGGCGGCTCAGCCCAGCACCCAACACAGGAACAACCAGAGTTTTTCCGTCTGGTAATGTTATGTAGCTTCGAAGCCGAGTCCAAGCGTCAGTCATGCATTCCCGCTTCTACGATTCCAACCACTGTTCGTCGCCAACAAACTCGTCGACGGAGTGTGCCGGATAGGTGACTCTCAATGCAAACATACAGTCCCGGGGAATTCCTTCCAGATCTAAATGATTGTGCCCCAATATCCGAACCGAAAACCGCGTTCGCTTCTGGGATGGTAACACATCGGATACGTTAGTTCAGTATTTTCTGGACAGGTTTTGAGAATTGAGATAAAAACAGGTCCAATGCTCAACTGAGCAAGATTGTGATGGCCGAGGTACGCGACATGTGGGGCTCCGGAGCAGCGCTTTTTGCCTCAACTCACCCGACTTTTGTCGCAGGATACGTGCGGATGTTCGTTATCATAGTGCCGGTTTTGGGGCAAAATGGACGTCATTTCCTGGTACGTTACATGTACAAGAAAACCAAGCGTTGTTTGCGTAGAGTTATGCACTATTCGCCAAAAGGAGAGCAGAAACGTGTAATATCGACGCGGCGGGTTAACGGTGAACTGTTGGCGGCGTCTCTCGTGATTCCTTTGGCACGGGGCAGTCTCGAATGCTGCGATCAATACGCCGCCTGCGCTGCATTTCCGTGGGGTTTATCCAGGCCTCTGCGGTCGGGCCGTTCGGCAGTCGTCGGTATTGATTAAGAATAGTCCACAAATTGACAGAACCAGGATGATTTGTTTTTGGCGATTTGGTCATGTCCGACCCTCCGTGTCAGCCCGGCGCTCCAGGCAGATGAGGATAGGGCGGTTCGCTCATTGGTGACAAGGAAGAATCAGCATTGCACATAAGCGGAGTGAACCCAGACAAGAGCACAAATCCAAGTGCAATCAGAACGAACCGCACGGTACGCGCCATCGTGTCACCTTTTGCTGTGTTGTCCAAAAAACATCAATCGCAAATGCTGATCCGGCCAAATAAAATGTACAAGGAGCACGAAAAACAGAAGCAAACAGAACCGGCGCGAATCGACCAGCATGCGATGCGTATCACAATATTACAGATACCGTAGAGACGAGGGAATTTTGCGTCAAGAAAAATCGTTTGCCATAGTTGCACTTGGTTCGGTTTGTGCGAAAAAGTATTGTAATCACTAGGTTTCCATGGAGAATTTTTTTCGCGAGCTCCAGATGTTGTATTCCATGTGGGCTGTGAAACCAGTGTTGCCATAGCAGCAGGAGTGTCGTGTCGCTTCACCAGATGATCATCAGCCGATTTTTGGTTCTCATTTTTTCTCTACACATTGCCTCATGTGATGATTCGGTTGGGAATGCGGGCATTGATGACGTGAATTCTAGTCCTGTTGCGATATTTCCTGCGAATTTCATGTCTATGTATTCAGAATTGCGAGACTGTCGCCACAGTCATGAACACGAACTGAACCACATTCGGGTGTTTGCCAACGATTTGGCAGCCGCATCGTATTTGGCATTGTCCCCAGATGTACCGTATCCGCCGGGAAGTATCCTCGTTAAGGCGGAATATGAGGATAAAGATTGTCTGGACCTGATAGGTTTCACCGCGGTTCGGCGCGGTGAGGTGGGGTCTGTGCCTGATGTGTACGATTGGTATTGGCAGAAACTTGATGCAGATCGCAATGTGACTGAGGACGGCGCTCCGTGGCGGTGTATCAACTGTCATGCTGTCCATTGTGCCCCCCCGCATGGATTCGAGTTGACATGCGCCGAGGAGATTTAGCTCGCCATCTCTTGAGACATGCGGGTTAGTTGGTGAACAATGCCGGTATGATTCTCTCAATGATTTTGCTTGAAGTCCGTTGTGTGCTCTGTTAGAAAAGACACAATACGTTCCATTCGTGAATGTTGTTACAGCATCAGAAATACTTTTTTTGAATTCCTGTGGGAATGTGAGAGTAACCGTATGAATCGACGTTTCTTGTTCGTGTCCGCAATATCAACATCGTTGTTTGCAATGCTGGTTGGTTTTGCGGCCTGTGACACCGAAAATTCGGATAACGAGAGTTCCGAAGTGACAAAAGGCAAAGTTTCGCTGGATTCCGCGTGTGATGTCCCAGGTACGATTTGTACGTGGGGTGGTACCGGTGAGGCAGCATTCGATGGTGATGGCAACACACCTTTGATGTCTGATTTTTATTGGCCGATTGACTTAACGATCACCAAAGGCGGTGAAATCTATGTTCTCGACTGGAACAACCATCGCGTTCGGCATGTTCAGTCCGATGGAACATTGATGACTGTGATCGGTACTGATTTTCTCGGTGACGGTCCGGACGATAAGTCTGACCTTCAAGCTCCCGGCGCGATGGGTACCGATGTTCATCTGAATCATCCCACACAATTTCTTGAGCGCCCAGATGGTCGACTCGTATTGTTGGCGTGGCATAACCACAAACTCCGGACCTACGACCCTGAAACAGGTCGGGTTGTAGTGACTTGTGGCGGTCCGCCAGGATTCGGCGGCGACGGTGGCCCTGCGGCAAAAGCCAAAATAAATCAACCCAATCAAGGGGCAATGGCTCCTGATGGGACGATTTTTATCCTGGATCAGCGAAATCAGGTCATCCGAAAAATCGACACCAATGACATTATTACGACGGTAGCCGGAACACCAATGCAGGCCGGCTTTGATGGTGATGGTGGCGATCCTCTGACCGCCAAACTGTCGTTTCCTGCTGGCGGCAATCCTCCGCCGGCCGGCGGCCTGGCAGTTGGCCCCGACGGCAGCATCTATATTTCCGACACGTCCAATCATCGGATCCGTCGGGTGGATTTTGCAAAGAATATTATCGAAACCATTGCAGGCACAGGAGAGGCGGGCTACTCCGGCGATGGCGGTCCCGCAACACAAGCCAAAATCAACAATCCACGAAAATTGGCGTTCGGTCCAGACGGAAGATTGTATTTGGCCGACGAGTACAACCATCGTATCCGTGTCATCGATGTCACCACGGGGACGATTGAAACCTTTGCCGGGACCGGTGAGGCTTCGTTTAGCGGTGACGCGGGTCCGGCCAAAGATGCTGGACTGTATCGCCCCGCCGGCATGGCATTCGATCCGAACGGCAAATACTTTTACATTGCTGATACTTATAACCATGTTGTCCGCCGCGTCGCACTGTAAGTGGGCAGGTTGGGAGTCATAACTAACTTAACAAGATTTGGACGGAGTGTGACAATGCGATTACGCAATAAAATCATGGGTGCTGTGCTCGCGGTTGCGGTAGCAGGTAGTGGAGCGGGGTGTGAGCCTGAAGAGGAGAACAACAACACGGGTGGCGAAGAGGTGGTCGCCTGCGACCCAGCGCCTGGCGTGATTTGTACCTTTATGGGCAAAGGAAAAGCGGGCTTAGGACACGACGGCGTTTCTCCGCGAGAGGTATTGTTGTATCTGCCGCAGGATGTGTCTTTTGGTCCCGACGGTCGACCGTATGTTCTTGACTGGAACAACCACAGAATTCGAACTGTGCAGGATGACAAGGTTATAACCGTTTTGGGAACCGGCGAACTCGGGGATGCACCTAAAGGAAAAGGGCCGGAAATTTCGTTAAATCATCCGACTCATGTCGCTTTTGATCCGGCTGGGAATCTGATTTTGTCCGCTTGGCACAATTCCAAAATCCTGCGTATGAATCTTTCTACGCTGGATGTTGAGCCGATTTGCGGTACCGGTGGGCGTGACTTTGGCGGCGACGGCGGCCCGGCGGAGATGGCGATTCTCGATTTGCCTGTTGCTACAGCCTTTGATTCGAAGGGTCGGATGCTGATTATGGATCAAGCCAATCAGCGGGTGCGGCGTGTGGAAGAAGACGGTACAATTATGACCGTTGTTGGACCGGACAAGTCTTATCTTCCCGCTGGACTGGTTAAAGTAACCTTTAAGGACAAAGACGGAAACGACGCAACCAAAGTGTGCAAAGAGGAGGAAGCGGTTGATCCACAAACCTGTGTCGCTCAGACACCGCCCAAACCACAGGGGTTTTCGGGTGATGGTGGTGACGGATCGGAGGCGATGTTGTATCTGCCCTTCAGTCAGTCGGCTCCACCGGCCGGGCGAATGGAAATGGGGCCTGGAGATCGGCTGTTTATTGCGGATACAGGAAACCAGCGTATTCGCGTGTGGGAACCGGATGGTGTGATTCATACCGTGGCTGGAAGTGGTCCGGACACTTATGATCCCAAATTGGCTGGCGCGTATGCAGGTGACGGCGGACCCGCAACAGAAGCCAAGTTTTCTCGGCCGGTTGACGTAGCTGTTTCAAGCGACGGCACTCTGTACATCGCTGATACCGATAACCATTGTATTCGTAAAGTAGACGCAAAAACCCAGATCATCACAACGTTTGCGGGCCAATGTGGCAAGAAAGGTTTTGATGGCGATGGCCAAGCGGCCACTTCGGCACTGTTATATCGGCCCTATGGCGTGGCGTTGGACAAAGACGAAAATCTGTATATCGCGGACACCCACAATCATCGAATCCGCGTGGTTTACAAGTCCGAATGACCAGCGGAACAGGTTTTTTTGATTCTTGGCGTTTCCAGTCACAAACCTTCCACGTTCAATCTGACTACTTTCCCGATACCCCATAGGGAGCGCCACGGCGGTCTCGGGGCGCATCGTTGGCCTCGGTGCTCGGGCTCTTTGTGACCCAGTAGTGCTAGTGGCCCGCGTTTACACGCAGTAGGGTTAACCCTGAATGAGTAATCTAAGCGGTCTTGGTTAGGCCATTCCTTGGGGTATACCCCCGATATGAGTTACTATATTCCTCGTTGACCTGGCGCTAAATTCACACCCACACGCCACTTCGATATTTTTCATAAACTCCGACTTTAAGTTACTCGCATATGCTTACAAAGTTTTTCTGTAAGAGGGTGTTTGGGAAAAAAATAACGGCGAGCGAAACAGTGGCCGTAGCGAGGCGGGCCTGCCGACCGAGGC
>JABWCM010000191.1 GCA_013360285.1 Myxococcales bacterium
CCGGACTGAGGAATATCGGGAATATTCCGCAAGGACGGGACTGGACAAGGCAGCCTAAATTAGCCGAACAGGGTTCACTCATCTATTTCCGCTGACCCTGTTCCACACGTCCAAATAAGACAGGCTTGCACGACGCCTGGTCGGGCGCTTATAAGCCACCACGGGAATGAATTGCCCACGAGGATGCGATGACCAAAATCGACCAACAAACAGACATTCTTTCTGGCCCGTCCAGTATCCTGACCCTAAACCGAGACGTATACGCATGGCATCAACTTAGCGCTCAAGACCGACTCGACGCGCTGGTGGACCGTCCCAATGGCCGTGCCCTTGTTCGTAAGTTACCAACCACGGACCTTTTTTATCTGATCAAGGATCTCGGGGTGGAAGCCACTGTGGATTTGTTGCCGTTGCTGTCCGAATCACAGTGGCAGGGATTTGTGGACATCGACTTATGGTCGCAAGACCATGTGGAAATTGGTGCGTTTCAGCAATGGATGGAAGCGGCAGCCCTGGCGGGGCCGGAGACCCAAACAACACTGTTACGAGGACTGGAAGACGAACTGCTGGTGACTTTGCTGATGGCCAATGTAACCGTCCATGAACGTGATTTGGATTTGGATTTCGTGCCTGACACCAGCGAAGTATTAACAAGCCCCGATGGAATGTTTTATCTTGAGTTTACGGAACATGCTGACGCGGTAACTACAATTGATCGACTGCTGCGGCTTCTGTATGCCGACGATCCCGACCGAGCGCGTCGTGTGCTGCGTGCGTCAAGATGGGAGATTCTGTCCGACAACGAAGAACGCTGTTACCAATGGCGGTCTAACCGCATGGAGGAATTGGGATACCCATCCAAAGAACGCGCTGTTCAGATTTTTTCGCCTATTCAGATACTTGAATTTAAACAACAAATTGCCAAGCAGCTACCAACGTTCCCAGAGGCCAATCTCGTTGCTTCGGACCAACCGATCACCAGCGGCCTGACCCTGCCGGACGTACACGAGGTGCCATATCTTGCGGAATGTCTTGCACTGGTACCCGAAGGGCCTCGCCGTGCACGGATCGCCCAAGCGTTTGTGCATCTCACCCAGACTATTCTGGTTGCTACCGACGCAGAACTCGGAAATGTCGACGAACACCACGAAGCCGGGCGCAGGGCGTTCGCAACGGTTGGTTTAGGGTTGTCTTATCTTTCCAACAACACACACCACATCGGCGCCGAGATTTTGGCACGAGTCTGGTTGGGTCATTTGTTCGAAACCGGTCACACAATATTGACCGACATACAACGCCGCGCAACTCGTCTGCACTCTCGGGCAGCCGGAGGACGAGGATATGATTTGTTCGATTCCCCCACAACCGAGGTAATTGCCGGGCTGATTCGTTCAACACCACTTTATTTTTCCGGAGTGGTACCCACAGACACCCCACGGCACCGACTGTTTCAATCCACGACTGACGTTCGTAATACCCGCAAGTGGTTGGCGTATGGCGAAGCGGTTGTTGCCTTCTTTGAGCAGGTTTTCGGATTTTCTCCGACCGTTTTCGATGGTATTGAAATCGACCGTATCGACGAGGATTTCCGGCAACACATTCGGTTTTCCACCTTACTTGCAACCGGAATCGCTCAATCCGTACTGGGCAACGGATTTCAATTGACACCCTTGACCGAAGCAGGCCTTCAGCGATTTGTGCAACTCGGATTTGAGGGCAACTCGTCACCGCGACGGTTCCGAAAATCGATTCGTCGAGCACTACGGGATGGTTGGTTCAGCCAACCGGACGTTAGAAGCTCAAAAGCAAGACTACACTTGCTCAGATTTGTGAAAACAACGCTAAACAGACTGGAAGAAACCCTCGGATCACTGCCGCCGGGAGACTACGCCGACCCACGTTTCATCGGTCCAGTACTTCTGGTAGAAATGCCTAAAGACTAGGTGGCTGGTGTTTCTTGGGGGAATTTTTGGCAAGCCGGATTTTCGCCGAATCGCCCGAAAAAACCCTGGGTCATATCGGGAATATAATATGGCGCAGGAATTTTGGCGGGCGAGGCGGCCAAAGGCAGCCAGAGCATGAAAATCATCCAGAAAAACACATCCCGAGGCAGGCAAACATAACGCACGTTCACGCGATAATGTTTGACCTTACAGCGTGATCTTGCCGGCCAACGTAAACGCGATAACCAACGAATAAATCACGAGTGATTCGATCAGGGCGAGCGCAAGAATCATCGGGGTAAAGATCTTACCGGATGCACCGGGATTCCGCGCAATTCCGTCCAATGCCGCAGCAGCGGCCTTGCCCTGCCCGAGAGCACCACCAAACGCAGCGATTCCCAGTCCGAGACCGGCTGCAATCGCCAGATATTTCTGAACGGAAAAGTTGTTGTCTGCCGCCCCGCCATCCTGTGCAAACGCAAACGGAACAATCATCAAAATATTAACCAGCGTAAAAGCAATGGTCGTAGCAACCTTTTTGGTCTTAGACATGAACCTTCCTCCTTACTTCATTCCTCATTAATCGAGACATATCAATCGCAAAAAACCAACCGGAACCACTCGTTCGGGTGGAATTTGGCCAGTAACCAAAACCTTGTCGTGACCGGCGACACCACGGACAATTCCGCGCTCGGTGTGGGGTGTTAAACCGGGGTTTTCATGATCCAGCCGAATTTGATCTGGGTCGTCCG
Organism: Myxococcales bacterium; assembly: GCA_013360285.1. Taxonomy (GTDB): domain Bacteria; phylum Myxococcota_A; class UBA9042; order JABWCM01; family JABWCM01; genus JABWCM01. The sequence goes on from JABWCM010000191.1 coordinate 2,696, forward strand.
AAAAAATCCTGAGTCATATCGGGAATATGGCGCAGGGATTTTTACGGACGAGGCGGCAAAATACGGCCAGGACAAAAATTTCATCTAAAAACACCAACCGCCTAGTGATGGTCCATGTCCTCCACCGCCATGCTGATGTACACCATGGACAGGAGACAAAACACCAATGTCTGAACAATGGAAACCAACAAACCCAAAGCCATCAGCGGCAGCGGGACAAACAGCAGGTTGAAACTCAGAAAAATGCCCAAAACCACATGGTCACCGAACATATTTCCCATTAACCGCAGTCCCAATGAAACCGGCCGTACCAGATGGCTTATCAGCTCAATTCCAAGCATCAATATCATCAATGGCAACGCGTACCATTTGACGATTGGACCGAGAAAGTGTTTGAAATAAGTCAAACCGTTGTATTTCACGCCCAAATAATGGGTTGCGACAAATACACAGCAACCCATTGCGAGCGTTAAGTTTAAATTATCAGTGGGTGGCAGAAATCCCGGCAACAATCCCATTAAGTTACAAAAAAGAATAAATACCGCGAGCGATGCAACCAAGGGAAACGTCGCCCTGGCCTTTTCTGCGCCCATCATTTGTTCCATCATCTTGAAGATGGCGTCGGTAAGCAGCTCAAAAAAAGTAAACGCACTTAATTTCGTATCCGGAATAGTCGATTTTTCAGGGTCACGCGCACGTTTGCTTGCAGCAACAGCCAAACCCAACACCAACAACGCCGCGATAAGCGACAGAAAGATATGAGCCACTCTACCGACCGGTTCTCCGGAAATCCAGGTTCGGTCCAAAGCGTGCTGAACGTTGTGCATCAGCCCGGGTGCTACCGACGTCAACCACCACCAATGGTCATGTTCGCTTCCACCTTTGGTTTTTCCGTGAGCTGCTGAATCGCCCGGCTCCAGTTCCACTTTTTCGGAAGCCGCACCGGTATCGCTCGCAAAAGCAGTCGATTCAACCCATTCTTGGCCGGTCCACTGCGGGGAAACAAACACCAAACCAACTGTTCCAACCATCGCGAGCACAACAAAAAACCATGTTCGGCTGCGGGTAAATAACGCCGACCATTTCATGCTCTTTCTCCCTGCTTCGGCGACTTTTCTCCAATCGTCGGAACGTGACTTGTGCCAACAGATCCGGACGCGGGAGCCATGGTATATCGGAAAGAATGTATTACCAGAGCTACCAACAAAGTTGAAATGCCTACCAAAAATGGCATTACTGCCACCTGAATCACAACAACCAGAAGATAACAACTCACCGCCAGAAGACCAAATTTAACGAAAAACAGGGCCATTAGGGCGATTTTTGCCTTTTCGCCGCTGTGAACCAGCTTACTCGCAATAAATCCGATCGCCCGAAAATTGAGCAGTCCGGCCACCACCCCCGCACACAGGCCACCCCACTCGGGGGTCAGGCCCAACAGTATTCCGCCCGCCGACAACACTAGGCCCGCAAGAATCAAGTTCATTCGCTCAACGGACGCTAAGATTGCGGTAACCTCATTCACTTGGACGACTTCCCGATTCCGGCGGATTACCGTTTCCGGTATCCGAACCCAATTGGCGGCGTGTTTTGGCGGCGATTCGCCACAGTGCCTTAAACGCGGCACCTACCCCCGAAAGCATCATAAAATAAAACAAAAACGGCGTGGTGCCCAACTGTTGATCAAGCCACTTTCCGCCGTAGTACCCAACCGCAACTGCCAACCCCATTTCAATTCCGACGGAGCCAACCTCCGCGGCCTGAAACCACATGGATTTTTCGTCTGCTTTTCGGCGTCGCTCATGGTTGCTGTCGTTCATGACTACAAATCCAGTAGGTAACTGCGACAACCAGCAGTGAAGAATCGGCGCGGTCTCAAATCTCACGAGAGCCCCTAAGGGGTTGAACTTCTTGGCTTTCTTGACCGCCCCACGCACTGCGGAAGCCTTACTAACACACAGGTTGATGGACGTCAACGTATCAACGCTGGAATGCCGTCCGGGCGGCGTCAACGGTGTACTCAATCACGTGATCGTCGTGCACAACGGACGTAAAACACGCTTCAAACTGACTCGGAGGCAGGTTGACAAGTCCAGCGCGCATTCCGTGGAAAAATCGAGCAAAGGCGGCACGCTCACAGCGATCTGCGCTGCTCCAGTCATGTACGGAATCCGGCGAGAAAAACAAGGTAAACATCGAACCGACACGATTGATGGTTAGGGACAAACCCGCGTCTCGTGCCGCGTTTTCAAGTCCCGTGCACAATTTAGCGGTCTGCCTCTCGAGTGTTAAATAAGCAGTTCCGGACGCTAATTTCTTCAACGTCGCAAGACCGGCAGCGACACTCAAGGGATTTCCCGACAGCGTGCCTGCCTGATAGACCCCACCCAGCGGCGCAACGACCTCCATGATGTCGGCATTTCCACCATAGGCGCCTATCGGCAAACCACCCCCAATCACCTTCCCCAAACAAGTTAGGTCAGGGGTGACGTTGTACAAAATTTGTGCTCCACCCCACCCAAGGCGAAATCCCGTCATCACCTCATCAAAGATAAGTAGCGCCCCAAACTTAGTACAAAGCGAGCGCAATCCTTCAAGAAATCCTGGTTTGGGCGGCACACAACCCATGTTGCCGACCACCGGTTCGACGATCACCCCGGCGATTTTCCCGGCAGCCTGCTCAAACGCGGATTCAACGGCGTTCAAATCGTTAAACGGCAACGTCACGGTGTGTCGTGCGAAGTCCAAAGGAACGCCCAAACTATCTGGAACACCCAAGGTGGCCAATCCAGAACCACTTTTGACCAGCAGATGGTCGGCATGGCCATGGTAACACCCAGTAAATTTGATAATGTCATCGCGACCGGTAAATCCACGAGCAACTCGAATTGCACTCATCGTGGCCTCGGTGCCGCTGTTTACGAGGCGGACCTTTTCCATCGACGGCAATGCGGCTCGGATCAACTCGGCAAGCTCGACCTCACTTTCGGTGGGTGCGCCATAACTTAAGCCGCGTGCAGCAGCCTGCTGAATCGCTAAGACCACGTCCGGATCACAATGGCCCAAAATAAGCGGACCGTAACTCAGCACGTAGTCCACATATCGATTTCCGTCGATGTCTGTGATGAAAGCACCACTGCCAGACGTTGCAAAAAACGGTGTTCCACCGACCCCCTTCATCGCCCGTACAGGACTATTGACGCCGCCGGGAATCACCGTCACCGCACGACTCATGGCCGCCGTTGATTTTTCAAGATTGTGGCCCATCTTATCTCCGATGTTGAATGAACTGACTGATTGGTTTAACAAATTCGAGTATCGGCCACCCTTTCCGCTTTGCGGTTGCGCGCAAACGCGGGTCGGGATTTGTCGCAACGGGATTTCCGACCTTCAGGAGCAGGGGGAGATCACTGTAACTATCGGTGTAAAATGTGCAGTCTGATAATGAACAGCCGAACTCTTCGCAACATCGTTCAGCCCAGACCACTTTTCCTTCACCGTAACAGATAGGATCGTCGAATTCACCAGTAAAATTTCCGTTTTGGACATGTGGCATCGTGCAACGAAAGCCGTCCAAACCCAAATACTGCACCAACGGTCGAACCAAATACGGTGACGACGCACTTAGTACCAAAATCTGATGGCCGTCGGACCGATGTTTGTCGATCAATTCCATCGCTTCCTGATAAACAAGGTGCTGAACGTGATTGCTGAACAACTGATCACAACGCCGTTGGATCTTTGCTTCGGGACTGCCCTTGAGATCACGAATCCACCGAGCACTGACCGACGCCATATCCACCAACGCCAGTTTGTATCGAAGCAGCAGCCACCCTGCCCGCGCCAAATCGACGACCCCGATTTCGCCATCGCGTCGCAGGGACTGCACATACAGCGTTCCCGTATTCGCAGCAACCAGCGTGAGATCCATGTCAAAAAACGCAATTTTGCGACCCATAAACCTACATCACCTCCCGACGGGGCAGGCGCTCATTGATCCGCGCCACCACTTCGTAGTTGATGGTTCCAATCCACTCCGCCATTTGTTCCGCTGAAATTCGCTCCCCTGCCGAATCTCCCAGTAAAGTGACTTCGCCGGCACGCAAACTTACATCTGATGAATCGACATCCGTGGTGTCGACCATCATGAGATTCATACAAATTCGACCCCGTACTGGCGCCCTTACGCCATTGACAAGGACGTAAGCAAGATTGGACAGCCGCCGGTCGTACCCGTCGTAATAACCACAAGTGATCACAGCGATACGTGAGTCGTGTGTCGCTTGATACGTTCGTCCGTATCCAATAAAGGACCCTTTCGGAACGGTTTTTACCTGTGCAATCCGTGCTTTCCAGGCCAATGCCGGCCGAAGCTGCATTCCATGTCGGTCGGCCAGAACCGCGGAAAGCAACGTTTCTTTTGATGGCCACATCCCATACGATGCAATACCGGTACGAACCATGTCAAAGTAGGTGTTCGGCCAAAGAATGGTCGCCGCGGAGTTGCTGCAATGACGTATAGAAGGACTAAGCCCGGCGTGGCTGCACTGGGCGATAAAATCCTCGAAGATGGTCAACTGTTTGGTCGCATAGGTGTGATCAGTCGTGTCCTCTATATCCGCAAAGTGAGTAGTTATTCCTTCTAAATAAACACCTTCCAGGTCGTTTACCAACCTTGCCAAAGCCAACGCATCGTTGGGTGGTAACCCCTGTCGGTGATTTCCGGTCTCCACTTTTATATGTAACGGAATGGACCGATTATGTGAACGACCTGCTGCTGCGGCAGCAACAACAGCATCCGAATCGTAAACCACAATTCGCACACCTAGCCCACACACTTCCTCCATTTCCCATGGGGCAACCCATCCCAGAACGTAAATGGGACAACCTAAACCCGCTCGGCGCAAGAGATTCGCCTCCGCCAAATCGTTGACACACAGCCAGTCAGCGCCTGCGGAAAGGAATGCGGCCGCGGCCAGCGTAATTCCATGGCCGTATCCATTGGCTTTCACCACGGGGGCAAGCATACATCGCGAGCCAACAACACGTCGCAGTTGTTTCACATTGTGCTCCAATGCACCGCGACTTATTTCACACCACGAATGTGGTTCCATCGACACCTCCTACAACGAATCGTGGCAAACAACCACCGAGACCGCAATCAAGAAACCTTGTGTGTAGCGAAATTCCGTCTTCAACCTTCGGTCATGTGACAACCTCACCGATCACGGTTTATAATTGCTGTTCAGTGTTATTGGGAGAAATCAAAAGCCATGCGTACTCATTTCCAAATTGTGGCCGTGACGACACTGTGCATCACGTTGTTGTTGTCCGCTTCGAGCTGCAAACAACTTGACGAAGTGTTAAACAACGAAGAAATGCAGGAATTTCACCGAAAAGGAATGGAGAGTGGCTCTGGATTGAAAGTTGGAGCCGAAAACCAGACAAAAGATGTTGTTGTTGGCCAGGAACCTAAGCTTCCGGACCCATTTGCTCCTTCCGGCAAAGGCGAAACCTATGACCTGATTGCAAAGCGTGTTCGATGTGGAACCGACCCACGGTGCACACGAGACACTACGAAAGCACTTCGGGAACTGGGCCGACGAGCAGGACCGGGCCTTATTTCGCTACTTGGCAACGAAGCACCGAACGACATGCGCATCGAAGCCATTCGTGTGTCCGGGTGGCTACAGGAAACCACGGCTATCGAACCACTAAAGGAGTTGTTAACGAGTCCCCAAGGCGCAATACAACGCGAAGCGGCTTGGGCTCTAGGGTTAATCGGCGATCCCAAAGCGATTGACGCACTTGCCGAGATTCTTGGCGGTCAAAATCGCCTAGAATTGACTGAAGCTGTCTATCAGGCCTTAGGCGGATTCAACGACGAAAAAGCGGTCCAAGTGCTTGCCGAGGCGTTGCCCAAGGTAACTCCTGACCTGCGGGCCACCATTGTTTCGTCGTTGGGCCGCACCCGGCATCCGGCGGCAGTAAAACCATTGAGTGACGTTTTGCGCGACCCCGGCGAGCTGGTACGTGTGGAAGCAGTGAACGCGCTTGCTTCCGTGGGCGGGGACGACGCAATTGCCGCACTGGAGCAAGCTGCAACAACGGACTCATCGGAAACAGTAAAGAAGCAAGCTTTGGACGCCGTAAAAGACCTGAAGACACCCAGAATGTAGTTATATGGAACGCATCCATTGGTAAACAAGTGGACCAAAAGGCGTCGACATCCATCGCGGGAGGCTCAGTTGGTCGCGATATTGGTCACACTACGCAGATGATCGAGCCCTTTCGCGCGATCCAGTGCGGCCAATTCGTCATAACCTCCAATCAATTCGCCGCGATACAAAATGACAGGAACGGTGGGCCATCCCGTTTTGGCAACAATATCAGCACGCGCAGCGCGGCTTTGTCCGACATCGATTTCCCGAAACGGAACCCCTCGTTTTGTCAGCAGTCGTTTCGCGGCGTAACAGTATCCACACCACGGTGTAGTATAGATTTCGACTTCACCAAATCCCGATTTGCCGTTCATTCTTCCCTCAGACCACCAATACGATGTAATTGTACACTTTTCATCGCCATTCCGTTTCCTCTTAAATAACCGGATTCGAGCTGCACGCTGGGTGGCCGCGTCACCCATTTTCTTAATGCCAACAAACTCACAGGATGGTTCGAAAGGGCTTCACTTGGCTTTGAATCAGGCTTCCGCTCAACATGGTTGTCGTAAGGAGTCAAAATGGCATCATTGTTACCGTATTCTATCCGCCAGATTCCCCGATCCGCTGAAACCAACGCAAAACGATCCTGGAGCCTTCGCGTAAACACAACCACAGCGTCTCCTGGTTTCACTGAGACCAATCGAGGCACTCTTGCCACCTTTGTTGGTGTCTGCCCCCCGGCTTGTCGAATGAACAACACGTCGCCAAACGTAGAGGTACCCTTAATGGATTCGTGAACAATAATAGAAAACTCCGTCACGATCCTCCCGTTGTCCAGCTCCTGTGCTTGACCGGATGTAAGGACAACGCCTGCAACAACCGTGTCGGCATGATCACAGAGTTGGGTAAGATCCATGGAGCGCAGCAGCGCGGCGGAAACCGAAACAGGTGCAAACAATATCAACGCAGCGATCAGGATTTCCGTAGCACGTGCAGCCAGCTTCATTGTAAAACGGTACAAATGAGAGCCAGTCTGCCTTTGAACAGACATAAACCGCGATATTGCATCACACTTGTTGTGCGTCACATGCCGAGTTGCGGAGCGAAAACCAATGGCGCACCTCGATTTGCGTAACCCGCAGCTCCCTGCTAACAATGCGTGATGCATCTTGATTTTCCTTTACCGATACTGGAAGGCCGCCTCATACGGCGCTACAAACGATTCTTCGCCGATATCGAGCTACTTTCGGGCGAAATCATCACGGCACATTGCCCGAACACCGGGAGCATGTTGTCGTGTTCAACTGCTCAAAGTCCAGTACTTGTTTCACACCACGAATCCCCAACACGCAAACTCAAGTATACATGGGAGGCGGTCCAGGTGTGCGACGGCTGGGTAGGCGTCAACACGATGCGAACCAACTCATTGGTGGTACGAGCCATTCAACTCAACGACTTCCCGACGTTTGAAACATACCACACCATTCGTACAGAAGTACCATACGGGAATCTTCGAAGTCGGATCGACGTGTTGTTATCCGGTCCAGACGTACCCGACTGCTACATCGAGATCAAGAATGCCACGCTGGCGTACGGTGAAATCGCGGCGTTTCCTGATGCGGTTACCACACGAGGCCAAAAACATCTGCACGAACTCATCGCAATGGTCGGTCAGGGTTTTCGAGCTGTGATGGTCTATGTCGTCCAACGTTCCGAATGTAAACGATTTCAGCCTGCAGACACCATCGACCCCACGTACGGCACATTGTTACGCGAAGCCAATAAAGCCGGAGTCGAGATGATCGCGATCCAAACACAGGTAACTTACCAAGGAATGAATCTACTCAACCCCATTCCTGTGGAATTGTAGTTTCGGGTTTATGGAGCACGCCTTTTCGAGGCCAACGTGGCTTAGTTTAGCCGACCAAGCCTAACTTATCTATTTCCGCTGACCCGCTCTGAGTTTGTGAAAAAATAGCTGCGCAGGCTTTGGGCGGTGGCTTTTGGCCGCCTTGGTTCCGAAAAACCCTGCGCAATATCCGAAGGTACGCTGAGGATGGGCCGACCGAGGCAGGACCGACGTAGTAGGCCAATGGCTCGCGTAGCTTATTTATTTCCCAAACACCCTCTCAGTCAAACCACGCGTCTAGGGCGGCCCAGGCACTCTCAATTCCATCGATTGCACTCGACACGATCCCCCCGGCGTAACCCGCGCCTTCTCCAGCGGGGTAAAGCCCAGCAAATCCTGGCGCCTGACGATTTTCGTCCCGTACCATACGCACTGGTGACGAAGTCGTCGTTTCAACACCCAACAACGCGGCTTCCCGTGTGTAATACCCCGGCATAGAACGGGAAAGCTCCACGATTCCCTTACGAAGATGTTCAACTACAACGGGAGGCAGCAGTCCTTCCAAATCGTGAGGCGTCCATCCCGGCTTAAAACTGGTGGCAGCCGGTAGATTCTGGGCACTCCTCTTTTCCACAAAGTCCGTCAACCGCTGTGCCGGCGCACAATAATTTCCGCCACCGGCGATAAAAGCACGTTTTTCCCATTCCGACTGAAATTTCAACCCGGACAAGACTCCGTATCCACCCAGGTCGCCTGGTTTATCAATATAAAAATCCGCCGGCTCCACCGTCACCACCAGTGCCGCGTTGGCAAACTTGCTTCCGCGATTGGAATTGCTCATTCCGTTGACATTCAAATGTCCGATCGCAGCAGGTGTCGGGATGACATACCCACCTGGGCACATACAAAAGCTGTACACTCCGCGCCCCCCGATGGTGCACGCCAAAAAGTACTCGGCAGCTTCTACGGCCGCATAACGCCGCGCCTGCCCTAGTTGGATTTCGTCAATGAGCGCCTGCGGATGTTCACAACGAAATCCGACAGCAAACGGTTTCTGAACCATCGTAACTCCTTGCCGAAAAAGCGCTTCGTAGGTATCTCGTGCACTGTGCCCAACTGCTAAGATAACCGGCCTCCCAGCTAAAATTTCGCCGTCCGCCAGCCGTACGCCGCGAACGGAACCGCCATCGACCCAAAGTTCAGTCATCCGGGTGTCGAACCGAAACCTGGTTCCTCGCTCGATCAAATGATGTCGGGCAGCCTCCATAACGCCAAACAACCGGTTCGTTCCTACGTGTGGGTGGGCCTGAACCAAAATGTCTTCGGTTGCCCCAAAGGCCACAAGACGTTCATACACAGTTCGCACCAAGGGGTGATGTTTGCGGGTGTATAACTTACCATCCGAATAAGCGCCTGCTCCCCCTTCACCAAAACACAGATTGCTTTCGGGATTCAGCACTCCGTGTCTTCGAAACCGCCGCACATCCAAGTGACGCTCATCCAGTATCTTACCTCGATCCAGGACCAATGCCGGCACACCATGGTCGCTGAAGGTCAACGCTGCAAAAAGCCCCGCCGGACCTGCACCAATAATGAGTGGAGTTGCTCCGTCACGCGTCGTTCTCCGTCGTGATTTCATCAACGCCGGAAATCCGCCATTCAGACACTGTTGGTGATGCCGTTTCCATTCTGCCAACGCAGACTCTTCGCCGCGCAACCACACATCGACGGTAAACACCCAGACGGGTGCAACCCGGCGCCTGCGGGCATCCAATGAACGTTTAACCTTAGAAACCAACAAAATGTCCGCTTCCGGAACCGATAAACGATCCGCCGACACGCGGAGCAATTGTGCATCGACGTCGGCGACGTCTACGGCCACCGTAAGCCCTGTTAACTTTTTTGGCATGAGGTGTTCCTCACAATAGATTCGCCTGCTTCGGCTCGTCGCAAAAAACCTTTGCGCGCTGCAAGATTTTACGGGTGAGGGTTCCTATCCCAAGAGACCGAAGCCCATGTTCATCGGCTACCCACCGCCCATTTCCGTCGGCGGTGCCCACAAATAAGTCGGAAGGCGACTCGAAATGAGCGCAAAACGTATGAACCCGCAACTGCCGATGAGTCAGCGTGTGTCGCACGTCAGCCAAGCACACTAAGTGAGCACTCTGATCCGTTAAATGAGATATGACGGCTTGAGCAACCGTGTGAGGTGACCTGTCGTCATCGGGGTGTTTTTCATGGGTCGGAACTTCCCACATTCCGCCAAACAATCCCTTTTCCGGCCTTTTTGTCAGCCACACCGCGCCGTCTGTTCGTTTTATCACAACAGAAACCAACTCTTGGGGTTTGGGTTTGGTTTTTTTCACTTTAACCGGCCGGAATTGTTGGACTCCATCGCGATACGCGGCGCAAAAGTGTTTCCACGGGCACGCAAGACATCGGGGTTCGATCGGACTACAGACGAGTGCACCCAGCTCCATCATTCCCTGGTTAAATTCGCCGGCGCACCCAATTGGAACCAACGCGGACGCAATATCCCACAGATGGGACTGGACAGCTTTTTGGCCCACATCCTGGTCGATGTCGAAGACCCTTGTCAGCACCCGAATCACGTTGCCGTCCACCAATGG
>JABWCM010000192.1 GCA_013360285.1 Myxococcales bacterium
CGGGAGAGGCATGCAACGCTTACTCGATGCGGAGGTTGGATGGCTCGCAGCACGAGAGAACACTTTTGTGTAGAACGATGAGACCATTGGGTACGCCTCCGGTGGGCCTCGGTCGGCAGGCCCGCCTCGCTACGGCCACTGTCTCGCTCGCCGTTATTTTTTTCCCAAACACCCTCTAAGAAAAATTTGGGTCAACCACTGGACGACGAAGCGCTGCAACCAACGCCACGGCCACCGCCATCATGACAAATCCGACAGCTTGATGGGTTACCGCAGCGTGCAGAGAAACGTGGCTCATCACCGTAATGGCCCCGAGTATTATCTGAACCACCACCAAAAACACCATCAACAGATTCAGCCGCTTTGCTGCCCGCGAAATTGGGTTCTTCAATCCCCTCCACCATAACAACACAGCCCCGACGGCAACCACATATGCCAGGGTCCGGTGCATAAAATGAATCATTGCCGGATTGTCCAACAAATTGTCCCACCATGTAGGCAACGATTGTGCGCCCGTCGGGAAAAACTCCCCATTCATGTCCGGAAACGTTGCATACATGTGACCGGCATCTTTGCCGGCCATAAATGCGCCGTAAATAAGCTGAACCGCCAATAAAATGACAAACGCCCATGCGGATTTTACCAACGGGCGCCCGCCATCAGGACGTTGATCGCGAGGTATCAAGCCGGTATCGTCTCCCATGTGCAGCACGATCCACAAAATCCACATCGCAACCAAAACCGCGAGGCCGAAATGCGCTGCAAGGCGATAGTGGCTCACCGCCGGCACGTCGACCAAACCACTTTGGACCATGTACCAACCAAGAACCCCCTGAAGCCCACCCAACACAAACGCCAAAAACGTTTTCCAAGCTAAGCGACCTCGGATCCGACCTCGCATCACAAAAAACAACCACGGAACAAAAAAAGCGACACCAATGAGGCGACCGAGTAGCCGATGAACGTATTCCCACACATAGATCCGCTTGAACTGATCGACGGTCATGGAGTGGTTGACCTGCTGATATTGCGGCGATGTCTGGTACTTTTCAAACTCCGTCACCCAGTCCGCATCGGAAAGAGGAGGGATTGTCCCCATAATCAGATTCCAATCGACAATCGACAATCCGGATTCCGTCAGCCGGGTGATTCCTCCCACAATCGTCATCGCGAAAATGAGAAAAAACATCCCCAACAACCAGTTGCGCACGGGGTGTAATTCTGTCGGCAAACCGGGGGTTGTCCTTAACTTACTCTCATCCCGCCACATGGAGTCACCTTTTCTCAGCACTGACCAGGATAGTTTGGCCGCTAGCGAACACCGGAAACGAAAGATTTGAATAGTCCGAAACCGATGGAATCGGAGGAGGGAAACCAACAAAAAATCGGGTAAGCCGTCGAAACGGAATTACAAAAGACCATGCTCGGCGAGAAAACTTTCGGCTTCAAGAGCCGCCATACACCCCGTGCCCGCCGCGGTAATCGCCTGACGATACCGTTTGTCCTGTACGTCGCCCGCAGCAAACACACCGGAAATGTTGGTCCTTGTTGTCCCCGGGATCGTTTTGACATACCCCGTTTCATCAAGGTCCAACTGGCCACTCAAAAATGCGGTGTTGGGCACGTGACCAATTGCGTAAAACAACCCGGCAACCGGTACCGAGTTGACTTCGCCGGACACCACGTTCCTAACCTGTATCGAGCGTAATACCGAATCCCCGTCGGCGCCTTCGACAACACTGAACCACATCGGCTCGATCTTCGGGTTGTCAAAAACGCGCTTTTGCATGATTTTCGATGCCCTGAGTTCATTACGGCGATGAATTAGGAGCACTTTTGACCCAAACTTCGTCAAATGGGTTGCTTCCTCGGCTGCCGTGTCTCCACCGCCAACGACAGCCAACACCTTGTCGCGAAACAATGGAAGCGCACCATCACATACCGCACACGCAGAAATGCCGTTCTGCCACAACCGGTCTTCTCCGGGCACAAACAAACGTTTGGCAGTGGCGCCGGTCGCGACGATGACCGTATGGGCCAAAATGGTCTCGTATTCGGTGCTTAACTCAAACGGAGTTTTGCTGAAATCCACCTTTTCAATGGTTTCCGTTCTTATTTCCGTCCCAAAGCGGATTGACTGCTCTCGCATTCGCTCCATCAACTCTGGTCCGCCAATCCCTTCGGGGAACCCGGGGTAGTTTTCAACATCGGTAGTGGTGGTCAACTGACCACCGGCTGCTACGCCTCCCGCCATAAACCCTTCAAACATAACGGGTTTTAGGTTCGCACGAGCAGCATAAATGGCCGCGGTATGACCGGCGGGCCCAGATCCAACAATCACAACCTTGTAGGTCATGTCTCCTCCAACAATAGCAATCAATTCGAACGCTTATCGCCAACAACTGGAAACGGCAAGCCGAAGACACATCCGCCTTCCCAAACGCAACTAGGTGGCTGGTGTTTTTTTAGGGGAATTTTTGGCCAGCCGAATGTGAGCCGGATCGCCCCTCAAAAACCGGAGAGTTTGTGAAAAAATAGCGGCGCGGCCTCTGGGCGGTGGCGCAGTAGCGCCTCGGCCAGCAAAAAGTCTGCGCAATATTCCCGATATTACTCGACTTTTTCCTAGTCGATTCGCCGCCAAATCCACGTCCATATTTTTTCACAAACTCTGAGTCCTATCGGAATATGGCGCAGGGATTTTTCCGGGCGAGGCGGTCAAAGCATGAAAATCATCATTTAACGCCACACACCCAGCACTACTGTGTCCAATCGCTGGATGGCCGTATTATTCGGCTTCGATCAATTCGTAATGGCCGACATAATAGTCGCCATCTTCAACAACAACCGCCACCAACAGCGTAAAAAACTGCACATAATCGCTGTCTTCGTCACCTATCGCCTGCATTGAGTAGGTTCCTACGTAGTTGTCCTCGGTCACTTCGTCGGGAACCCCGTCCGAATCCCGCCGAAGCGTCCGAAGAGACCATTTCGAGCGGGTCTCCTCGTCGATTTCAAAACCACCAATCCCACCTTCGTCCAGGTCGTGATCCAACAAGAACTGTTTCTCGGCATCGCGTAATTCGCTAAGTAACCGTTCCGCGCCTTCCGGCTCACGCAGCCACTCCGCGAGAGCACCGCGAACGTCTTCCTCCTCGCGTTCCACGAGGGCTTCCGCGAATGCTTCCAACATGATCGTAACCTCTGATGACATCGAATCCTCCAACGGCTGGTATTTGAACAGCCTGGTCAAATAGTGCTTTTTTTGGTTCACAAAAACGCAGTCGTCAAGGATTGTTGCGCACGATCTCGTATTTTTTTTCTGATCGCAGTAACATATCCCCCGGCTTTATGAAGTCACAAGTTAGTTAAGCCGATTCTAAGTTACACAAAAAGCGGCTATGGTGACTCGATTGACACATAAACGAAGAACCCAATTCCCGCAAATTCCTGCATCGCCGCCCAGGTCCGTAGCTGGCGCTGCTGGATCCCAGCCTAAACCCGTCCACAAACGTCGGTACCGCACGTCGCCGACGATGATCGGAGAATCGCCATGGTGAAGCACAGTCAAAAGTCTATCGGCGACCACCCCCTTCGTCCCGAAAGCCAGATGATGACTTACGGATATGAACCCGCGTTGTCTGTAGGCGCGCTGAAATGCCCGATTTATCAGACATCTACCTTTGTTTTTGAAAGTGCGGAAGCCGGAAAAGCGTTCTTTGAAGTTGCGTACGGACTGCGGGAACGTGGTCCGACCGAAGAAAAAGGACTTATTTATTCGCGCCTTAACAATCCTGACCTGGAGGTTTTGGAAGACAGATTGTCGTTATGGGACAATGCCGACGGCGCCGCCGTGTTCGAAAGCGGAATGGCGGCGATTTCGACTACTCTTCTCGCATTTTCCAGACCTGGCGATGTTATCATACACAGCGAGCCCCTTTATGGCGGTACAGAATACCTCATCACTCATTTTCTGCGCCAAATGGGCATTGATAGAGTCGGTTTCCCTGCGGGGACTCCCACCGCTTCTTTTGAGGCATCGGTTCGAAAAAAAGTCGCAAACCGGCGAGTAGCTGCGATATTTATCGAAACGCCGGCGAATCCAACCAATGCTCTCGTCGATATCGCATCTACCGCCGAAATGGCACGGATGTTCACTACAAACGAGGAGCGTCCGCCAGTCATTGTCGACAACACCTTTCTTGGTCCACTCTGGCAACACCCTCTCAAAGCCGGCGCCGACCTGGTGGTTTATTCGGCAACCAAGTTTATCGGTGGACACAGCGACGTCATTGCTGGTGCGGTATTGGGATCGTGTCAATGGATCTTGCCTGTACGTACACTTCGAACCTTTCTTGGCACCATGGCCGGTCCTTGGACGGGGTGGCTCCTTCTGCGAAGCCTTGAAACGTTAAAGATGCGGATGACCGCGCAGATGAAAAACGCCCGATACGTTGCCGACTATCTTGTCGACCACCCAAAAGTCAGCGCGGTCCACTATCTTGGACACATGACCGAAAACAACCCCATGTTTTCGGTATACCGCAATCAGTGTTCGGCTCCGGGGTCGGTGATCTCGTTTGATGTACATGGCGGCGAACCGGAAGCGTTTCGATTTCTCAACGCCCTTCAGCTCGTCAGTCTCGCGGTCAGTTTAGGAGGAACCGAATCCTTGGCCGAACACCCAGCTACGATGACCCACGCCGACATCAGCGCCGAGGATCAACTCCGATTGGGCATCCGCCCGTCGATGATTCGATTGTCCGTTGGAGTCGAACACTACTCCGATATCATCGCCGATCTCACCCAGGCATTCGAAAAAGTCTGAACCAATTTGCGCAGACCGCAACAAATCCCAAAAACAATCGCGGTTTCACCAACCTACCCCAAATTCTCACTTGCCGACTACCCAGAACTGACATAAAAGCCGCCGTTGAATTGACGCACCATCGGTACGCCACTCACCCAAGAGGGTGTTTGGGAAAAAATTGCCGGTGAGCGAAACAGTGGGCGTAACGAGTCGGTCGGGCCGGCCGAGGCAAGGCCGACGTAGTAGGCCAATGTTTCGAGTAACGTAATTTTTTACCCAAACACCCCCTAATCTGCGGTTGCACACCACGCAACACTACCAGGAGACCATCCATGACTATGACACCGCACCACCCGACCCGCCGCGCACCGGGTCTGGTGGCAACAACTATGCTCGGGTGCTTTGTCGCCCTCGTATTGTTGGGTTCCGGCTGCGCAAACAAAAGCTCAAATTCCACCAACTCTTCAAGCGGTACCGGATCCGCAGCCGAAAAACTTGGTAAGTTAACAGCAACACTGGTCGGCTCTGCCGCCGATGTTGCAACCATTCGGTTTGAGGTTTGGCAGAGTGGCCTGTTGATCGCCGATCAAACCGTACCCCTTGAAACCGAACCGTTGCACCCAGAACTCGCCGTGGGAACGAACAAGGGCCAGCGATTTGCCGATGCTTTTTTCACGTTACCTGAAGGCGATTATGTGGCTCGAGCGATTCCATTGCAGGAATCGGGAGAACCCAGCGCGCTGTGTACAACCGCCGAACAAACGGTCACAGTTACCGAAGGGGAAACCAACGAAGTCGCCCTGAACATGACGTGTGAAGGGGATGCCTCCGGCGGCCTGGACCTAATCGGTGTCCTCAACCCAGGTCCAAGCATTGTCGATCTCAAACTCGACCCATCTAAATTTATCGAAGCCTGTCAGAAAGTTAGTATCACCGTAACCGCCACCGACAGTGCCGACAGTGCCTTTACATACGACTGGACTGTGGTCGCAGCACCCGCCGGTGCCATCTACGTACTGAATGCTACCGGTGCCATCGCTCATTTTGCCGCGGAAACCGGCGGCGAATACACGGTCCAAGTGACCGCGAAAAACAGTGCCGGTCAAAAAACCTCTTTGACGTTTCCAATTCATGTCACCAAAGGCACAACGACCGGCTGCCTCGGAACGGACTCCGACGGCGACGGGATTGTGGATGTCGTTGACAATTGTGTCAGCACTCCCAACACCGACCAGACCGATGGCGATTCCGACGGGTTTGGCGACGTCTGTGACCCATGTCCGTCGATTTATAACGGCGGCGACCTCAAAATCGATGGCGGCGTCGTTGCCGGAGCCACGACCGGCCGTAGCTCCGCTTCAAAAGGTTATTGCGCAGACGGAGAACCATCCCGCGAAGTGGCCTATCGTATGCCAGGAAACGGCATGATGGTCGACCTGTCCACCGCCGGATCTTCATTTGACACGGTTTTGTACGTACGGAACCAATGCGAATACATCCAGGCGGAAATCGATTGTAATGACGACGACGATTCCACGTCCGGACTTCAGTCTCGCCTTCAGGTACAAACCTTCGAAAACGCTGATACCTGGGTTATTGTAGACGGCGCAAACAAAGCGCAAGGCACATTTAAGTTACGCGCCAGTACCGTAAACAGCGTCGTACCCGCCGGCACCTGTTCACAGGCTCTATCCTTGTCTCCGGGCAGCACCACGACTGCACAGATGGTTGATTTACCTGCCGGAAACTCGTCCACATGTCTCGAAGCCGAAGGGGAAACTGCACTCTTCCAATTCGACATTAAAGAGACATCTGACGTGGTCATCGACACCTTCGGGTCAAACTTCGACACCGTCATTGCGGTCTACAGCACCTGCTCTGACCCACAAACCGAAGTCGGATGTAACGACAACGCCGAACACGCTGAACAGTCCCGACTATCGTTGGCGGCTCTTCCCGCGGGCAATTACACCGTAGCGATTTCTTCTGCACACAAGTTGGCCAATCTGGACATCATCGGCACGTTGATGGTTCGGTTTGATGTATTCAAACCAACCACCATTGGTACATGCGAAAGCCCACTGGTGCTCGACAAACCGGGCATTTACACCGGCACCACCCGAATGAGCCCCGACAGACACGAAGGACATACGTGTTCGGTGTGGCACGGTCCCGAACAGGTTTATCGACTCGACATTCCCACCGGGGGAGCCAATGTGGTGCTCGACACCCAAGGCTCAAGCTTCGACACGACGTTGTTTGTCCGCAAAGGTGACTGTTTCCAGGAATCGGCCGAGGTCGCCTGTAACGAAGACCACGGAACGAGCCTCCAGGCGCGTGCAGAGATGGCGTTGGAAGAAGGCACTTACTTTGTATTTGTCGACGGTTACGACCACGCGCGTGGCGATTATCGGCTCGTATTACAAATGACCAACTCCGGCGCGGAAAAAGGAGAGGATAAGTGATGAAAACCTATCTTAACTTAATCCACATTTTCCAACGTCCGACGTCTTTCGAAGGTGTTTCCATGCGTACTTCCCTGTTTTCGTTGTCCGGCACGGCACTGTTTGGCGCGACCTTGGCGTTGGCGGCCTGCCAGGCTACCCCGTCGCCGGATACGGCGCTCATGAGCCAGGCATCCCCTGCCGCCAAGACCCAGCAAACCAAAGGGATATTGCAGTCCCCGGACGATGCCGGACAAGAAATGAAGTTTCCGTTCGGTGCCGAGGTATTGACCATCGATACCAGCAAAACATTGCAGTTTAACCCCAAAGAATTGCCGCTGGATTCCAAAGGCGAACCGTTTGGTGTACTGCCCGCCGAATTTGAAGGTGACGGCTTTTTTATGTCGGTTCATCACCCGGCTCCCAAAGCCGAAGAATCGTCGGAACAGGTGTTTAATCAATACGTTTACCCCGTTTTGAAAGCCAATGGACTCGAATTGGCAACCCAAACGTTGCAGCCCGACCCGGCTCCCAGCGTGAGCAACGGCGGAAATCTGAAGTTACAACTTCGAGACGCGGTGATGGCATACGGCACAGACGCCAGAAAACTGAAAAAAATGGTAGCGGCCGCGGGAGGATTGGACAAGGTCATGGATGACATGCTGCAGATCGGCGAAGGCACGACTTTGCAGGGATTTATTCAGGATTTGACCATTCCCCAGGTTCATCACGTGTGGCGGCAAACCTACGACGGCATTCCGGTGGAAGGGGCGATGATCACGGCGACGGCCCGCCAAGGCCAGGGAATCCACAGCATCCGTGGTACCGCGTTCAACAACATCAGCCCACTCAATGAAGTTGCGTTTGAAGCCGACACCGCCGAACAAATCGCCTTGAGTTTCATCAGCGACCATTTTCAGTTGGAAAACCCGAGTTTTGAAAACCCACAACTGGTACTGATGCCCGCCCAAAGTGGCCACCTTTACGCATGGCGTCTTCAACCAGTCGATTATTCGTTTTCTCAAGAGATTCCCCCAAAAGGAACGTTTCCTGACCAACAGCTCCTGTTTAATCAAACGTTCAATTCCATGATTTGGATCGACGCGTCTTCCGGCGAAATCCTCGCATTTCAAGTCAACGGAATCGGCGCGGAAGTCGGCGGAGCCGGCCGGGCGTTTAACCGTGACCCAGGAACCGGACCCAGCACCGGCGGCAATCCCACGGTCACAACCTACGGATTTCAGGTGGACGGTGCCTCCGGTGGCAACTACCAACTGAAGCTCTCAAACGTGATCAACCGGGTAGATCGCGGGGGGGACGGCGGCTCCAACGACGTGAGCATTTCGTCGAGCAACAACGGCAGTTCCGCATCTTATGCGAACTTTGACCAATCGCCGTTGAATACGACAACGGGACGACGCACGGTGTGTGCACAGGCCGCAAGCCACAACGCGGCGTTTTCCGAAGTCGATTTTTACGCCGCCATCTACAAGGTCTGGAGCCGGGCCATCGGTAACGGCGTCATCAACACCGACACGATCAAGTTCCCCCGGAGTGCCTGGAGTCCCAAGGTGAATCGTAATTTCTGCAACGCCAATGCCAGCATGGACTACGGCGCCGGAGATTGTTTCTTTTCCGATTCGGCCTGCCCAGACTGTACCGACACCGGAGGCTGCTCCTCGGTGCTCAACTTTGCCCATGATCACACGATCGTCGCCCACGAATTGGCACACAACATCGGTTGGCAACAATTCTGCCAACGCCCCGGGTGCGGCCCGGACTGCACAGGTACCTGCGGCACCGGCCCCAGTTGGCACGACTTGGCGGACCTCTGGGCCGCAACCTACGAAGAAAACCCGTGTATCGCCGGCTGGTCGGTCAAAAACGACAACGGAATCGACAACTCACTTTATTGCAACCCACTTCATGATGAAGGCGGTTGGCTCCCGCGGCTGTTGTCCCCGGCGGACCGGTTTCCTGAACACATGGATCTAAACGGTGACGGAACCACTGAAAACGACGGCGAATACGCCAACATGCAAATCGGGAGTTATGCGTTGTGGGAAGTCCGGCAAGGTATGAAAAGCCGATGCCCACCGTCGGGAGTCCCGGCTTTTGAACGACGGCTCATGTTGGCGTTGCAGTCGTTGTCCCACTCTTATACCGCCCCTGTTGGCTCGGATTCCGGCGTTTACCAAGCGTTCCGCGCACTGCTCCGGGAAATGGTCAACCAATGGGCCACTTCCACCAACACCGGTACCTATGAGAACGGCTCACCGTCTACAAACAAAGTGACCGCAGGTTTTGCCAAAGCGGGAATTTTCCTCGTTGCCCGGGACGCGGTGATCGATGTGGACGACAACGACAGCGGGGACAGCGATGTCGACTGGTTGTCCCGTACCGATGCCCCTCCGACTTTTCACGTCTGGACCGGGGAACGCCATGGATTTTCCGGCAACAACTATACCTTCCCGGCCATTTTGCCATGCAACAACCAATTCCGGGTAGCGGCTTCCAACAGCTCGACGTTTGGCGCCGGCACCGTATGGAGTGCCTGGACCGACGCAACCGACTGCAAAGGCACCTTCACACTGTCCGAAGGTGATTGGAACACATTAAAAGGTGCGTCCGGAGTTACCAAACTGTATTACAAAGCGGAGACCCGAAATCAAACGATCTTGGGCACGACTTCGACCCGCAGTTCGGTATCGCCAGGCAACGGCGCATTCAGTGTTCCGGCAGCCTACGCCATGGTGAATGACACCGGCACCGAAGGCGGCTGTTCCGCCGGCGGCGCTCAAAACACTTCGTTTGGTGTATTGTTGATGAGCTTGGCACTGGCTCATTTGTGGTACCGACGACGACGAGCATAATTGGCCTGCGCCCACCAGGGACCGGGGTGCTGACCCGGTCCCTCACCCCGGTTCGTATATGAAAACCCCGTCGGTTTGTTTCTTGTTGACCTGGACTGTGCTTGTATTGGCGGCCTGCACTTCTGCAGACCCCACGCTGGTCCCTTCTACATCAGCCCAGGCCCCCGTAGTACCCGAGTCCCGCTCGCGCCTTGTTGCCCCGGTATCGGCCAACCCGTCCGTGACTCCTCCTCAAACAAACGTGGGGTTTGGGACAGCCGACAAACTCACGATCACCCCTATCGTCATTGCCTCGTCGTTGACCGCGCCTTGCAGCGACGAACCATGGTTACCAACACATGGAATGGCACAAGACCTGCAACCGCGGGATGTCGACCCCGACAGTGGCCGGTGGGTGATGACGTCGGAGTCGGGCGGCGTGTACCTATTTGAATCAGGAGAAGAGGGACTTCCCGGTAAGTGGATTTCCCGATTCTGCCCCGGCGAAGGTCTGCCAAACGGTAAGATAGTGGACGCGGTATTTGGCCCGTCGGACAACACCATCTCGGTTGCAATGGCCTCTCGAGGTCTCGGGCAGATTGATCTGTCTACCGGCAAAGCCACACCCGTATCGTCCTTACCGGAAGTAACGGTGGCCCGATGTTTACGGTGGCCGGAAAAACCTGGACAGATTCTTTTGTTGTTTGCGCCAATGGGCCCTGCCGGTGATTTCGGCGGTTTGGTTTGGTTTGACGGCCAAGGGACCGTTTCCACCCCGAAGCTCACCATTCCTGGATCGCCGGGTATTCATGCCTATCGCATCGTGGATGCCGTATGGTTAGCATCAACCAACTCGTTGCTTCTGGCGTCCACCGCCGGATTGTTGCAGTTGGACACAGACGGCAAAACCCAACAATGGACCCAAAATCAGGTGGCCGCCCTGGATATGGCGGTCGACCGATCCCACGGGTGGGCCGCCGGAGGGGACCTGGTTCGGATCGATCCGCAAGGCGGAGTCACAAAACTGTTGCCGTTGCCCGGTCCGCCCAAACATCGCCCAGCCATCCGCGACGTCATCACACTCGACGACGGTTATGTTGTCGTCAACGTCAACGGAACAGTAACCCGAGGGTGGACAAACGGTGCACAGTTGGTCAACGAACACACCGTCAATACCATCGAAGACGCCCGAACCATACGCCGTGTCGGCAACACCACCTCGGTTGTGGTCGGAACGTGGAAAAGAGGTTTATACCACGTCACTTGGCCCCCCTACCACACCAGGCAGATTCGCCAATGACCTATCCAAGTCGGCATCAGGTCCTGTGCCTGATCGGTGGCCTGTATCTCACGGCATGTATGACCCCGCCGCCTCTTGAGCGCTCACCATCCAACGTGGTGATCACGGCCGCATTGAACGCAAACGACATCGTAACGGCCATTCGGTTTGTCGTGCTGTGTAACGACGGCACGGCGTTGTCTGCCGATGTTGCTTTAAACGTACCTGGCGAAATACCCGAGTTGGATATCCCGGACGGACATTCGATTGCCGACCTATACGCCGTGATACCGACGACGACTTGTGAAGTCACATTGACAGCATTAGACGATCAACACCACCCGGTGCCCTCGTGTACGACACCCATCGTGTCGATTGATGTACCCGCCAACGTTACCGAAGAGGTCGTCGTTGTGGTTACTTGCACCAACCCGGTGGGCGAAGGTATTTCCGGTTGTCTTTTGCCCACCACCGACTGTTCTCCAGAAGATCCGCTCTGTCCATGGAGTTTTCGACCCATCGATACCCCCTGTGACGACGGTCTTTCCTGCACGGTCGGCGACTACTGCGACGGCTCCGGCGTCTGCGGCGTTGCTGCGTCAAACTTATGTAATGACGGCATTCCCTGCACCGAAAACGAATGCGATCCGGTTTTTGGGTGTATTGGTATTCCCACCACCCCGGGATGCACCACATTTTGCCCCAAAGGAGATGTCAACGGAAACAACACCGTGGATGTGGTCGATGCCCAATGCACCATTATTTTGGCATTGTGGCAACTGGGAGGGATGGCCACCCCCACCCCACCCTGCCTTGTGGGACCGGTGGCCGTAGCCGACCTGGACTGCTTTGGCACGGTGAATGTGGCGGATGTATTACTCATTGTATCGTTCGCCCTGAACCAACCCCTTTCCCCGATTATCGACCGAAACAACAACGGCTGCCACGACCATTGTGACCAAAAACAATGTGGTGACGGTGTTTGCACAACTCCGGAGGATTGTCTGGTTTGCCCCACCGACTGTGGTGTTTGCCCCGGATCCTGCTGCGAAGTCCACTCCACGCCGGGTTGTGTATCCGCATCGGTTACCGATTGTGTGTGCAACGTGTCGCCGCTGTGTTGCAGTGTATTGTCGAGTTGGTCTGCCGCCTGTGTAGCCGCCGCGTCCCAATGCAACGCGGGGTGCCCATGAGTCAGTACAAACCAACCCTGTTCTGGAGCATTTTGGGGTTCACCTTGGCGGCCTGCGGCCCCGACGGAGCCTCACACGTGTCTGTTGACGCGGAGATCCAGACCGAACACACCAACGGGGATGAATTCACCGGGTCATTACACGCCCAAATCATGTGGAATGGCAACGAGACCAACCTTTCCGGTATGTTATGGTCGGCACAATGTAAAAACGGAATCAGTGCCGATGCGTGGGTACCTATGTTGCCGGTCTCAACCGACCTGCCCAAGACTGACCCGGATACGCCAACCTACGCCGCCGATTGGTTTGTGGTATTGCCGCCCGGCGAATGTTCCGTGACGGTTGTGGCAACCACAGACGATCAGAATGTTTCTCCCGATTGTGCCGCCGTTACGTTAACCGTCGTGGTGATTGCCCACGTCACGACGGAATTGGTGGTGGACATGCCTTGCGTAACCCACCCCACCGGCGGCATCGACATCGTCGGTGTATTCAATACCCCCCCGGTGCTGTTGTCGGCCCATATGTCGCCCAACGTTGCCACACCATGCTCTCCAGCGGTCATCACTCTACGGTGGAATTCCGCCCTCACCCAGTCGGGTGATTTTTGGGGGCGAAAAAAAACTCCGTCAACAGGGACGGA
>JABWCM010000193.1 GCA_013360285.1 Myxococcales bacterium
GCCGTCCAACAGATAGAGACTGCTCCCGCCGGGGGTTGCGGAGTCGTAGGAGGCGAGCGAACCGGAGATTGTTACGGTCTGGTTATCCGGGTATTCCCTTACGTATTCGTGTTGCCGCTCGAACTACCTGTGACCTCGGGATATGATCTGCTTTACAAAATCACACCTGAGCCCAACGCCAATTGGGACAGTGCCGCTCAGGTGCCGTACGCCATCAACAACGCAGCCGACCTGAACGATGTGGCCATCGGCCGGGTCGGGTACTATGTCGAAACGATCGACAACAACGGCAACGCCTTTTGGGTATGGGCCACCCTGAAAGCCCCGACCACCGATTTGGCCAAATTGGGTGTGCCGACCGATTGGACTTTTGATCAGCAGGTGTTTGATTTAACCGTACAAAGCAACAAACCGGGGATTCCTACGTTGTCGGGGGTTTCCGGCGGCAACATGGAGTTCTGGCCGGATTGTTATGTTACCGGATCCAACACGATTTACGACTACGACGACGATTCCAACGGAAGTACCGACTGTTTTGGGTCGATGCAAATCCATTATGGTGGACAAACCATTTTTGCGTTCAACGGCTGGTCTGCGGCCAATGCCGACGATTTTGGCGTGGGGTCGCAGCCGGTTGCGCATCCCGACTGGACTTTTGCCGCCAATGTGGCCCAGTACGCGGTCAAAAATGTGTATGTATTTGTGCAACCGCTCGATCCCCAAGCGGAAACAGCGGGTTACCAGCCGGTCTATGCCCTGGATATACCAAGTGGGGCGGTCAATTGGGACACGGCGGCGCAGGTGCCTTATTCGTTGAACAATACGGCGTTGTTGGGCGGGCCAATTTCCCGTTACGGATATTATGTAGAGCTTGTAAGTGGCGGAAACTTTTATTGGGTGTGGGCGTCCATGGCGGCTTTACACCCGTCCGCCGTCAAAGCCGGTATTCCGGTAGACGACGTGTTCGACGGTGCGGTCAACAATCTTACCATCAAAACCAATCACCCGGGGATTACGCCGGTCACCAACTCGTCCGGGGGCAAAGTGGAATTTTGGTCCAATTGTTATTCCGTCGGTGCAAACAACGTGTACGATTACGATGACGATACCGCAGGGACCGATTGTTATGGATCCATGCAGTTGTTTTCCGGCACCAACACTGTGTTTGCGTTGAATGCGTGGTCTTATGGAACAACGGCCGTGGACATCGGATTGGGCAACTCACCCGGACCCCACCCGGATTGGACGTTTGCCGCCAATGCGGGGAACTATTCGATTCGCCGGATGGTTGTGTATGTCAAACAGTAGTTGAACGGGGTAGGACAAAATAAAACGGCCCGCGCAGGTGGGGGGGGAGCCTGGGCGGGCCGTGGTTGAATAAACAACCAAGCGAAGTATGAAAAAAAACGCCGAGTGGGTCAAGAAGAAAATTCAAAAAAAAGATTTATGAAGCAAACCATTTGAAATAACAACTGTTTTCACAGTTCAGTCCTGAATCAGAATACCCGACGCTTCACATTCCAGCCTGGCTGCTGTCCGTAGATGTTCGTGGGTTAACTCCCCGTTGTCCGCAAATGCCCGATAAGAAGCACGTACGATTGCATTTTTGATATTTCCGCCGGAAAATTCAAACCGTTTCGCCAACCACGCCAAATCCACGTCCTTTGCCAATGGGGTTTCTGCCGGCAACAACGTTCGCCAAATCCGCTCCCGCTCGGCCGCGGTGGGGGTCGGAAACGTAACCCGGTATTGAATCCGCCGTTTTAGTGCGTCGTCGAGACCCCCAAACAGGTTGGTGGTCATCAGCACAATTCCCTCAAACCGCTCGATTTCCTGTAACAGCAGGTTGACTTCCTGATTGGCGTACCGGTCGTTCGATGATTTTACTTCGGTCCGTTTTGCAAACAGGCTATCGGCTTCATCAAACAACAACATCGCCTGAGTCGCTTTTGCCCGATTAAAAATTTCCGCGATGTTTTTTTCCGTTTCCCCCACCCATTTGCTGACCACATTGGGGATGTTGACGCGGTACAGCGGGCGGCGCAGATCGCGGGCGATGATTTCGGCGCACAAGGTTTTTCCGGTTCCCGGCGGTCCATCAAACAAAATGCTGATCCCTTTCCCGGTGACCAGCCGGGTTCCCAAACCCCATTTGTTTTGCACAAAATCTTTGTTCCGGCAGGCGGCGATGATTTCGTTGATTTTTTCCCGTTCCTCGATAGGCAACACCAGGTCGTCTAAACTTAACTTCGTTTTGCTGCGGTCGGCGAAATCCTCTAAGTTACTGGCCAACTGGCTTTCCGACGCCTTTCTTAAGGTCGCCATGTCGATTATCGGGTTGGCCGGGTCAGCGGAAATCGCCTGGTTCAACGCAACCAACACGGCATTTTTGATGAGTCCACCGCTGAAGTTAAACAAATTGGCCAACAGTTGTACGTCGACGTCGTTGGCCAACGGCGCTTCCGGCGGCAGGTGTACTTCCCAGATTTGCAGCCGTTCGTGGGCGTCCGGTGTGTCAAAATCCATACGATAGACAATACGCCTGTCCATCGCCGTATCCAGGGTTTGTGGCATATTGGTCGACAAAATGGTGATGCCTTCGTACCGTTCGAGTTCCGCCAACAGCAGCCCCAACCGGGAGCCGCGGGTGCGAAATAAAGCCTCACATTCATCAAAAAACAACAGGGCATCAAACAGCACCGCTTCGTGAAAAATCCCCTGAATCACCGCTTCCAGGGTTTCTTCGGTCTGTGCCAACTTGTCGCTTAACACCCGCAGCAACGGACGCTGTAACGAATGGCTCAACGCCCGGGCAAACATGGTTTTTCCTGTGCCTGGGGGGCCGGAAAACAACAGGACCACCCCGCGGCCATACGGAATGGCTTCGTCGAACCCATATTTTCGCAGCGCCTGCCGATATTGGGTGTGATGGCGCACCAACGCCAACACCTCGTCACGTCTCTCCGGATGCAAAATCACGCGGTGAAGGGGCACATCACCCCATTCCACGGCGCAAAATGGGCGGACTCGGTCGTCCAGTTTGGGGCGGCCCAACACGGCGTCGATGGTGCGTTGCGGCACACACAATAGTTGGTCGATACGCGCATCTCCGAAGCTACCACCGGGGGGCTGGAGGGTCAGCAACGCGCTCCGAAACAGGGGGGACTCCGGCTCAAACCGCCCCAATTGTAACAGTCGTCGGGATTCGTGTGGTTCGATTACCGCCAGCGCCGTGGCTACCGAACACCGGTCTGTCAACAACGATTGTTGGATCTGCCGATAGGTTTCTACGAAGGAATGACTTAGATAAGGAGCGACGGCAAGGCATAATATGAGCCGGTCAACGACGTCTAGGTTGAATCGGTCGGCCAACGTAAGCAGTGCGGGTTCCCCTCCGTTGTCGGTTTGGACCAACCATTGTGCCCACAGGTCCAATTCCGCTTCATGGGATTGCACCGATACGGATTGGCCCGGCAAAAGGGTAGACAGCAGGGTATGGAGCCGCGGCAGGATGTCTACAGTCAAAAACCGAACGTTGTTTTCTGCCGATTCACCAAACAAATCGGTTTTTTTGTGGCGGATCGAGGAAGAAGAGGAGGAGGAGGAGGAAGACATACGATTCTAACTCGGATTACTTGCCAGTTTTTCCAATTCTACGGCCAAGTCTGCAGCAAGTGGGCGGCTCGCCGGGGATTTTGCCAAAACGTGGGTCAGGAGTTCGACAATCGGGTTCGAGATTCCGTGTAACATCGGGGGAGCCGTTGCCAGCCGCACGAGGTGTTGCATCGGATTGGGTGCCGCAAACGGATGGTTCTGGGTTAACCAAACGGCAGTGACCAAGCCTGTGGCAAATACATCGGAAGCCGCGGTGGGATCCTGGCCGGACAACGTTTCCGGCCCTTGATAAAGAAGAGGGAAGGGGGGCACGATTCCGGAACTGGGCAGCGGTGCTTTCGCCCAAAACCGTTCGGTGCGCGGCATGAGCCACAAGGTGGGGTCGCTTGACGTGTGTGGTTCCCCATAAATGGTTTCCGGACGGATTCCCCCAATGGTGTCGCCGGCAGCATGGACCGCGGCCACGAGTCGGGCCAACGCCGCGGCCGCTGTCAACGCCTGGGTTTGGGTCATGGGGGGCCACCTGTCCGCCGATGCGGTTGGTGGTTCTTCTTCCACCATCACATCCAGGTGGGCGCGCACCGGCGCCCCCATGGTCCACCGTTCCAGTTTGAGGAGACGGGTGATGTGGGGGTGCCGCAATTGGACCGCCGCCTCGAGTGTTGCCGGCGGTTCGGCATGGGGAAGGCTCGTCGTGACCATCACGGATGAGCCATGGTGTAAATCCACCCCCCGAAACCGGCCCCGTTCGGGTACTCCCACGACACACTCCGTAACCAGAAACCGGTCCCACAGAATTTCCCCAAGCAGCGGCGGTGGGGCGAAAGTAGACTGCGGGGGAAGGGTTCGAAGCCAAATCGCCCGGGGTTGGTATAACAAGGCGATTTCTTCCGGTGATTCGGGGCCATAATCCCGGTCCGGGTCGTCGTGTTCCAGATAGGTTTCCAAAAACCGGCTGGCGTCGTCTACATGGTCAAACAACCCGTGTTGGTTGAGGCCCCCTGTCCAGTTCTCATTTTCTTCCGGTGTCAGAAATTCCCCACGGTGAAAAATCGCCGACCAGAACCGGGGGGCACCTTCCCCCACATCCCATCCCAGAAATCGGGCGGCCGGAACCGTCTGCTCCGGCGGGTTTACAACACTGATGGGTTCCCACCGGTTGTCCCCGGAGTTGCCAAGACGGGCAGCGATGTCGGTCAACGCTTTTGCTGCGGCAAAGCCGGATGCCCCATCCAATGCCAATGCCGGTTTGACCAGGTCCGGCGACGTGGTAGGGGCGGAAAGATAACGTTGGCGATCCATCCCGCGATAAACAGGGTGGGGTGGGTGTGAGTCGGGGGGGCGCAAAACCAGAATCGTATGCAGTGTCGGCATGAATTCCTATCTCAGTGCATTGAGGATGTCGGCAAGGGAGGTACCGGTCGGCAAGATCAAGTGGGCACCATGCCCGCTGACCGGCCCTTGATATACGTGAATCCGCGGTTCGGGCGGATTCCCCACGGGTGCATCCCCAACCTGGTTGTGGGTAATGCGGATCGAAAATTGACCGTCCAACGATTCGATATAAGTAGACACCCCCGTTCCCCGTCGCCCCCCACCGGTCACGGTGCGCATCCGGCGGTATGGGGTTAACAACGTATTGAGTTCCGGTCCCAAGGCAGACAAGGGGCGGGCCGTATTGCCGTCGGCGGTGACGGTTCGAAAACGCGCGCGGAACGTGTTGATGTCGCCGCGTGCCGCCTGAATCTGCTCGATCCGTGCATTGAGTACGTCGATGACTTCTTCGACCGGTCGCCTACTTCCGGTGGGGGTGGTGCCGCCCCGAGTTCGGCCCCCGGATTGCGGCGACACCGCCGTAATGGGTGGGGGATCAAAGGAGATCACGCTGCCCAACGCGGGGATATCGGGGGAATACACCGTACCCCGCCAAATTTCTTCGCCGTTGGCGCGGGCCACCACCTCGGCGCGGTAGACCGGAATTTCGGTTCCAGCGAAGTTTCCGGCATGTTGGGGGCGCAAAATCTCAAAATCGATCGTGGGGGCGCCTGCCTGGGACCCGGGGTTTCCGATTCTTCCCCGGCCCAACGACTGAAACGGCGTGTGAACGGTATGCCGCGACAAACCGTTCCGCGCACAAAAACTGATATCCGCCCCCGACGGAAACAAATGCACCAGGTTTCTGCCCGCTTGCTCCGTTCCTCCCCGCACCAAGGAATCAAACGTAATTGTGGCTGCATGCCCATCAGCATTCCGCATTTGATTGTGGACCTGCGCTGGGTGGCTGTGGGCCACTGGCCGTGCGCCGGGGAAATGCCCCCAGTCGACCGCCCCCGATTCCCCCCGGACGATGGCGAACTGCCCATCGGGGAGTTCGGCGATTCCCCATTCGACCGAATGGGTGGGAAAATCGTCGGGAAGGCGGTCCAGCCCCACGGCTCGCAACGCATCGGCATCGCCTGCGGCCAGGCGCCGAAGCACATCGTGGGCCTCGGCTTCGGAATGTAATCGATTCCCGACCGCCACGTTGGTTTGCCCCCGAACCGTTGCCATATCGTAGGTTGGCGTAAAATGGGGGTCGGGTTCGGTGCCGGCCACTGCGGTCGTGGGGCGCGCTCCGGCATCGGGAGTACCCTGGTTTCGGTGCGCCCACACGTCGTCCAACACATCTTCCATTCGCCGACCGGGGGGAACGCGGACTTCGTAACCGCCATCGGGTCGTTGGCGAACCGACGTGGTGGTCAATTGCGGATCAAAATCGAAGTCGACGTCCCGTTGCCCCAACAAATCGCCGACTTGTCGCCTACGGGTGCTCAGGTCGGTCGCGCGCGCTTCCATCAAGGTTGTCAATTGTGCATCGGTGACGTCCATGGGGTCCAATACAATACGTCCCGTTTCGGGATCGTAATGGGGGCGTGCACCCGGAACTTCGTGAATCGCCCCCCCACGGGTCAAATCGGCAACCCGAGCCCCGAGGCGTTCTTGTCCCAATCGTTGTACAATGTGGCCCCCGAGCAACATGATCCCTTGTTGGGTTGCGAGCCGCGCAAACAACCGTTCCCCTTCGGTGCGGGCTTGTTCAACAAGGGTGTCGCGGCGCCGCCGGAGTTCCGGAAGCCGCGGGTCAGAACGGTTGGTCTGTTCCAACAATTGAATTTGTTCTTCCAGTTCGGCTACTTGTCGCACCAGGCCGTTACGCAGATGTTCGAGTTGTTCCAACGCTTCCGACGTCACAACAACCGACATTCCGGCGAGTTGGACCCCTTCGATGAGAAAAATCGTCCGGGAACTGGTGCTCATCAACCGGCTGGCGCGCCCCAGATAAGGTAACAAATCCATTCCGATCAGCGCCACGCCGCGTACCACGTCCATCGTGGTGAGCGTTCCCCGTTCTCCTTCTTCAATGAGTCGGGAAATGGTTTCGGTTCCATTATAAACGATAAGCGCTGGTAAGATAACGGAAGCCGTGACCGGGAAAAAGATCATGGTGGCCGCCCCCACGATGTTGACTATCAACGACACCATGGGTCCCAATACGTCGGTGCGGATACTTTCCCACGAGCTGCCGCAGTCCAGCTCAAATCCCAACATTTCCCGGGTGCGCGCGGTGCCGTCTTCGGTGAGTTTTTCAACCCGAACCGACATTCGCCCGTTGGGATAGGCTTTGCACAACGCCAAAAACGCCTCTTCGACGGCTTCGCTAAACGTATCTTCTTCTTTTTCAAATCGGAAGTTTTCCGGCTCAAAAGCCTGGGTGTGGTCGTGGATGACCACCTGAACTTCGTTGTCCACCCGTCGACAGTTGGCGACCAGTTGTAACGGCCGGGATTGTGCGCCGGGGGTGCGCGAAACATACGCGCCGCGAATATCAAAAAAGATGGCGCCGGAATCGTGTTCTCCCTGAAGTTGGGTTTCGGTTCGTTCCAAGGTTTCAAGATAAGTACGGGCGTAACGAACCATGTCGCGGTCCCGACCGGAGCCGCTGCTTTCGTGATCGGCAATAAACGCTTGGATTCTGGCGATTTCCCGGCGTAAATATTCCAGCCGTTGGTCAAAAGTCCGCACCTGGAAATCGTCCGGCAGTTGGCCAAACGATCGATACCCGTGCTGAAACCGATCGGCCCCCACTTCGTCGAGCAGGGCCGTGTCGTATTCGTGGGCTTCGGTTCGTGAAACCGTGCCGAACCCATTAAACGCTTCGGATGTCAATTCCCCTAATCGTTGTTGTTCGGTTGTGACCTCCACATCCATCGAAAAATAATTCGACAGATAAAAATTGTGAGAGACAAACGCATGGATCCGATAGGTGCCGACGTTCTCAAACTCGAACTCATAAAATTCCGGTCCGTCGAGTTCCCCATACCGGGTCGTTTCCTGGTCAAGGTGGCGTTGGGGTTCGGCGGCCGGAGTGACCACCCAGCGGATGGTGACGACCGGAACCCGAAAGGCGTCGGCGCGGTCGTCGACTTCAAAATGGAATCGCCCTTCTTTTCCG
Source organism: Myxococcales bacterium (assembly GCA_013360285.1). Taxonomy (GTDB): domain Bacteria; phylum Myxococcota_A; class UBA9042; order JABWCM01; family JABWCM01; genus JABWCM01. The sequence continues at coordinate 8,108 of JABWCM010000193.1, forward strand.
GCATACAACAGGTCGGAATCATTGACCAAATGACCCTGAACTGGCTCGTTGACGATCGGGCGCCAATCGGGGTCGTTTGCCGTGTTGAGCGTCAGATTCATCTGTTCGCGGATCTGTTCGATTTCGACTTGGCGGATTAAGTTACGATAATCCCGGGAAGTCAACGGTTGCGCCGATCCTCCCCGGCCATTTCCCCGGAGGATTTGTAAAATCCGGTCTTTTTGTGGGTGGGCATCGATTTCGCGCCACACGTCGATCATCAACTGGGACACGGTCACCGGGTTGGCCGGTGGGGTTTGGCCCGGTTGGGGTTCGGGCTGCTCGCCGCGTAACTGTTCCCAAAATCGCCGGGCAAACTCCTGATCTTCGGCGGAAATCCCGGCGTCAAACATCGCTCCGCCGTCCAGCGGCGCGGCTTCCGGATCGGGTAAGGTGTGCGAACTGCGATCGACCCAGCCGTTCCAGGCGTCGGCTCCAAATGCGGTACGCAACATTTCAATGGGGATTCTCCGGTCGATCGCCTGAAAATTCTGCACATCGGTTTCGGTGGCGGCAATCGACAGGTCGGCAAAAAAGGCATCGGTTGCCGTGCTTTGTAACGGCAGGCGGGTTCGTTGGGCGATGTTTTCAAACAACTGACGAAAAAGTGGGCCGGAAGCAACGCGGACAACCCCATCGGTGGTTACCCCGCCGGACGTAAACACGGTGCCGGAAAACAACACCCGTAGGTCTTGGCTCTGCATATACCATCGAAAGGGGGTTCCGGGCGGCAAACCGATTGCCTGGTAGGCGCTCATCGACATTTCGACCAAAAATACGTCGGACATGTTGGACAATCCGCCTTGGAGCACCAAATGCCGGGCGGCGTGGTCGATGAGGTCGGGGGTTAACCAAGGAAGCGACCCGTTGGCGCGCATCGCGTTGAGAAGCACCGTAAAGGCGGCCACATTTTGGGTGCCCCCCTGCACTTCGTGTGCTCCTTCCGCAACCCACGACTTACGCAGAATGGCCGATGTGCCGGTCACTTGGTAATTGACCCCATCGGGTAATGAATAAGTCGGTTCGTGTTGGTCGGCTTCGTCGCGGCTGCGCGGATTGTCGGCGGCAATCGTGTGAGACGGCAACGCGACGGTGGGGGTCACGGTGCGGCCGGAGACGACCTGGTGCCCCATCGAATACGCTTCGTATTCGGCTTTGCTGTGGGAATAGGTTTGTTGGGGCGCGGCGGAAGTCCGCTGCGCGATGTGGACCAGCTCGTGGGCCAGGGTTTGTTGCGACTGGATGTCGTGTTCCCGAAACCGGTTCGGATCAAGAAAAATCGTTTGGTTGTCGGCCAGTGCCGCGGCATCGTGTCGGCGCGTTTGGGATTCGGCTTCGGCGTCCAGCCGTACGGTGATGGCGGCGGGCTCTAGTCCCAACCGCGGTGCGTACTTTGTAACCAATTGAGCGATATTTTGGGCTTTTGGATAACGCAGGCCGGCATAATGAGTTGATTTTGGTGTTCCGTTGGCAAACAACGGCTCGAGATAAGGCAAAATATCCGGTCTTTTTTGTAAAACCCGGCGCACAAACTGAAAGGTCTGCGCCCAGGTTTCGGCTGCGGTGTGGCCAGCCCGTAAGGTGTCGGTAACAAATGCCACAATATCGTCAGGCTGCGCCTTGGTTGCCACAAGCCGATCCAGTCCAGCCTGCAACCGGGGATCGATGTTGTGATGGGTTGTGTCGTGGTTTTTTTGCGGCGCTCGTGTGGGTGTGGCGGGCCGTTGGTTTTGGGAAACCTGTCGTCGTGTTTTGTGCACGTTACGCCATCCTTATGCGACGTTGGCATTGTAGAAGCCGAAGGGGATCGAGCCCGGCCGCGGTTTGGGACACGCCGACCGGGATTGATACACCATAAATCCAACCGGTTTAATGTTCAACCGCGGTGTTTGGGTTTCCGAAACCCAATAAATGAACCCATATTGGGAAGAAAGTTTGTGGACAACGACCTGCTCGAAAACTTCCGCGCAGAAAAGTTTGTGGAATGGGACCTTTTCACAAACTATACCCGATTTATGGCACGAAGTTTGCTTTCGTGCCGTGTGTTAGGTTGGGAAAATCAAAACGGGATAGCCAAAACCCACGTGGCGTGTCATTTTAGATCGGGAACAAAACGTTCCGTGACGTGTGGCGTGGATGTGCCGACGTTATCTTACCGTGAAATAGGTGAGTAGCATGTGGAAAAAAGCATTTTGGGGAGTCGTTGCGAACCTTGTCCCCGCCGTGGTTTATGCGGTACCTGGGGGAGTGGCTTATGTCGGTGAACTCCGAAGTCCAAACGGATTGCCGATAAACGGGGAGGTTGCGGCCGAGGTGGCGATTTATCCCACGGCCGCCGGCACAACGCCGGCATTTGTTGAAGATTTGGGAACGGTTGAGGTGGTTGGCGGAAGATTCGACATCGTTTTCGGAGCCGGTGACCCCGAAGGGTTGATGTCGGCTTTGTTGGCGTCAGACGAGTTGTGGCTCGAATTTGTAATCGACGGGGAAACGTTGTCGCCGCGGCAAAAAATCGAGTCGGTTCCGTTTGCGTTGGTTGCGGCTGAGGCGCAAAAACTCGGGGGATATACCGCCGAGGAATTTGTATTGTTGAACGAAAACGGGGGAGTGGCGGTTGCCGACCTCTGGGTAGGTGGCGCTCAGGTGATTGACGGGACGGGGCAGTGGGTCGGGGATCCGACCGGTCTTGTGGGTCCACAAGGTCCTGCCGGTGCTGTGGGAGCAACCGGTCCGACCGGTCCTACGGGTGCGGTCGGTGCTACAGGACCCACCGGTCCGACCGGTCCTACGGGTGCCACCGGTCCCACAGGTGCCACGGGCGCGGTTGGTGCTACAGGACCCGCCGGTCCTACGGGTGCCACGGGTGCGGTAGGTGCTACAGGACCCACCGGTCCTACGGGTGCCACCGGTCCAACAGGTGCCACCGGTCCCATAGGTGCCACCGGTGCTGTCGGTGCCACCGGTCCGACCGGTCCACAAGGTCCTGCGGGGTCCCCGGATACAGGAGCGATGATCCTATCCAAAATCGCGACTCAACAGGCGCCGATGCGTATCGGCAATACGATTTATAATCTGTTTGCAATGAAGTTACCCATTGGCAGTTCGTATTCGACGACGCCTGTGCACATCAAAACGTCGTTGCCCTGTTATTCGGGGAATTACATGTACAACATCGAGTTTCGTGGGCACCTGTTTATGGGGCAGAAGCCGATTTGGAACAACGTGGTGGGTTATCTTTATGATACCAATGGTCTGACCTATACGGGGTCGGTCAACCCAAGCGATGCCGTGACGGTGACGGCTTATTGTGCATCCGACAACAAGTTGACGTTTAAGTTGGTGGCAAGTGCCGATTGGCATGCTTCCGACCTGTTGATGAATTTTATGGGTGGATTGTCGAGTTACGAAACGTCGGCAGCCAATCTTATTTCGGTTCTTTCGGCCGTTCATTCGTCGACCGATTTGTAACTTATCAAGGTTCGCTGAACGGATCGGGGCATAATTTTTCCGTTCCGTTGAGCGTTTTGATCACCGCGCCGACGCGGCAATACAACGCATCGTAATTGCTGCCGGTGTTCAGCCCAGTCCAGAAGTTGAAGTCCAGCTTGTCGTTTCCTTGTTTTAAGGTCAACGCAGAAAACACGAGCCCGCTGTTCCAGCCGAATGCGCCTTCGGGAACCACCGATTCGGTGATAAAAATTTTGGCGCTGTTGTTGACTTCCGGAGCAATTCCACAGAAATACCACCCGCTGATCGTAGCATCGACAAATTGACCGGCATCGATTCCCGAGGAATGCTGGGTCCAGGTATTGCCGTCAAAAGTGAGGGTTTCTTTGTAGTTGTCGGTCAGCGGGGTATCCGGGTCCTCGGTATCAAAGTCTACGAATCGCCAAGTGCCGACAATATTGGGGGCGCCTCCGCGGCAGGTGTTGCACGTATAGTTTTTGCCTTCGTATTCAAATCCTTGCCACGGAACCTTTTTGCCATATACCCCGTCGTCATATTCACCGCAGGCCGGGTTCCGTTCTACGAGTTCGATGTCATTGCTCATATCTTCGGCGACCTGGACATCGGGACTGGCGGTGTCTGTTTCGGGTTGGTTGGTGTCGTTGTCACCAGAGGAGTCGCCGCCGATGTCTTTGGGCGGGATTCCTGTTCCGATGTTGCCGCCTTCGTCCCTTGATGAACATGCGGTCCACACCACGATCACAATCAGAGCAACAACTGCATTGGTTACGGTGAATTTCATGGGTTCCTCGTGATGTGGGAAGGTTTATTCCAGATCTGAACGGCCAAGTCGGCTAGGTTCGGGTTTGGATTGGCCAAAATATTTGCTGCCGCGTGCCGGGCCGTACGGTCTTTCCGCGGGCGACGACATCGTTTGAAATACAATTTGGCTGATTCGCATGCCGGGGTAAAGTTTTACGGCCAGCCGCCCTAAATTGCTTAATTCGAGTGTGATTCGCCCTTCAAAACCCGGGTCGATGAATCCGGCGGTGGCGTGAACGACCACCGCCAGGCGGCCAATGCTGCTGCGGCCTTCCACCCGGGCTACGAGGTCGGTTGGAACTTTGACCCACTCGGCAGTCGATCCCAACACGAATTCGCCGGGGTGTAATACAAACGGTTGGCCGTCGGGAACGACTACGGTGGCGGTGTTTTTCTGGATGCTTTCGGGGTCGAGGGCATCCATACAGGCTATGTCCGACAGCCGATATACGACGAACTCCGATGACAATCGTAAATCGATGCTCGCAGGTTGAATTTGTTTGTCGGGGTCGGAAAGGGGGTCGATGACGATGTCGCCTGCTAGGATACGCAGCATCAAATCCCGATCAGATAAAATCATTCGTGTGCTCCTGGTGGAAGGCTGGATGATGTGAATGCGCCTTCAAGGTGGGGACGATGGCAGAAGACCGATTTTGTGGCAACCCCCATTTGGGGCGGTCACCACAGAAATAACAGCGCGATGCCGCCTGTACAAATGACCAAAAAGTTGACGGCCACGTGACCGAGAAAAGACCGGGTGCCGATAAAGGCAACCATGGCTAACTTAAACATA
>JABWCM010000194.1 GCA_013360285.1 Myxococcales bacterium
TTGCGGAATATTCCCGATATTCCTCAGTCCGGTCCCGGCCAATTCAGCGCTAAATTAGCTCGACCAGAGTCACTCCCTTATTTCCGCTGACCCTCTAAGAGGGTGTTTGGGTAAAAATTGCCGGTGAGCGAGACAATGGCCGTAACGAGTCGGTCCTGTCGACTGAGACCCACCGGAAGCGTGCCCACAGGCACGTCGAGAATGGGCCGACCGAGACAGAACCGACGGAGTAGGCCAGTGGCCTGCGTAACGTAATTTTTTACCCAAACACCCATTAAGTTCGGTCGTGTCATTTGGCTCTAAAAGGGTCAGCGGGAATAAGGAAGTGTCCCTCTGGTCGGGTCGATTTGAACTGAATTGTCCAGTCCCGTTCTTACGGAATATCGGGAATATTCTGCAAGGACGGGACTGGACCGGACAAATCGGCCGATCCAGGAGTAGTTATCTATTTCCGCTGACCCTCTGAGCACGTCTCCGATGGTCGTGTTTGCCAAGACCGACTCGGGATGAGCTTCGGTCTGACCGCTGTGGACAAATATCTAAATACCGTAAGTTTCAAATGCGGTTGGTTAATTTATTGTATCTTATTGTTAATATAAGATGCCTTCCAGGTTGCAGAAAGAAGCCCCCCTAAGGTTTTGTCGCCTGCGGTCAGCAATTCCTCGAAGTTTTCACCTGCGCGAAGTTTGAACGCGTTAACAACCATACGCTTTGCCGTGCTGGTCCGGTCCGGGTAGTCTGGAGAATAATCCTGTGGGTTGGGTAATTGTACCGTGTCAGTATCCCCGTTTAAGTAAACGTGCCACTCAAATCCTTCTTCGGATTTGAACACTACACGGTAGAATTCGGCACCTTCCACCGGACCAACTGATAGGGTGCGGTTATCAACGGCCGACCAGGCACTACCTACCGAGATTGGCAGATAAGGGTCGTTCGGTTCCGCCGAAACGGCTGTATCCTTTGCTGATGAAAGCCAGTGAATGATTCCGCTTCCGGCTTCCGGTTTTTGAGATTTGCTTGATGAATCCAATACAGCAGCCACCGTAACGACGACCGGTTGCGCCCAATCCCCCTGCAGGCGATTGTGCGGTGGGGCAATCCAAAGATGAAATGGATCTAATTCGGGCGTTTCGGGTATACCATCCGCCTTTCCATCTGCGATCGCGTCAATATGTTCTTTGTCCGTGCCGGCAGTTAACCCGGTTGGTACAATAAACTGGCGCGGCATCAGTATTCCGCCTATCACTAACACTGCGTCGGTCCACAGATCTGGTGCCCCTACGGTTGGCAATGGTGATGACGGAACGATGATCGAATTCGCCAGTGGCATCTGAAGCGTGACATTTGTTTGAGTACTGTCTTGATACATGGGCGATGATTTGACGCCCACCCACTTGAGGCCACTGTAGAAATCCTTAAATAAGGGGAACAAGGTTGCGACAATTTGCTCGATATTAATCGATCCGCCCGATGTTGCTGCGTCGACGATTTCTCCGATTTTCTGTCCTACGCCAGAGTCACTTAGCGCAACTCTTCCACCAAGGGACCACATTGGGTGGGGTCCGGGTCCGTTGCCGGTTGCGAGATAGTATGTGCTAACAACTGGGAATCCCAGAGAAAATGTTACTCCTCCCGGCAGCTCTTGCTGCTCGTCCGGCGGGAACACGCCGGAGGGGGCTTCGGGATCGTAGTAACGTTTGGTGTTAGGTCCCAGCAACAGCGGTAGATCAAATTCGAATAAGCCGTCTCCAAATCCGAAGCTGGTGATAGTTGCCTCGATTTCTCCCAGTTTGGAGTACAAGCTAAAGTCGGGCGCGCCTTTAAATAGGTCGCCCTCGCCGTAAAATTCCTGCAGCGAAGGATCCATAGTGCCGTCCTGATCAACGTTAAGTTCGGCGAAAAATCGTGGCGGCAATTGTACCAACAAGTCATCAAGGGCCTGACCAAAAATAGACACGTACTGATGGGTTTCAGAAAATACGTGGACATCATACGGAGGTTCGACACCTTCAAATTCGATTTTTCCCAATTCGGTCTCCCCAACAAATTCTCCGTTGGCTGCTTTGATAACGACCAGCGATTCGACAACCTCATGCCAATGTGTATTGGTAACCATAACTCGTGTCGCTGATGCGGACTTTTTGGTTCCCATATTGTCCACAAAAATCGGTTCAGACCAGTCGGGGTGTCCCCCAACGACCCGCGCTTTGACCATCGTGGCACCGGGGAGCGGGTCGGGTTGGGCGGTTGCCAGTCCGTTTTCATCAACTGTGGCAACGGTTTCGTCCGTGGAACTCCATTCGAATTGTACGCCGCGAACTACTATGCCAGGGTTTTCATAGTCGTATGCGTCCGCGTGTAATTGGACTGTTTTTCCGGGAGTCAGCATCGCCGGCGGAGATACAATAATGGCTTTCAAGTTGGACACGTCGGGTTTCGAAATACACACTCCGTTTCCGCAGATGAATTCGTCTTCACAATCTCCATCTTCCACACAAAGCCATTGCTTACATTTTCCGGTATCAGGCTGGCACGCGCATAGGAAACGTTCGTCTGGGCACCCCATGTCACTGTCACCGGCAAAATCTACACAATCTGCATTGGCCTTACATTTGAACGTAGGTACACAGCAACCCAAAACACAGGTTGTATCGGGTTGGTCAACACATAGCGATGGATCATTCAGACCGTTTTTGTCTTTGCAGGACTTTTGGCCGCCTTCGCAGGTAGTTGCGTCGGTTGTGTCTTGCTCGGTTTGGGTGTCACCGAAGTCAAGTTCTATGGTGTCTGATGGGTTCGTATCGATTGAGGTTTGGTCTTCCGGTACGCTTAAATCCTGGTCCTGACTGCTGTCAGCTTGGGACTGTGTATCGGTTGAGACCGCGGTGTCGTTAGTTGTTTCTATATCAGAGGCGCTGACGTTGCCGGCATTGTCGTCGTCTGCGCACCCGAGCCGTCCAAACGACAGAAATAACAACGCAACCACTGCCCAAGACCGACTCCGTTTCGATTCTGCAAACTTCATTGACGCCTCCGAATTACATACCAGACGTTATTGGTACCAGAAGCGCTCGACTTGCCGCAAGCGGCCAGGACAGGAAATTGTTTCGATTGCAAAATTCTGTTTTTGGGTTGGATGGAGCAAGTCAGTTTTCGTACCCTGAAGCACAAACCGGGGCGAAAGTGTCTCGGTGGGGTCTGGTGACCCCGGCATTCGTCGGGAGAGGAGGAGACCGCGCTACATAATTCAAAATCCGACCAAAACGGTAATCCCTGCAACGAAAGTCGACGACACAGTGAGCAAACTGAAGGGGCAATTGAGAAACTCGATGAAACGTCGAGTGTGAAGATAATATGCTGCGCATCAAAAAAATCTTTTAGTTTCATGTTGTTGAGAGAGAATGCGATGGAGCGCCAGATGTGGCGCGAAATTTGCTCCAGCAGTTGTTCGCGACCAATCGCAAGCAACCTCGTGCAAAAGCGTGTCGGTTGCTGTGCGTTGAGTGACGTGGCCCCCCGCGGCATTCACGCTGTCCGTACCCCCACAATGCTTCCTTGCCTATCATGAGAAGGTGTGTCCCACTTTCGGGTTCCGCACAAACACGTCTTCGAAGGATAACCGTCCTGTCTTGCTGGCCCGGGCACTTGTAACAGACGAGTGCTCGGGCTCCTAGCCCGATTTTCTCCCAAGCTTGAGGCTACGAGCGCCGATCCGCGAGCATCTTCTGGCTCAGTAAACCTTTTTTGTCCTCACCATGGCGGTGCTACCGCCTCCGGGCAAAAAGGGCTCATCATCCCCAAATCTGCTGGCGTCTCAGAGGGTCAGCTTCAAGACGGAAGTGACCCTGGGCGAGCTAATTTAGCGCTGAATAGGCCGGGACCGGACTGAGGAATATCGGGAATATTCCGCAAGGACGGGACTGGCCAAGGCAGCCTAAATTAGCCGAACAGGGTTCACTTATCTATTTCTGCTGACCCTCTCAGCACTCTTGCCCGCGAGATCGTGAGAAATCCTGACTAACCCACATTTTTTGCACTATCGACAACCGGGTCTAATCGGAAGTCATGGTTCGAAAACTGTGCTCGAAAAGAAAAACGCTTCTGTTGCGCGGGTTTGGTTCGTGCACCCAGAGTTTGCGGGCATTTCCGTCATGGAGTCGCAAACTTTGGCGAGAAACACCGAGTGGATTTTTGGTAATCTAATGATAGATGTTGATTATATAGTGGTCGGTCTGCTATTTGCTTGGCAAACTTGGTGCGCAGTGGGTCTTTTGACACCAGATCATCCAATCTTCCTTCGTAGTCCATTCTTGTTGGGTAGCCATTTGCAGCGTATGAAGGGCGGTTCTTCGGGTTGCTGGAAGTTCATCGTCGAGTCTATCAATTAGGGCTGGGAAGTTTGCGGTATCGGACATGGTCGCCATGTTGGCCACGGCTTGGGCACGAACAAACACGTTCGAGTGTTTTGAGAGCGCTCGAAAGTCCGGCAAACATTCCCGCATGTCTAGCTCAAGTGTCAACTCCAACGCCAAGACGGTATCCATCGGATTTTGGCGGTCCGCGGCGAACGAACCGACGTTACGTGCGAGCGCAGACCTGTAGTTTGTGAATCCAAGCTTAACCAACGAAAAGCGAGCCGCGATTCTATCACGTTCTGTGATAGCCTCAGCGTTTCCATCTGCGAATTGAGTCAAAATGTCCTGCACCGATTCGTCCCGTATACGCCCAAATGCAGCAAGAATCTCAGCACGTGCGGCACCGTCATCGGTAGAAATCTGACTAACCAAAAACGGAATGGCGTCATGGTCGCCAATTTTTCCAATGATTTTTGCTAATTTCGGCCAGTAGTGAGCGTTATGAGGTGTGTTTTTTAGCAGACTAATAATAGGTCCTGTCGCAAGGGTGCCGTACGAAACGAGCTTTTCGCCTACCCGACATCCCATAACTCGGTTGCAGTTCTGCCGTACCCTGATCGCGTCCAAAGCCGCGGACACTTCGGCCAGCAATTGCGGTGTCTGTAGTCGATTGTCGTGCAACGATGGAGGGTGATGGGCAACTATCGTCGATCCGCCGGAGGCAGACGAAGTCCGGTCACGTTGGGACGAAACTGGTTTACCGTGGTCGGGCATGGATGGCGTGGGTTTGTCTGGGCATCCGGTTAGCGTTACCGACACAAGCAAAATGACCAGTGTGACCATGGATATCTTGGTGTAGGGGAGCCGTAAAAATTGGTTTTGATTCATTGTCCACACGGTTGAGTTCGATTTGCGGCCAACGATGTCGTCCGGTGAACGAGGTGTGGCGCAAAGCACAAGTGCGGCGAAAAGCCGCTTTTTGCCGCATCGCCCGCGGATCTCCTTGCGGGATGCGCGGCGATAGTCCTCAGTCGGTCCATAGTCGATTCGGCTAATAATCTTTTTGGGGATCGATTTCCCATTTGATTCCCCTAACGGAAAAATCCTGAGTCATATCGGGAATATGGCGCAGGGATTTTTACGGGCGAGATGGCCAAAGGCCGCCAGGACAAAAATTTCATCAAAAAAACACCAGCCACCTAGCCCAGATTTCTCACTAGTCTATCGTCGATGCTGCCCGGCATCCGTTTGTTCGCGAAGTAAAATGGGTGCGGCCCTATTCCGATTCCAAGCGGATGGCCTCGCCTATGTCTGAAGGAACCGGAGAATAATACCAGCAATTGTTTCAGGATGTTGTGTTCGGTGTAACCGAGTTGGGTTTGTTTCTTGTGTTTTGACCCGTACTTTAAAACAACCATGCAAAAGGTCGGCAACCGCGACTTCTTGTGCATAAAATGATCTACACAGAAGAGAGGTAAACAAGTGATCACGATTTTGTGTCCCCTCAATCAAGATTTAACCCCCGGCTATCATGGCAGAATTGGAAAGGTTTCAAAATCACTTTCGTTGACGGTAATGATGACGGTAGTTGTCGGGTGTGGTGGTGCTGACAGTGCGGAAAGCAGCAAATTTCAGCAGGCACTGCAGGAGTTTTTGGCACCAACGGGAATCGTTCAAGTCCAAGTGATGGATGGAATTACTCCTACTCTCATCAACGAAGCGAAGACGGACATCGCGAACGGCACCGGTTTTGACTTTCTGCCAGGAACGACGCTGGCGGCTCTGCAAGTGCCGGAGATTGCGCAGAAATGTTCGGAAAACCCCTGTGTTTCGGGAGACAAATGTCTTGGTCAGTCAAGTAGCTGGTCGATCGATTTTGGATGTTTGTGTGCCCAATCTGGTCAATGTGTTGGGAATGGTGTGCTGACGCAGACCGTGGAAAATAACTTAGCCGATGGTTGCGTGTTTGGCGTGGTCAGTTTGTATTACGATAAAGTTAGATACGTCCGACCGGACATAGTATTTGTTGCGGATGGTGAAGCCCTTGCCGTTGGGTCCGACTGTGGCGCTTCTGGATCGCCTGAACAGTCGTTTAACGCCAGTTGGTATGATTTGAGGCTGAATAACAAGTCGTTAAGAGGGGGTCGTAGGCATTTTGTGGCCAAAAAAGAGCCTGAAGTGCTGGTGTACGTACCCAACGGCTCCTATGTCATAAGCGACACCGTCACGGATTTTTCGAAAGAAATTGTGATTCGAGGTGCAGATGGCATCGCTGATTGTAAGATAGATCAAAGTGGATGCGGGGTTTGCACGGGCAGGGGACATTCAGACCAATGGTCCGTTTGTGGCGTTCCCAAATAACTCCATCTGCGAGGGTCAGCGAAAATAGATGACTGACCCTGGATGCTCCCCTTTTGCCGGCTTGTCTAGTCCCGGTTCTGCGAAATATTCCCGACATTCCTCGATCCGGCCCCAGGCCGTCCGTCTCAAAATCAAAATCGGTTCGACCAGGGTCACTTTCGGCTTGAAGCTGACCCTCTAACCTAGACTTCTGGACGCTATCGCCCGCAAGCTCGTGAATCCGGGTTAAATGAGTATTGTTTTTGAGGGGAGTTCACGACCTGACCGAATTTGAGACGGATCGTCCGGAAAAAAACCTGAGTAATATATGGTCAGACCCGAACCTCCAATGCGTACATTCGCCGACATCCGGCACGGTGTCCAATGCATACAGCCATTGCGAAGTAATCGTGAATATGCCACACGTCGATTCGTCTTGTCCGAGCGTGTTTCGCCGAAAAAGTGATTACGGCGACCTGGAAGACGATGGAGGAAATTATGAAAACGATTTTTCAAGTGATTGCTTTAGCGACGTTGTGTTCCGTGTTACTGGTCAATGTCGCATCAGCACAACCCACACCGTCGCCAGGCGCAGAGTATGTGTGGGAACAAGGCTACACGCTGGAAGATGGGACTGTTGTCGAAGGTTTCTGGCGGAAAGCGGAGGAGCCTGGCTATCAATGGGTGGAGGCAATGTGGTTGGAAGATGGGACTTTTGTCGAACCACATTGGGAGCCGGTAAGTTACGATGAGCCTGATTACGTGTGGGAACACGGTTTTCGAGACGAATCAGGTGTTTATTACAAGGGCTACTGGCGCCCAGCGGTCCGGGACGGCTTTGTATGGGTTCCCGGTCATTATGTGAACGGCGTGTACGTATGGGGCCGTTGGCACCCCGTGGTTGAGGGACCGGCCGATCATATTTATGTTGAGGGACATGTTGGTCCAGATGGGTATTGGGTCAACGGTTTTTGGCGTCCGCGTGTTATGGTTGGCTACTCGTGGATTGATGGATATTGGTACAACGGTGCGTATCATTGGGGTTATTGGCAACCACTTACCCCCCGTGTCGGATACACGTGGGTACCCGGTCACATCGGTTTAGGTGGTGTCTACGTCATGGGTTTTTGGCGGCCAACCACCTATGTTGGGTTTGTTTGGTCCGGTGGGTACTACGCTCACGGGGCATGGTATTGGGGATGTTGGTCACCGCTGACTGTGGCCGTTGGCATGGTTTGGACACCCGGTTATGTTAGCAATGGCTATTGGGTTGCCGGCTATTGGAGACCAGCGCACAAGCCGGGGCACTCGTGGGTGGACGGTTACTATGCTGGCGGAACCTATCATAAAGGATATTGGGCCAAGGGTACGACTGTGTCGTATCCTCAAGGCGCAACTCCCGTGAAATACGCGTCAGGGTACCAAGGAAAAGGGGCATCTCCAAAAGTCCAGTACGCGTCTGAAAAGGCTCCAAAGGGATACAAACCGGTTCGGTACGCAGATGTGCCAAAAGATGCGAAGTCACTTGCAGCGTTGAATCGCCGACATACGACTTATAATCAGCATAAAGCGCTGTATCAGGACAAGTTGGATCGAAAACACGCGGCATACAACGCTTCAAAGGACAGCGTTGAAACCAAAGGGCGATCTCAAAGCGACAATCAACAGCGACAATCGGGCGATGCAAATGTGAGTCGGGAACAGGCTCATAGGGATTACAATCGCGCCACGAACCAGGAAAGGGTTGGAAATTACACACGGGAGCGTGCTGAAAAGGTTGAACGTGGACAGCAGGCTGACACCCAACGGGAGCAGCAGTCGATGAGCAATAGACCCACACCGCTGCAAAACCGCACACAGTCAAGTAACCAACGCGGCACGGGTCAAGGCCCCTCACACGACTTGGATACTCGTTTTCAGGGAACCAGACCGCTTGCGGGAACGAGTCGGGTACAACCGACCGCACCGAGTCGTGATGGCGACACACGGGGAGGCGTTGGTGAAACGAGAGGAAGTGGATCTAGTTCTCGGTTTTCAGGGGTCGAATCCGGGCACACCGGTACTTATGTCAAGCCATCACAAAACCAAAATCAAGGTCGGAAATATCACGCTCCGACCCAATCTCCTTCGCCGCGATTTAATCGACCATCGCCCGTTCAAAAACGGACGCAAATACAAGCGGTGCCCAATTCTTCCGGTCGCTCTGAGCGTGGTGGCAATTCGAGTTTCAGCGGTAGTAGCACCAAAAGACCGAGTAGCTACGTCTCACCGCCTAGTTCGTCGCGAGGTCGAAGCAGTTCCGTACAATCGGCGCCGCGGTCGTCATCGGGCAGCCGACCGGCAGCCAGACCCAGCCGCGGTGGACGTTCATCGGGCCGGTAATTACACGGTTCTTCCGCCCGCCTGCGTTGGCGTCGGCTGCATGCTATCGTATGTAATTCGCTCTATCGTCACCAGTTTAAGTGAGTTGCTATAGAACCTAACTTAGCCAGACGCCATAATATTCGAAGCCCTCAATAAACAAATTGGCCATATTCACGCGCACGGGCCGGCTGTAACATGAATTTGTTCCCGGCTTCGTTGTGTGTGTTGACGCCGATTCGAATCAGACGTACGGTAAATGACTGCATCCACTGTGACTCTGTGCGGTTTGACCACGAGTTCCTATGCCCAAAAACGCATCCAAACCGGCTACTCCGACGCGTACCGAGAAAAAAACTCCGGCGAGAGCGGTTACCGAAACCCAAAAGCCACAAACTCCCGTTGGCGAGCCGGGGCCACTTTGGACACTGTTGTCTCCTGGAGCCGGTTGCGGCCAACAGCCGACAATGGGCGCCTTAGGAGGGAGTAGTTACCCACGTCGGAGCGGAATCCTAAGTGGTATTGGCGGAGACGCGTTTGGAACAAATTGGTTGTGGGGTGAAGCGTGGGCGAATAGTCTTGCGGGAACTTGGCCACGAACGGTATACCGAAAACCATCGGAAGGCAGTCGGGCGCCAGTCGCGAATTCGTCCGCCGCGGGTGTTGAGACCGGAGGGACTGCTGTACCGGAACCGTTTGCGACGGACTTTGCAGGCTCGGTCGGACATGGTGTTTCAAACGTTCGGTTGCATACCGGCGCCGACGCGGCAGAAGCCGCACGCACAATTCGCGCTCAAGCGTTTACGATTGGGCAACACGTCTTTTTTGGTGAAGGCCAGTTTGCACCCCACACACCACGTGGACGTGAATTGTTGGCGCATGAATTGGTGCATACCGTCCAGGCCCGTAGTTCGACCGACGGGACGGATACGCCGTCAATCATTCCGCCGTGGCATCCGACCGAGCGGGAGGCAGACTCGATAGCAAGTCGCTTTGCCGCACCTGGGACGAAGTCCCCTACACCGTTGTCCTTGATACAGCATCGGTCGGGAAATCATGTTCATTTGGATCCCGCTGATGGCGAGGCGGACAAGAAGGAAGCCTTTCGCAAAGAGTCGTTTTCGATACCGACCTATGAGCCATCGGTCGGCGGACGATTTGGTGTTTCTTATTCCCCTAAAACAGGTCAACTCATTGTGACGGTAGCGGTAAGTTACCACTTTGTAGATGCGCCGAAGCCAACATCAAAGGTGGCCAGGGACAGTATGACGTGGAAGTGGCAGCCGGACCAGATTGTAAGGTGGAAACAACGATTTCAGGCCCTCATAGCTGGTCACTGGAGTGAACAACACGTCATTCGTTGTACCAAGCCAGGATGGACCGAATTTTTCGCGATGCCGGTGATACGTGTCACTGAGGCGGAAGCAGGGCATTTTGATGTATACGTACGTAAAGAGTCGTTTGGGACTGATAATGGGCCATCTGGTCTGGAAACAGATAATAAAACTATGACAATGACCGAGAGTGATCTCGAAGAACAGGGATTCGGAAAGGGTTGGGAAAATCAGAAAGTTATTGACGCGGAAAAAAAGAGAATTGATGTGGGATTTTCCGCTTTGCAGTCCGCTGGGGGGGCACAAATTCCGTTCAGCCAGGGAAGTGTGGATGTGCCCATGGCGATGCGTCGCCATTTGTGGGCATTTGGGCAAGTGCTGGGCAACAGAAATCCTATGGCGCCGATTTTTGCAATCACGGTGACAGCGGACGGCAACAACGAATCGCAGGAAACCATTGCCCGGCGTGCGCATATGGTTGCAACGATACTGAACGGTACCACACGGGGATACCCGATTCAGGTCACAACTGGAGGTGCCTCCGGCAAATCACTTGTGACGATTTCCGTTGGCTCTGTCGATCCGGACTACGTAAATCGTCGTAATGTCGCGACACACGAGTTTGGGCACTTGCTTGGTAATATAGACGAGTATTCTCCTTATTTAAGCGGCGGGCTTGGTACGTTGCCCGAGGGAGTTCCGGATCCATTTGCGGCCAAGAAAGAGGCGTGGAGAGCGCTGGTTCGGTCCGCGGGCGTACAGGTTCCGATGGACGGCAAAGAGGAAAATACCACGAGTCAGATGTCGGCCGGCAGTGACATATTACCAGCGCATTATGTCACAGTTTGGGAAGCGCTTGGCAAAATGACTGCTGCGTACGTGGCTGCGCATGAATGGAGCTTGGGGGCGTGAATATTGGCCCGGATTTCTCCCCAGAATTCGGTTCCGAGCGCCAAACTGTCCGCGTTCTGGGTCCTCACTACCGCCGCCGTGACCGGCGGGATGAGAGTCCACCTCCGCGCACCGGAGATTCGCGCACCCAAAATTCGCGGGTATTTTGACGGTCGCGCCTCGAACTATTATGAGAAATCCTGCTTAAGATAACCCCGGTCAGAGTACTCTGAGACAGAATTGGAAGCGAGAACTTGGTTTCCCATGTAAGGAAGAAAGCCGAGTAATATCCTACACTACATATTGCGCAGGTCTTTTCGGGAGGTTAGGGGGACAAAAGCACTCGTCCAAGTTCGTTTAACTATTTCTTCGCAAATTTTCTGTTGAGCTGACGTTGTACTACCACCATGACGCCGAAAAGGGCGAGCATGAGTATAGTTGTATTTCCGACGCGGGTTGTTTTGCAACCGCTGTCTCCGTCGGAGGACTTTGCCGCGGCGCGTATTTCAAATGCGTCGGTCATTGTAGTTTGGGCACTTCCAACGGAAACAATCAAGCTGTAAACCCCCGGTGTAATACCACTCGGCACTGTTGCCGTAAACGCTTTGTCGCTGTTAATCGTAACGTCTTGTAGTGAATTGGGTCCTATTCGTGCTGTCAATCCGGTTGCAAATCCTGCTCCCAACACGGTAACGGTTGTCGCCTGGTCGTTGGAACCCGTCGTAGGGGTGATTTGGTCTAACCGCAGCCCTTCTGTGAGTGCGTCCCCGGTATTGGTGTCTTGTGTTTCCTGGCCGGTGTCTTCGTTGCCGATAACGTCTTCGTCGCCACAGCCGGGAACGATTTGGTTTTCACACGACTGTGTCTGAGAGTTGCAGAAGTCGGTTGTGCAAGGATTCGCGTCGTCACAATCGACGCCGGCACCACCTTTACATACCCCTCCTAGGCAATTGTCGTTAATTGTGCACGCGTCACCGTCGTCACACGGTCCTGCGGTTGGCGGATTTGTGCATTTTCCGTCAACGTCGCATACATCCTGGGTACAAGGGTTGCCGTCACTGCAGTCCGAAACGGACTTACATCCTGTTGGGTTCGGTTGTCCTCCGCCGCCCACTGTGATTGCCTGCATCACGAAGTCGCCCGCTTTGCCACCCGGACCACCTGCGACATCTTCTACACGTAGCCATTCCAGCGTAGCCGGGCCTACGACTCCATAAATAAAATTGGTACCCAACGTGATGGAATCATCTACATATAGAACGGGGAAGTTGTTGTTTCCAAAGGAAGTAACGCACTGTTTCTCGGCCGCCATCAAGCCAACTCGGAATGGCCCGTTTATGACGGGTGATGGCGTAGTTGTATTGAAAGGAAAAGCCTGATAGGCGCTCGCTGCTGTAACCTCGAATTCGTTTTCGGTCGCTTCGGTATCAAACAGCAGCTTACCTGGTTCGATTTGTCCAGTGTCTTCCCAGATTTTTAAATGAAAAATTCCACATTCAGTACCTGCCTTGAGTGGGTCATCTCCCATGTAAAACTGGATTTCTTTTAATGTGATAGGGTACGACTCGGCCACGAAACGAACTGCGTACATTTCGTTCATTTCGATCGCAAAGCTGACTTTTGCACCTCCTTGGCCTTGTTCGAAATCGCCTGGCCGCACTTCGGGCAGCCGGGCGTGCCGAGCCGCGCGAAGAGGAGCCGGAGGTAGTCGTAGATCTCGGTGATCGTGCCGACGGTCGAGCGGGGGTTCTTCGAGACGGTCTTCTGGTCGATCGAGACGGCCGGCGAGAGCCCGTCGACGTGGTCGACCTTCGGCCGGTCGATGCCGCCGAGGAACTGCCGCGCGTAGCTCGAGAGCGACTCGAGGAACCGCCGCTGCCCCTCGCGGTAGATCGTGTCGAACGCGAGCGACGACTTGCCGGAGCC
>JABWCM010000421.1 GCA_013360285.1 Myxococcales bacterium
CCTGCGCAATATTCCCGATATTACTCGGGTTTTCCAAAACCAATCCGCCGCCAAATCCACGCCCACAGCCCGCGCCCATATTTTTTCACAAACTCTCTGAGATAGTTCGGATAACTTATGTAATTCCGCCGTCGGGCTCAGAAGGAGTACATCGCAACGTTTGTAATAACAACCGGTTTACTGGTCGACGGTTAAGAATGTGCTCGTGAAATATCTCGTCAACGGATTCGAGGGTCACACGACCATACCAAACCCCTTGTGGGTACACAACGACCGACACACCCATATCGCAGGTATCCAGGCACCCGGCCGAGTTTGCGCGCACCTGCGCCTTCAACCCGGCATCGGCGATCAGTTTCTTAAATCGTTCTCTTATCTTAGCAGCGCCCTTTTCCGCGCAGCAGCCGCGTGAATTTCCCGGTTCGCGAACGTTTTCACAAACGAAAATATGTTGTTCAAAAGGAGCCATCAGAACCTCATTGTTGTAGGACGCCGGGCCCCTTGGACACGAATGTATGACCACAGAGACTGTGAAAAGAATGCAAAACAAACTAACCGGTTGCATTCCAGGCCTTGCCGAAATTGTTGTCGAACTGCGTTGATTTGGCAAGCTGTGGGCAGAACCAGGCCATGTCTCAACCCGGCGGGTGGAGTCAGGGCTCAAACCCGGTCGTTTAATCGAAATTGCAACGATGTCTTGACGCGCCTTGGTCCGACTCGTACCTTGTATTCGCTTTTTGTTTGGGTGTTGCTTTAAACTGCAATGTAGTATGCCCTATTCTGGAGTGATTCTATGAGCGTTTTTGCTGCCAACCGCGCTGCATCGTGGCTTATACCGGGGTTGCTTTTTGCCGTCGTGTCGGTCACTGGATGTGAAGATGGAGCCTCATCGAACCCGGAGTCGATCAACGACTCGGGGGAGACCGGGAACAGCTCCAACTATGCAGGACCGCCAAACGGCACGTGGGTTGGCGATTATTTGGACATCGTTATCGAATCCGGCCAAGTGACTTTGATCACACTCCGGAACATTCAGTGCAGCTTGCCAAATGCCGACTTTCCGGGACTAACCGACTGCAAATCAGAGGTCGTAGAGGGGGACTTTGATGCGGGAGTAATTCAAGGCGCGCTTTCTGTGGCACTGAAGCTGGAAACAGTCAAAAATCAGGTAACAGGTATTTCTGAATGGCACTTACGCGGCAGCGTTGGGCCGCTGTCGGAACTGGATGGCATCTTTTTTCCGATGGATGGACCACCCGAGCAATTTACGACAATAAAGGGCACATTTCTGTTTAAGGCGACCGATTGTAACTGCGAATCGCGGATCACGTTCCAAGCAACCTTAACGCCGCCTGATCAAATCAAAGACCCGGATAACCCGGGCAACGGCGGTGGCGGAACAGTCGGTCCGGATGATCCGGGTGGCACTTTTCCGGAAGATTCCGATCCACAGCAAGTAAAGGCATTGGAGAGGGTAAATTGGTACCGAGAACAATTGGGATTACCAATGCTCAACGCGATCGCACCGTTGAACGCAATGGCGATGGACCATTGTGCATGTTATAGCCAGAATCAGGCGAAATACGGCGGAATGAGCCCGCACGACGAGAATGCGGCATGGGGACCACCGTGTTATGGCGGACTGGGCGAGCGAGCGGCAGCAAAGGGATACAATGGCGGCGGGCTCTCGGAGGTTATGGCTTTTGTCAACGACCCATACAAGTCTGTGGACGGCTGGATCGCAACTCTGTACCACCGCCTGCCATTGACCGACCCGTCTACCACCGAAATGGGCTATGGGCATGCACCGGGTTGTGACACGATCAACAGCGGTGGTTCCGGATCCAGCAGTACTTGGGAAATAGCTTATCCGTATGACGGCCAGACAGGAGTCGACACGTTCTGGAATGGTTACGAATCGCCGCAACCGCTACCGCCAGCCAACGGATATCCATCTGGGCCAATCATCACCGTGCAATTTGGGAGTGGAGTGACGTTTTCAATCACGGACAGTTCCATTGAAGATGAATGGGGCAATCCTGTCCCACACACATTGCTTACACCGAAAAACGACCAAAATCTCGCATGGAGCGCCGCTCTGTCACTTTATTCAGATGATCCGCTAAAGCCCGGAGTCGAATACACGGTCTATTTGAGCGGAACAAAAGTGAATCAGCCATGGGAAAAAGTGTGGTCTTTTCAAACCGCCCCGATGGCCCAAGGCCAATAAACCCGCCTCACCAACAACTCTGTCCGCCCAACAAAATAAAACAAAACGCACTCAGAGGGTCAGCTTCAAGCCGGAAGTGACCCTGGTCGAGCTAATTTAGCGCTGAATTGGCCGGGACCGGACTGAGGAATATCGGGAATATTCCGCAA
>JABWCM010000010.1 GCA_013360285.1 Myxococcales bacterium
GCCTCAGTCGGGTCCCGGCCAATTCAGCGCTAAATTAGCCTTCTCAGGGTCATTTCGGGCTTGAAGCTGACCTGCCGAGTCGGGAAAATTTTGGAGAATCGTACGTGGATGACGTTCTTCGTATTCAATCAACCTCTCACCGTCGCACATTTACGCTACAGGAGGCTCGCAAATATCTTCCGGTAGTGCGTCGAATCACTGAAAATGCGAGAGAACGCTACAATTCCGTGGTTTTTCAGCTCAGCACAAGCGCAGTAGACAGCGCCACATGGGTTTGCCTCGAAGAGGAAGCGACATCGTTAGTACGCGGGTGGGCAGATTCAATCGGGCGGCTCGGGTGCTCAGCTCAGGGATTGTGGACCGTCGATTTTGACTGTGGAAGCGGGTATTACTGCTGGAGGCTCGGCGAGTCAGACGTTGAACATTTTCACGGGTACGATGACGGCTTTCGTGACCGAGTTCGTATACCGGACAACTCCACCTGACGTTCTGAAGTATAGGATTCAAGCCGGCCCGGCCGGGCGGCGCCGACCTGCTCCGTCTTCCGCTGACCTTCTAAGAGTATGCCGCGATACTTTTCAGTCAGTCCAGGGCCGTTCCGGCTAAAAATCGTGCTTTTGGGGTCGATTTTCTATTTGTGCCACACCATCCTAGTTGGCTCTACCGACGTCAGGAGCGTTGTTTGTGTTCGGAGCCTGACGGGTTGGAATTATGTTAATGATCATTTCAAGCCCAACGCGGGTTACAAAAAAAGCCAACCCTACTCCAGCCAAAGTACACAAACCTACAATCATGCTGTCGAACATCTGTGATTCCAATCCGGCTTATGCCGCCATCATTTGATCCTGTCCCACGGGAAAGGAAAGTTATGACACATCCTTTTGGAGGGTCAGCGGAAATAGATGACTGACCCTGGATCGACCGCTTTTTGGCCGGCTTGTCCAGTCTCGTGCCCGCGGAATATTACCGATATTCCTCGGTCCGGCCCCGAACCATCCGACTTGAAATCGGCTCACGCAGGTCATTCTCGGCTTGACTGACCCTCTTAGAGGGTGTTTGGGTAAAAAGTTACGTTACGCGAGCCGCCAGCCTACTACGCCGGTTTTATCTCGGTCAGCCCATCCTCGACGTGCTGTGGGCACGCCTCCGGGCGCCTCGGTCGTCAAGGCCGACTCGTTACGGCCACTGTCTCGCTCACCGGCGATTTTTACCCAAACACCCTCTTCAAGCAGCTTCGATGAGTATCCGTCGTGGACAACGTCACACGGCGACGCCGAGATTACCCAAGCCACACACGAAGTCAACAATCTGTAAACAATTTACAACCAACCGCACAAATCGAATTTCATCAGCGATAACTAGAGCTTATGGGATGACCTTCCAGCGAGTTCCGATCGTTGCCCATTCATTTTTGTCACCGACTCGTTCTTTTACTCAGTAATCGACTAACACCTAGGTGTGTGGTGTTTTTTGATGAAATTTTTGTCCTGGCCGCCTTTGGCCGCCTCGCCCGTAAAAATCCCTGCGCCATATTCCCGATATAATTCAGGATCTTTCCGGACGATCCGGCTCAAATTCCGCTGGCCAAAAATTCCCCTAAAAAACACCACACACCTAGACCAGATTTCTCACGCGCTTACGAGCGAGAGTGCTGAGGCCGCCAGCAGATTCGGGGATGGTGGGCGCATTTTTCCCGGAAACATGGAAACGCCATGTTGAGGACAAAAAGGCTACCATGCCCGAAGATGCCCGTGGATCGGCACTCGGAGCCGCAAACTAGCGAGAAATCCGCGCTGCTGAGCAAGTGGACCAGGCCACCGATATCCCCGCCCAAAGAAATCGGACTCAACCATGCGCCAACGAAGAGTGCTTGTGTGGCGCGGCCGGCAACGCCCCCACACGTCGCACCCACTCAATGGCAGCGGGATAAAGATGGCGACGTGCTTTGCTACCCACGACCGCTCCAACGTGTCCGCCTTCAACCGACAAATGTTGTTTGTCCGGCGATCCACAGCTACGATTGAGACCGAGTGCCGCATCGGGTGGACAGATGGCATCCTTGGTCGCCGTAATCGTGAGGACAGGGCATCGAATGTTGCTCAGGTCTGCGCGTCGCCCCGAAACCCAATGCTTCCCTTGTACGAGATCATTAGCCTGATACAAATCGCGGATATACGTCACATATGCCGCAGCAGGAAAGGGAACGTTGTCATTGGCCCATGTTTCCAGCGCCGCAAACGACTCACGTGCCATTTCGTCGTCAATCCGATCCAGCAATCCCACAAACTTAGCAATCTGACTTGTTGGCCTCATGGCGACGAACCCGCTCTGCATCTGAAGGGGGGCTATGTTACCTGGAGCCGTGATGTCTCGGGGATCAAACCACCGTGAATCAACCATATCCCGCAACATTCCCGCACAAGAAAAATCAAAGGGGCCGGCTAAGTTAATGAGTCCAGCGATCCGCTCCGGGTTCAGCGCAGAGTAAATTCCTGCGAGGGTCCCGCCCATGCAGTAACCAAGAAGAATCACCCTATCCGAGCCCGTTTCCCTACATGTGCGGCGAACGGCACGACCGAGTCGGTTGATGATGTCAGCCCATTGTAGATAACGGTCCTCATCTTCCGGAACCCCCCAGTCAAGGCAAAACGTATCGATTCCTCCATCGACAAATGCCTCAACTAGACTCGATCCAGATCGCAAATCAAGGACATACCACCGATTGATGAGTGAAGGTATAAGCAATACCGGGACGGTGGGCTTCTGCGCACCCGCGATTTCCGACAACTTGCGGAAATGTAATAGACGAGCGGTGCCGTCCGTCATCACCACGTCGGCTTGACTGGGGGTCATCGCCATGGTCAACCTCTTGGCAAAAGCCAGCCAGCAATACTATTCAGTGTGCCTACACTAAGATTCCGACACTCTGCGCCAATTTTGAAGTAATAATCCATTGAATCGTTATATAATCGCACCAGATCGTCCAAATTATCTCTGTACTGACGAACCGCATCTGCTTCCAAAGCAGCCACACCTGCGTGCCACGTGTTCATTCGTTCAACCTGTTTGCCAATGATTTCGCCACACGCATTCAGAATTTTTCGCTTAGTCGAGACCTCTTTACCACTCACCATGAATGTCCTCCAGTGGGTCTAAGAGGGTGTTTGGGAAAAAAATAAGCTACACGAGCCATTGGCCTATTGCGTCGGTCCTGACGACCGAGGCGCACCAGACGCGTGTCCAAAGGCGCGTCGAGGATGGGCCGACCGAGGCAAAATCGGCGTAATAGGCCAGTGGCACGCGTAACGTAATTTTTTACCCAAACACCGTCTAAAGCCAAAAACAACAGCAAAAGGACCAAATAGGCATTTTTGCGTTCGAACTTTAATGCCCACTTCCATGGCGGTCAAGCAAAATGCTGCACCGCACAATCGACAACTGTCACTACATTTTGGGAACTCAGGTGGTCGTAGAACCAGAACCGTGTTGTTTCACCCATTGCTTGAGTTCTTCAATTTCCTGGCGAAGTTCCTGGACGTCATCCTGGTTAACAACCTGACCTGCCGGCCGTTGCCCGGTTGGATCCTGCCAAGGCAAAAACGAGTTAAGGACACGGCCAATGGCGTTCACCGCAAAAAACGGAAGCTGAACGAATGGGTTGATTGGCGCGATAACTTGGGCTCCCTGTCGCATCTGAAGATAACCTTCGAGCGCCCATGACAAAATGCGCCCGAAAAACTCCGCAAGGGCGTCGTCGCCCATACGGATGAGCTGAATCAACAACGGGACCGGCAACAGACCCGCAGCACGTCGACTCTCAAGGATCACCTGCGCCAGAGTGGCTTGTGTCAGATCGGCCTTGGTTTTGACGTCCACAACCCGAACCTCGTGGCCTGCACGGATTTGTTCGACAAGATCTTCCAAGGTGATGTACCGACTCCGACTGGTGTCGTATAAGCGTCGATTACCGTACTTTTTGATAGTGATCATGGCAGCCTCGACTTTTGCTCCTTTTGCACTGCAAAATAGCGTAAGCGATTTCACTCTTTATTACGATAATTTTGTTTTATTGTGCATTGCAACACTAGACTTGACTTTTGCGAACCCACAATAGTAGCGTACTCAACAGGTGAGGTAACGGATGAATGGGTTTACATTCGCTCATATTATGACCAATGTTGGTAAAATAAAAAAGCATCGGTCCGAAGGGGGCAATTTGCGAGCCAAGTGGTACACCTGGACCGTATTTATAATGAGTCTTTCTGGAGCAATTCAGCAATGCGGGACAGACGAGGTTGCTTGCTCCAGCGGAGCGGATTGTGCGTCAGGAGTCTGCTCAGCAAGCGGAACGTGTGTGCAGAATGCCTCCGACTCCGATGGAGAACTATCGTTTGGGAACGACACTTCGTTTTCCGGGGACTCAACCCTGTCAGGCGACGACCAGACAAGCACCAACAACGAAGACTCCAACGCACGGGTATCGACCGGCGACAGCGAGGGTAGAAAACCAACCGACGTCGGTACCCCAAGTGTGTGCTCTCCAGACAATAACGGCAGAATAGACCGTGACGAAGTACCTATTGCCCCGGAACTTCATGCAACGTATCGAATCGCACAAAACACGTCTATCGACACCGCTGGAGACTTACAACCGGATGGTAGTCGTGTTTGGAATCTCGCCGACCCATTGAACGCCGACCACGATGTATTGGTTGAAGCACAACCCCTAAGCGATAAGTGGTTCGCCGACGTATTTCCGGGCGCCACTTACGCCGCCAAACTGTCGGAGACCGCTGATCTACTTGGTGTGTTTGAGGCCACCGATACCGCGTTGTTGCTCCGCGGTGTTGTTTCACCGACGGATGGGCTGTTACGCACCGAGCTTGTGTATGATCCACCGGCGGCTTTGGTGCAGTTTCCCGTCCAATCCGGCAACTCATTTGAGTCCACGAGTACCGTGACTGGACTGACCACCGGCGTAGTTTCTTTTTATACGGAAACCTACAAATCTACCGTGGATGCCTCTGGGCTGCTAAAAACCCCCTATGCAAATTTTCCAGTTTTAAGGATTCGTGTTGAGCTTACCAGAATCGTCGGAGTACTACCTACCGTCACTCGCTCTTTTCTCTTTCTGAGCGAGTGTTTTGGAACCGTTGCGACGATTACCTCCAAGGCCAACGAACTCCAAGAAGAGTTTATTTTCGCATCGGAAGTACGTAGGCTCGCTCCATGAGTCCGTGGAAAGTTCATACGCTGCTGTGTTGCACAGTATGGCTTCTTTGTGGGTGCTTAAGTTATCATCAAGGGCCGATGGAGGGCGAGCCTGAAGACGGCAATTTCCGAAACATCGGTGACACCCGTGTTCGTTATACCGACACAGGTGTGGGGCCAACGGTCGTGCTGATCCACGGATTTGCTTCGTCCTTGGAAACCTGGAGCGACGTCGTTCCCATATTGGCTCAAACACACAGGGTCATCACCCTCGATCTCAAAGGATTCGGGTGGACTGACCGCCCCCATGGAGATTACTCCCCTGGCGCCCAAGCCAGTCTTGTATTCGGATTGCTGGACGCTCTCGAAATAGAAACGTTTGCCGTGGTAGCTCATTCTTGGGGTTCGTCTGTTGCGTTGACAATGGCGCTCAAAGCACCGGAACGAGTCACCAAGATGGCTTTGTACGACGCCTGGGTTTACGAAGAACAACTACCCAGTTTTTTTCTGTGGGCTCGCACCGACGGAATTGGAGAACTGCTTTTTGCAATGTTCTACGATGAACGCCCAGACGAACGTATGGCTCGAGCGTTCTTTGATCCAGCTAAGCTAACAGAATCATTGGTGGAAGCCGTCGAGCGCTCTCTGCAACGGCCCGGAACACGCGCCGCTGCGCTCGCCGCCGTCCGTGGTCAACAATTTGAGGCATTAGCCGCCCAATACCCGCAGATCCGCCACAGCGTCCTTCTTCTTTGGGGAGAAAATGACGCCGTCACTCCGGTCGACATAGGAGAAAGACTCAATCGCGACCTACCCAACTCGCGCCTTGTCCGGTACTCCCGATGCGGCCACTTTCCGATGATTGAGGCGCAAACTGAATCAACAAACGAACTCGCTAAGTTTCTGCTGGAAACCAGAGTCCTGGAGAAGCTATGACCCGAAGGCCTCTCTTGGAGTTCAACAGAACCACACACAGAAACAAACCGCCATACTGTATTCACTTCACCAACTACGGATTTTCTCTCGTCATCTTGACGATCTTGGGAGCGATTCCGGTATCCGCCACAGGCACAGGATTTACCGACCACGGTGAAGATCTACAAGTGTCTCCTCCATCGCTTATCGAGGTCGACGGGAACTTCAGACTCCGCGGCGAGAGCAACTACAACTTTGACCTTGACCGTGGACTTACGCCGTCCGGATTACCTCTATACCCTGTACCCCTTTCGGACCCAAGCAGCCAATGGCTACATTCCGCAGATATGCGGTTGCGTACGGATATGCGGTTGTATAGCCCATTTGGTGGTGTTGCTGTAAAAATGCGTATTGATTTAATCGATAACTTGGTGCTGGGCGGGAGCCCCGATGGCTGGCCCGGTGCGACGACCACCCAACAGGATCCGGCTGAGTCTGTCCTCCATATCAAGCGCGCTTACGCCGAGGTTTTGACACCGTTCGGACTGCTTGCAGGGGGGCGCATGGGTAGTCACTGGGGACTTGGGATGTTAACCAACGGCGGAGACTGCCCCGATTGCAACAGCGGCGACGCAGCAGACCGCGTGGCGTTTATCATTCCCACCTTGGGGCACCTCTGGGCAGTCGCATATGATTTTTCGTCAGTAGGACCTATCGTTCCCCGCCGCGATAATCAACGACTGCTCAACGTGGACCCGGCCGACGACGTACACACATTTACGTTTGCAGTTTTGTCTGTTCGCGACGACATTGCACGTAATAGGCGCCGTCTTGCAGGAAAAACAACCATCGAATACGGCGCATATTTATCTTATCGATTCCAGGAAAAAGACGTGCCTGCGTCGTATCTACCGGCGGCATCCTCAAACCCGTTAACAGCAAGCCAGATCATGTCACGTGACCTGAGCGCCTGGGCTGCAGACATCCACGGACGGTTCACTGCCCCGGGCGTGCGGATCGAGGCTGAGTTTGCGGTTGTTTTCGCTAACATAGAGCAATCATCCCTAATCCCGGGGGCTCTGCTTTATGACTCGATAGAATCGCTGCAATTTGGCGGCGTAGTTGAAAGCGAGTTCGGCGATCCAAATGATTTGGTTTTCGGGGTTGACTTTGGAATCGCAAGCGGCGATCCAGACCCTGGATTTGGCGCATTCCCGGGGGGAACAGACGCAATTGCTCCCAAACCGGGTGACCTGGACGGTCCCCAGGCAGTACTTCCCCGCGACCGTCATGTTCACAATTTCAGATTCCACCCGGACTATCATATTGATAGGATCCTGTTTCGGGAAATCATCGGGACCGTTACGGACGCCGCCTATTTTCGGCCGCATGTGAGGTGGCGCGCTATCGCGTCAGCCGCCGGTTCCCTCGACCTTTCTTTGTTCGGTGTCGCAGCATGGGCGCTGTACGCCGAGTCTACGCCAGGTACAGCGCACGGCCTCGGAGTCGAGTTGGATCCCGGAATTCGATACCACACCCGTGACGGATGGGACGTAAACCTAGAATATGCCATACTTTTTCCGCTGGACGGTCTTGATAATCCCGTCGAAAAACTGGACGCTCGGGTTGCTCAATCAGCGCGTCTACGATTTGCGGTATCGTTCTGAGCTAGTCGCCCCGGCGCCCCATTAACGGAGGTTCGGTCAATGTCAATGCACTGTGGCCGCGTATTGATACGAAACAAGGTGTACGATTGGCATCCGACAATAAACAACTCACGTGACAAAACGCCAACGGTGACCGTTTGGCTTGGGGTTCTGGCTGTAAGTACGTTCTTCACGGCGTGCGAGGACAATCGGACCTTCCCCACGATCGCAGGATACACAGCACCTGTGGCACAACCACTTCAATGTGTACCTAATCTGGACGGGGTGATTGAGGCAACAGAACTGCAAGCAGCAATCGGAGTACCGGTATCTTACTTGGTTTCGGCGGCCGAGCAGATACAACCTATTGACACTAAAGGACTTGTAACTTCTGACGGCAAACGCATCTGGGATTGGTCCGCGGACCGTGCCACAGACCAAATCGCCACGTTGTCTGCCGAAGTAATGGGGCAAAGGTGGTTTGCCGATGAATTCCCGAACGGCGCTTTTATTGTGCCGTTTGATGCAGGAGCGACCGTCGAGTCGGTGTATCAACACAACGCTGACGGTTTGTGGTTACTCGGGGTTGCAAGCTCGAAGGAGAACCCACCCGAAGGAAAAACGTTGTTGATATACGACAAACCGATCGCTCTGTTTCAATTTCCACTCGAAGTAGGGAAAAACTGGGTAAGCTCGGCGAATATCAAAAACGGGGTACTTCGTGGTTTACCCTATGCCGGCAAAGACATTTACGAGGTATCAGTGGATGCTTCCGGGGAGCTGTTGTTGCCGGACATCGCATTTTCGCAGGCACTGAGGGTAAAGACGCGGGTAGTTGTACAACCCGCCGTGGGTCAGGCGCAAGAAAGGCGCCAAGTCTCGTTTGTGTTTGAATGTTTCGGAGAAGTAGCTCGTGCTGTCAGTGAAAACGGGGCGCAGGAAGACTTGTTTTCCAACGCTACCGAGGTGCGCCGGCTAGGCCTCTGAGAGGGTCAGCGGAAATAGATAAATGAACCCTGATTGGCTAATTTAGGCTGCCTTGGCCATGCCCGTCGGTGCGGCATATGCTCGATATAGCCTCAGTCGGGTCCCGGCCAAATCAGCGCTAAGTTAGCTTTCTCAGAGTCACTTTCTCGGCTTAAAGCTGACCCTCCTTGGCTATGACCGCCAAACTACACTCACGTTGGTGTCGTGCTCCCGTCGACACGCTAAACTACGAAAGGTATGGCGGAAATCTGAACAATGTGTGATTTCTTAATTTACGCCTTATGTTAGGAAGGCGGTATTGGAGGAGAAATGAACTCGCCACTGTGGGATACATGGAAGAAATCGTTTGATGTGTGGGAAGGAAACACCGCGGAATACTTAGAGAAAGTACTGCGAAACCCGCTCATCCTACAACCGAGCGGCAAGCTGTTGGGTGCGACCATGCGCGCAAAAGCGACCGCTGACCGGCTTGCAGCAACCTGGTGGGGCTTCGTTGGGTTATCTACAAAACGCGACCAGGAAAGAGAGTTACACAAACTAAATCAACTCGAGTCCAAATTACTTGATTTGGAAGAGAAAATCGCAGAAATCG
Organism: Myxococcales bacterium; assembly: GCA_013360285.1. Classification (GTDB taxonomy): domain Bacteria; phylum Myxococcota_A; class UBA9042; order JABWCM01; family JABWCM01; genus JABWCM01. Next base: position 9,352 of record JABWCM010000010.1, read on the forward strand.
AACAATTGTTGCAAAAAAATAGGCAGAAATAACAGCCCCAAGCTGGGCACAATGAGCGATAGCGTCCCACATTCTGAACACTCTCAGGGGGTCAGCGGAAGCAAGGATGTGTCCTTGGTCGAGGCGATTTTGAGTCGGATGATCCGGGGCCGGACCGCGAAATATCGGGAATATTCCGCAGGGATGGGACTGGACAAACCTCCCAAAAAGCCGCCGTTCCAGGGACACTTATCTATCTCCGCAGACCCTATCACAAAGGGTGTGTGGAAAAAATTGGGTGGGTTACGCGATCCATTGGCCTACTAAACGGGCCGCGGCTCAGTCGGCTCATCCTGACTGAGCGTACCAATGAGTACACTTAGGTGTGTGGTGTTTTTAGATGAAATTTTTGTCATGGCCGTATTTTGCCGCCTCGCCCGCAAAAATCCCTGCGCCATATTCCCGATATGACTCAGGATTTTTTCGGACGATTCGGCGAAAATTCCGCTTGCCAAAAATTCCCCCCAAAAAACACCACACACCTAGGTGGGCCTTTGGGCGTCCCTGCCGACTCGCAACAACCGCAGTGTCGCGCGCTTCCATTTTTTCCCGAATACCGTCTTTGCAGAGAACAAACGATTTTATCTTTGGCAACAGCGCCAGGCGGCGGTAACTTCACCGCCTACACTAACAACAAGGGGCTTCTTTATGGACCCAACTCCGTTTTTGGAACCCACTATTCCAGTAAAGGCGATATTTAACCGCCTCGAAAAAATGTCCGAAACAACTACAGCGCGTACGATTTGGCATCCGTCGCCGCTGAGAACCACTACGCACAAAGAAATTTCGAGAACTTCTCTCCCTAATGACCCCGAAAACACCCCACGTTTTTTTGTGCAAGGACAAGACGGCAGTTGGCAGCCCATTAGTTGGGAGCGATACGGCTCGGAAATTCAATGCCTTACCGAATTTCTGGTTTCCAGGGGCCTTGAGCCCGCAGAAAGGGCCTGCATTTTCGCACCCAATCGTGTTGAATGGGCCACCGCAGCAATGGCGATTCAGGCTGCCGGCGGTGTCATCGTGCCCATTTATGGCAGTTGTACTTCGGAACAAGCCGGATACGTCATTGAACACAGCGATGCCACAACGATATTTGTCGATAGCGTGCCCCTCCTTCTGCGTTTATTTGCAGTGTGGCGTAAGCTCGAAAACGTACGCACAATTGTCGTGTTGGACTCAAATCTTGACGTCGTTGATATCGCACACCACGCTGGGGAAGCCGGTATCGACATTCCGCCACCGTCGTGGCTAAGTGAACGGTTTGTTCGTTATTCCACGGCATTGTCCGTCGGCAAACAACATTTTGACGCCGACCGAGACCGTTTTTCTGCAAGAATTGAGTCGATCGGCCTCGAACATACAGGGATGATGCTCTACACAAGCGGCACATCGGGACCACCCAAGGGGGTTCCCTTGACCCACGCCAACGTGGCCGCGAACGGACACGACTGGTTGGTGTGTAATGCGCCGTTATTGGAGGAAGGTTATGTCGACCTCCTTTGGCTACCCATGAGCCATATCTTTGGATTCGGGGCCATCGCGATCGGGAATACCCTTGGATTCACCACTTATCTTACTGATCCAAGCAGCGCGTTGTCTCTATTGCCTACTGTACGTCCTCATGTGTTCATGAGTGTTCCGGCGTACTGGGAGAAACTCGCCACTATGGCGACGCGACACTCAGAACCCACCCAGGCTTTGGCGGCGTTGACAGGCGGCCGACTCCGGTTCTGCTTGTCCGGCGGGGCGGGATTAAAACGGGAAGTAAAAGAGCTTTTCCACGGCGCAGGTTTATTGTTAGTGGAAGGTTACGGCTTGACCGAAGCATCCCCCACGCTGACATTGAATCGACCCGACGCTTTTCGATTTGATTCCGTGGGAAAACCACTGCCATCGGTTGAGCTTCGGCTGGCCGAGGACGGTGAGATCCTGGCACGTGGACCGAACGTATTTGCGGGTTATCACAAGGATCCCGACGCCACCAAAGCTGCATTCACTCCCGATGGCTGGCTGAAAACCGGTGATATCGGGCGATTTACCGATGATGGGTTCCTGCAGATTGTCGATCGCAAAAAGGACATTCTTGTAACCTCCGGTGGAAAAAATATTCCTCCGGCAAATATTGAACTCATGTTTCAAAATGACGCCGTCATCCGGTTTGCGGTTGTTTATGGCGACGGAAAAAGCTATTTGGTTCTGGGTGTTTGGATCGACCAAGACGCGATGTCCGCCCAACTAAAACAGATGGCGTTGCCGGACAACGCGGAGTCGCGGGACAAGATTATTCAGGAGCGCATTGACAGGGTTAATGTCCAATTGGCACGCCACGAGACGATTAAAAAGTTCAAGATTATGCAGCCGGACCTCACTGCAGAATCCGGTTTCATTACACCAACGTTGAAGATTAAGCGAAAACAAATATACGACGCTTTTCGTAAGCAATTTGAGGAGTTGTACGGCGGATGAAAGTGTATCGCTCCTACGAAGAACTACCTTGTGGGACCATTCACACAGCGGTAACGTTTGGTAATTTTGACGGCGTTCATCTTGGCCATCAGCGAGTGTTGTCGCAGCTTTTAGATGTCGCCAACCAACACAACGTCATCCCCGCATTGGTCACCTTTGATCCCCACCCGCTTACCGTTATTGCCCCTGAACGAGTCCCGCGTTCTTTATTGATACTGGAAGAGCGGCTCTCTTTTCTTCGACATTATGGGGCACAAATCGTCGTTGTTCTTCCTTTCGACCAACAACTTGCGCAATGTTCAGCGGAGGAGTTTGTCAAATCCATTTTGGTTGATGGTCTGGGGGCACGGGTGGTTCTGCTTGGTCCTGATGCGCGTTTCGGTGCGGGACGACGTGGGGATGCATCCCTACTCAATACGCTGGGAGCGTCGTACGGATTTATCAACGTTGGGATTGCATCCTTGGAGTTGTACGGTGAAACAATCTCATCATCACGGATACGTCGATTAGTCAGCGCGGGGGAAGTAGAGCACGCCGCACGACTGTTGGGTCGACCCCATCGAGTCCCCGGGAAGGTGGTCGAAGGGGACAAACGGGGTCGTATGATCGGATTTCCAACGGCGAATGTGGCCCCCCCACCGCAGGTGCTTATCCCCGCTCATGGTGTTTATGCAGGGATGTTGGAATTCGACGGGCAAAGACATCTTTGCGCGGTGAACGTCGGTGTTCGTCCAACGTTTGAGGATCATCGAGCGACAATCGAGGCACATGTACTTGATTTTTCGAAGGATTTGTACGGATCCAATGTAGTGGTCGAGTTCATCTATCGTATTCGTGGCGAGCGCAAATTTTCTTCCGTGGAGGCGCTTGTGGCTCAAATCGCGAACGATTGTGCAAAGGTACGCCGGCTGTTCACCGAAAACCCACCATGAATCCTTTCATGAACCATTTGGCCATTGACGCACAAACACGGATTGTCGCTCTGCTGGGCTCTCCCGTACACCACAGCCTTTCTCCCGCCATGCACAACGCGGCATTTTCCGCGCTGAATCTCAATTGGCGATACGTTGTACTCCCGGTAAGCGAAGATGGCCTACGCTCCGCAATCGAATTATGTCGCGATGGCGCCATTGCAGGGCTAAATATAACAGCCCCGTACAAGAACCTGGCTACAACGCTGATAGATGTGTTGGACACAACGGCAATCTCATCCGGTACTGTTAATACAATAACATGTCACGATGGTAATTTAACAGGACACAACACAGATAGCCAAGGATTTTGGCATAGTGTCACAGAAACAAGCCAGATCTTTGACTGGACCGGTCGTCGCGCACTGGTTATCGGCGCTGGGGGGGTCTCCAGAGCTATCTGTAGCGCATTGGCCGGTGCCGGACTGGCACACATACACGTTGCCGCCAGAAACCCGGATTCAGCGAACAAGACGGTAAACCATTTTCAACCATATTATGATACAATACGGTGGAGTACCGGTGGGCTGAACCAGATTCCATTCTCCGATGAGCCGTTTGATCTGATCGTCAACGCCACTTCCGCGGGTAACGGCACCCTACCCGGCACAGTAGAATACGCCCACTACAGCGAATGGTTCGCAAAGCTTGTTTATGCTGTAGTGCGGCCAATGACCTGGTTTGTGGACACCATCTACCGTCCGTCTCCTACACCTTTTTGCGACGCGGCACAGCGTTATGGATCGCATTGGATGACGGGACTTGGGATGTTATTGTGGCAAGGGTGCCTTGCCTTTGAACTCTGGACAGCCCAGACAGCACCAAGTTGCGTAATGCGCCAAGCACTGACGGAGGCAATAACAATCCAGCCATGAACCCGCCTACGCAACACAACCGGCCGCAACTACCGGACCATTTTCCCAACGGCCAAATGCCGAAATGGAATGCGCCGTTGCTCAACATTGCGTTGGTGATTGGGATTGGAGTACTCAGTACGGTCATACTCAGTTCAACAGCATCTGTTCTACAACCCTTTGCGATATCCGTTTTCTTTGTATATCTCGTTTTTCCGCTTGTAAGAATACTGAGTCGTCACCGATGCCCCAAATTAGTCGCGTATATCATCGCAACCACTACTTTTTTTATTGCGTTGTATGTACTCGGATACATGATGGCCCTTAACCTTCAGACATTTGTAGAACAGATACCTATGTACGCTGTGAAAATAAATGCAGCGTTTGCTTATTTAGAACAAATTAGTGAACGCTGGGGTGTGCTTGACAGTGGCGAAACATTAACGTTTCGAGATCTAGTCATGGCGCTTCCGGAGGGGGCATTGGCGAACTGGATCGGTGACAGCACTACGTCGTTTATGAATTTCGCCGGAAATTTGGTCCTAATCGCCTTTTTTATGCTGTTCATTTTACTTGAGGTGGAACGTTTGCCTGAACGAATCCAACTTGCTTACGGGCTCACACGAGCACGGGTAGTCACGGATCTGATACAAGACATCAACAAAAGCGTAGAGCAGTACATTATCTTGAAGGTCGTTGTCAGCCTGGTCACTGCGGTGTTGTCCATCATCGTCATGGCGTCATTTGGCCTCAACCTATTCTTTCTGTGGGGAGTCTTGGTATTCGTACTAAATTTTATTCCTTACTTTGGATCAATTGTCGCAACAGTGCTCCCCACGCTTATGGCCTTGTTACAATTTGATTCTGGCTGGTCGGCGCTGGGACTGGGTGCGTTGTTGACCCTGTTGCAAAATGGAATCGGAAATGTGCTCGAACCGGCATGGCAAGGGCGAAACCTAAACCTAAGCCCACTGCTCATTCTGGTTGCATTGACTTTCTGGGGCTGGTTATGGGGAGTGGTCGGAATGTTGCTCGCTGTTCCTATTATGGTCAGTATTCGTATCGTTTTCGAGCATTTCCCAACACTGCGGCCGTACGCGATTCTCATGAGTAATGCGAGCGGACTCGACAACGCCGAACACAAACGCATTGAAGAGCTTCAACAAAAAGACCAACGGCGCCGTTTCACCCGTGAGTAAGGGAATGAAGAACACGTTGCCAATTCCTAATCTTGAGCCACGTTTCAGCATTTTCGCCCTCCGGCGTGCTGTCTGAGACGATCCCCCCGCCGGACAAAATATGTATTGTTTGGTTTGTTAACCAAGCGGTACGAATTGGTATATTAAGACATCCTCCACCCCGAGCATCTACATAACCAAGTGCCCCGCAATACACTCCCCTACGCTCGCATTCGATCTCCGCGATAATTTCGCAGGCGCGAACTTTCGGAGCTCCAGTCACGCTACCTCCCGGAAAAACCGCAGTCAGCAAACTCCCCAAAGTAATTCCATCCCGTAATTGACCACGGATTTCCGAAATCAGGTGATGCAGTCCTGCGAAGGTGTGCACCGAGCATAAGTCAGGCACAGCCACGGTGCCGTACTCAGCAACTCGACCCAGGTCATTGCGGAGCAAATCCACAATCATCACGTGTTCGGCCCGCTCTTTTGGGTCTGCCAGCAAACGTGCCTTCAAAAGCGCGTCTTCTGCATCGGATGCTCCCCGCCGTATGGTCCCTTTGATTGGAAAGCAGCGTACCACGCCGTTCTCATACCAGCGCACCAGGCACTCCGGTGAAACGCTCACAACCGTGGCGTTTTCACATTCCATGTATGCCGCATATGGAGCGGAACTCAATGTTTGAATCGCGGCAAACAGCGTAACGGGATCTTTCTCATCTTTCACGCCGGCGGAAAAACGTCTGGCAATATTCACCTGATAGGTGTCGCCGGCGCGGATATACTCCAAAACCCGCTCCACGCGGCGCTGGTGTTGCGTATCAACCTGCACCGGACTTAGGTCGTCTGCCAACCGAAACGCACCGGCACCCACGTGGTAATCTGAATCATAGGCCCACTCCAACGCGTCCATGGAGTCCCGTTGGGTGCCAAAGATGTATACCCGATGTGTAATACGATCACCGACAATAACCGCGGGATATCGAGCCCAAAACAGCTCCGGTGCATCAAGAGGATTATTTACGGCACGAGGAATCGAATCACATAACGAACCGAACTCATAACTTAAAAACCCAACCACGATCGGCACCGGAACTTCCGGTGGCAGAAAATCTGTCCCAGAGGTAGACTTGGCCGCAAATTCGCTCAACTGCTCAAGACGGGTTTGAGGGCGCCATTCTCGAGCGGAGAGATCATTGCCGCTGCCGTTCGGCAACGTAGCCGGCGAAGGCAAATCGAAGCCTGAACTCGCGGGTTGCCCTTGGAAACCCTCACATCGGCTGAATTGCGGCATAGCGTGAGCACAGTCAGACCCCCCTAGTGTGGCTATAGGTTTGACTCCCATTGCCCAAAATCGTCGGTGTTCGTCGGGAGCACTTAGTCCGCTATCTAGCCAAAAACCGTACGGTCCAAGCCGCTGCACACGCCTGAATACCGACTCAAGTACCTCCGGCGAGCGGCCTTTTTTTCTACGAACCCACATGTGCCGTATACCCATCCCCAGGTGAGGCCTTGCCTTTCACAACTATAGGTGACGTCGATTACGTTAGGTGGCTGGTGTTTTTTAGAGTAATTTTTGGCCAGCCGAATTTGAGTCGAACCGTCCGAAAAAGTCCCTGCGGCATATTCCCGATATTCCTCAGGTTTTTTGGGGGCGATCCGGCTCAAATCCGGCTGGATCATGAAAGCCCCTATTTGACACCAGCCACCTAGCGGAGCGGCAGTCGCAGTCCGGATCTTGTGAGGAATCTGGGTTAGGAATATCAACGTGAGTGTCAAAAACCAGCGGTGTTTGCTTGCTGTGATTGCCCGGCAAAAATAGGGCCGTGCTCGAAAATCCACACGCAGAACTCGCGAATAATGCGGTCATCTCCCAACGACCGCCGGCGCGCAACGCAGGTTTGGACATCTTAATTTAACGAGTAGCCTTCTCGGGAGCAGACTGAGCCCCGATGGTTGTCGGTTCTACGTCACCAGACATCAAAGCTTTTAGTCGCAAAAAATCCGCATCCAAATCGTCGGCGGTGTCGGCAGCGGCTGTCGCAGTCGGGGCAGGCAAAGCCAACCTCTGTTTCAGTTCTACTAGCAAATCTTCACCAGCGGAAGCCGCCTGCAACTGTTTGAATTGCTGATCAAGATTGTCACCAGAAAGGTGCGCTGTGAGTTCAACAGAAGCGGCGGCTTCGGCTTCGCGTTGCTCAACTTTTTGAGCCATACGATCAAAAGTGTCAAAAGCTCCAGAGTCTCCAAGCCCTGCCATCGTATTGTGTATTTGTTTTTGGGCCTCGGCTCGTTTGGCACGGGCGATCAAGAGGTTTTTCTTTCGCCGCGCTTCTTCAATCTTTTCATTGAGTTGTGACAGCGCATTTCTCAATGCGTCCGCGGCCTGCTTCTGCTGGAGATATTGCTGTTCGAAGTCGGCACCGCGATCCTCGTGTTCCCGTTTACGCAGTAACGCTTTCCGCGCCAAATCGTCGTTTCCTGCTTTCACAGCCAAAATCGCCTTCTGTTCCCAGTCACGGCCATTCTTGACTTCTTCCTGCCACTGACGTTCCAGCCGCTTTTCATCGGCGATCGACACCGCAACTTGTCGTTTCGCCTCTTCAAACTGCTTTCGCATCTCAACAATAAGTTGCTCGAGAATTTTCTCCGGATCCTCAGCCTTCGAAATGATCGAATTGATATTCGAAGATACAATCAGACGAATTCGTTGCCAAATGCTGCTCATGGGAACCTCCTAACCAAGCGCCAAGCACGTAAGTAGCCCAGCAAACGCATCAACGGCCCAAAACGACAAGACCTTCATCCATACGTCGCCCCGGACGAGAAAAATTTATCGAAAGTCACTTAAGCAGCGATAGTGCTCAGTGATCGCTAAAAACATAGCTTCTACAGCAGCACGGAACTCGTTGAAGTCCAAATTTTCACTCTGCAACGTTTCGCTGCATACAACACTATTCTCCTCAATGCCGTAAGCTCCGCCGATCATGTCGGTTGCGTTGAATTCCAGTAGTTTTCGAAACAATCCCAACACCTTTTGGTCGTCGCCAGTAGGTACGTCCATCAATTTCACACGAAAAACCGTGAGAGGCGGTTGATGACTGACGACAACGTTGAGCACGCCACCGTCGCCATTGGTCGGTTGATGCAGCACCCAAAGCCCCTCAGCGCCTGGTACCGCGTCGAACGGCATGCCAAGACGTGCCAAATAACCCTCAATTTCAGTGTTTGTTACCATGATGCCACAATCTCCATCGTCTTCTTTCTCTTTCGGTCAGTTCGCGTCACTATGTTTTCAAATATCGCCAATTATTTTAGTTGGCCACCTCACTCGACAGTTTGTGAAGCAACATCCATGCCGATCCGAGTAACCTAGCACCTTACTTCAAATCCAAATTGAGGATAGTCGTAATACCCGGTTGAACTGTGAATTCATAAACCCGATCAATTCCCTTTTCTTCCGCAACCAAACGCACGGTATGTTTACCGGCGGGCAATTCGTAAGTAAACAAAGGAGTCTGCTCATTGGTCGGGCGGTCATCAATGATTACCCACGCGCGGGGTCTGGCATCCAAATCCACCCACCCCATTGACCCAACGTCGTAGAACACATTTCTAAACGGAATCGTACCAGCACGTGAGGTCACTAACTCAATGATCGCGTGCAAAATTTCTCGATACCGTACATCAGACTCACGAGATAGGCTGTTGATCCGGAAGCTATTTTTCATCTCGCCTCGCCTGATTTCAACATCGTACGTCGGTTGACTCAAAGCCTGCGCCGGATCCATCACATCGTACAGAATAAAACCGTCATTTTGCTCAATTTTGCGCCAGACTTCGCTAAATTCCTCGGCTGTCAGAAGCACCATCTTGTGGAGCGGTTCGTCATACCCCACCATTAACTTAGCGTGTTTCGCAATCGGAGTTTCGCCGCGTACAATGATTTCCCACTCGATCTTCGAAAATGGCGACAATCCGCCTGTCCGATGAATCCGTACGTAGTGTTCAAAATCATCAGAACCGCTTCGCGTCGAGATGTCGGGTCGAACCTCCGCGTCACTCGACGAAGACGGATGCGTCAACGGACTTTCCGGAGTTGGTTGAGGTATTTCGGAATTCTGGCCTAAAGCTGTCGTCCCAAACAACAACAACCAGCATACGATAGAATAACAGGAAACCTTCACGGTATCAGCCACTACTCCGGTGTTTGTGAGAAATTCCGGATACGGATCGAAATAGTGTAGTTTGCGCAAAATCAGGGCGCAGAAAGTTGCCTCTTACAGGGAGCATGGAGCGGACTCCATTGGCGCCCGAGCCCACCGAAGTCCGGATGCGGTGGGTCGCGTTGCCAATTTCGCAAACTCCCTTTTTGTTCCCTTTGTCGTCCGCCCACATTGAATTCATGTCCGCGGACGACGTTAGGCTCCAACCTAAATGAATTACATTAAAGGACGGATTGCCGCAAGCACACACTGTCAAACCCAAAACTGCAATAACGATTGGCAACGAGTGAAACAGTGGTCACTGGGGGTCTCACCACTCCGGCCTTGGCTTTGACGCACCGGTCAACAGACTCCGCCCCAAGGCAACCGCACAGAGGGCTGCAAGACTGAAACGCCCAACACGGAATCTACGATTTCTCACCAGCTCGCAGCAGCGAGCGCCGGTCCGCGAGCATCTTCTGGGGTGCCAAACCTTTCTTATTTTCAACATAGCGCTGCCATGCGTCCGGGCAGACACACGACTCACCATCCACGAATCTACTTGAGTCTCAACAGTCTCACCCACAAACTCGTGAGAACCCACGGCTAACGCCGAATTTTCGGGAGAGTTCATACCCAGGCCACTGAAACGCGAACAACTCTGGGGGCTCGACCGTCCCGCTCGCGAAAGCTGTTACTTATTGAGTACGTCGGAGGTAACATGGCCGGAATTCATCAAATGGATCGGTGGACGTAGCAGACGACTAGCGAGAAATCGGGAGTTAGTTGGGATCGGACGCATACGCCTCGTACATGCCACGAATCAATTCCAAACGACCAATCAGAAATTGGTTTTCGGACAACTCGTAGTTCTGTTGCCACAACTCCAAGTTAAAACTTCCATCGGGCAGTTTGAACTCCGGCGACTCAAGCAACTCTTTAGCACCAGCAACAAGCTCGTAAGCTGCATCATACACATCATCTCCTCCGATTCGTGACGCAACAAAGATCCTGCCGCTAAGTGGATCGTGGGCTTCCACCACATCCGTCCCTTCAGTCGCAATACATTCGCCCGTACCTTTGTAACAAATCCGCGATGTATTAACAAACGACTGGTCGTAATTGGAGGCGAGTAGGGACATTCCATAATAAGCCGAAAGCAACGGAATTCGATACTTTGCGTTCGGAAACACAGAAAAAGACTCAGGATAAATTGGCTGGGTACAACCTGCGGGTGCTGAATTGGAGAAATAATCTCGTTCAGTCATCGCAACAATCTGTCCGCCGTTGTTCTGGCACGCCCACCATCCGAACTGGCTTTCATCACTGGTCATGAGGCTTCCATATAACCGCAACATCTCATTTGGAAAAACCGAATAGTAACTTACCAAAGACTCAACATCCACCTTCGCTCCGCCCGCCTGAGTCTTCAAGTTGTCAAGAAACATGGGCGTTACGCTCGGGTCGGCCAGCGCAACGTACGCCGCGATGCGATCATAAATCGAGCCCGCAGCATAGGGTGTGCTCATGTATCCTTCGTAACTAAAAGCGGCATAGAATGGACGGGCGCCCTGCTCCTGTGTCAGTTCCACCTGGTTATAATAGGTAAGCGTGCTTAGATAATTGATTGGCTCAAATCTGCCGGACTGAGGATTGAACCCAAACCGTCCCTCCGCCGGGCGACCGAACGCATTTGCGATCACGTTAAAGGACTCCCGAGCTGCGACCTGATATGTCAAACCACCATTGATGTCGTTCTGCCACTCCACCCCATTGCCGACGTTTTTGGCCCACCATCCGTTTTTGTTATAATGCGCCATCAACAGAACCATGGTCTGAAGTTGCGTGCGCATTCCCATAAATGCACGCTCGACACTACCCAAATACTGATCGGGAAACCACGTCGCAGAGTCATGTGAATATCCGTTAAGTGGCCAGTAGTTTTCGTAGTCATCAGCGGCGTTGATAACAATCTCAAATGGATCCACACCATCATCCCAACGCTGACATGTTGGAGTCATTCCTGCCAATTCGTCCGAGCAAAATCGATATGGCACTTCCACTTTCTCGCTGTTGTTCTGCTTGGCCAAATCTGTCGCGAGCATATTGGTTCGTTTGTGAATGGCCTCTAATGAATTCCCGAAATAATTTAGATAACTCGTGTGATGCACCTTTCTGAAGGCCGCTTCCAAACGATCACCGTTATTGTCGTAGAGCGTTGCCTCGTCCGTGTTACCGTAATCGTTCGGTTCCGCAGCGTACGGAGCAAGCGAATCCATGTCGGGGCTCTGATCAAATACCTCAACGATACCGCCGTATCCATATTTGATTGCCGCCGCGTCGTACATGCCAAGTCCCTTGTTTCGACCATTGAATTTGGCCCCGTAGTCCATTACGGTTGAAACCTGTAACTCTCTGATTTTATTGTAAGTCTGGTTTTCCGTATCACGCTGCCACAGGTTGGTCGGAACCCACTTGCCATTTTCGTCCTTGGCCATCTTGAGTTTCCAGTACTCCTCGCCAAAGTTCAGTGCGTCTGTGGAGGCCTCAAAATTGTGCCGCAAGCCAAGGTTGTGACCAAACTCGTGCAACTGAACACCTTTGTAGATCAATTGCCAAAGCTCAACCAACACCTGTTCACGCATTTCGTCTAACTTGTCACGAAACGCGATAATCGCCCCATTCAGCAAGTCGCTCTTGGAATCCTCGTACACCGGGCTAGGGGGATCGTACGGCAGGTTAGGATTGTACCCCTGCAGCAACTCTACTTGGGCCGAAAGTTGCCCAATCAACTTCTCGACAGTACAAACGTTGACCCACCTTCGCTCAGTCGCCGCCCCAGCCACCTCATTTTTCACCGTTTTACAGACCCATCCATCGGAGTTAACCGAACCCAACCCATCACACTTGTCACCTACGGCGTCAAACGCTTTCCAGTCAAAGATCTTGTCGTATTGACCGGCCAATTCGCCGCAAAACTCTTGGTTGTATCGCTGGCCGTACTCTCGAACCAGCCCTAAGATCGCATTGTCAGCGAACTCCTCCATAAACACCGTAGTGATGGCATGATTGTGGTCATGAACGTCTTTTTCCCGATAAGCGGCCGCTGTCGCCCAGTTACGAGGCGCAAGTGCTTTGTCAAGCAACTCTTGGCTTACGGAGACACTCGTACTCAAAGTCGGATCTTTGAGTACCTGGCGAACATCCGGACCGATCAACATTTCCTCCAATTCCGGATGAGCTTTGAGCATATTGAGGCGCATCTGGGTATATGAGCCGTTGTCTTTTGGCAATGCGTTCGACGATATCTGGGACGCAACCGCTGGTTTGATGGTTGTCGCAATGATCTCCTGTATGTCAGCCGATGAATACTTGCCAGTGGTTCCAGATTTCTTCAGCCTACGCGCCATCAACGCGCTCTGGACATAGCTGCCACTCTCAATTTCTCGGAAGGTACGCACACCCGCCATCATTTCGATCGCTTCCAGTGCTCTCTGGGCACTACGTTTCATCACCCCTGTATATGCGTACGCATTTGAGGAAATCACCTCGCCGGTAAGCGGGTCCACCGATGGCGGACCATACCCAAGCAACCCATAAAAAATCGGCTGATTTACGGAAGCCAACAAACTATATCGAATGTCGCCCACTCGTTTTGGTTCGTCAGTAACATTACAAAAACGGGCATTTGGGTTGGACAAATCGTCCGTTTGCCAAACAGCGGTCGGTAAACCTTGAGCATCGGCCAATTTTGCCTCTTTCAAGTTGTTCTCACACAGAATCACCATGTCGTAGTCTGGTTTTTTTCCACTAAGAAACTCAACCGTTTCAACAAATGGAGCGGACCATTCTTTGGCGATATCAATGGAACCAGGTACCAAATCCCGCGGAAATTCCGGACTGAGATAATAAACTATCGGCTTCGGCGTCATCTTTGCGTAATCCAGACTACCATCGTCTCTGCGTTCGTAGTTCTCCCAGATTCGCTGTCGCATCATTCGTCGACTCACACCGCTATAAGTTATTCCACGTTTTTCATCATATTGGGCACGTTCCGCACGGTAGTAACCAAAATGATCTAATTCTTCGTCGTCATAATCCCAAGGCACGTAATCGCTGTCGGTATAGCGCTTAAACGAAAACCGTACGCCAACCTCTTCCGAAGAGCACTCAAAACTCTGACCGTAAGCCCAAGGATAAAACCAACACAGTGGAATCATTCCAAGGCCTTCGTAATATACTTCCGCCGCAGCAAATATATATCGGCTCTTGTAGTCGAAGTAATTCAACACGCTACCTTCGGGCTCACCACTCCATTCGAAAACCGGTTTTTCGTCACCTCCCCCAGAAGATTTGGGGGTGATTGCGATTCTCAGATCGGGCACACCCGGGCCACCAACGGTACCGTCGGCTCCGAGCTGTGTCCCGGACCAGTCAACACGCATATACTCGCGCTGATACCATGGTCGGTCCGAACCGTTCTCCACCACTACGTTGTACTCTTCACCGGTAGATGCATTGTACTGTCGCATAATGTCGAAATGGCTCATGATGGGAAACTTGGCCACGGGTGCCCCGCGATAAACATACACCGGGCTATCCACCTCAACGCCGTTGACCATTACTTTTGTCGTAACGACTTTTCCGTCCTTGTCCAACAATGGCGTATCCACATCCGCCGATTGTCCGAGGGTTTCAGTACCGGTCGCAAACTCATAAGTGCGGTAAAAATATAAGAAGTCCTCCTGGACCTCGAAAATACCACGTTCGAGAGCGCGCTGGGCACCAGGAAAAGTGGACGCAGAAAGCGCCGGCGCATCTACGACTGTATCGCGAAAATACCATTCGCCATCTAACCACGACTTTTTGAAGTAGTCAGGTTGAACACGGTCAATATCCGGCTGCGATTGGGCGCATCCCGCGATGGCGGTCGCAGCAACAATTGCTGCCAACGCCAACCGGAATCCCAGCAGCGACGTGTTGTTTCGGTCCATTGTTGCTCCTTTGGCAATCCGAACAATCTCTTTCATTTCTGTTTCCTCGCTGCGTTACGTCCAACTATAGAGCCAAATTGCCATACACTTCGTTGAGATTACGAAGCACTTCCAGCATTTCCACGACATCTGCCAACCCCTCTGCGGCCCGTGTGAGATCGTCATTCGTTTCTGCGGCCGCCCATTCGTCCGCCAACTCATTCGCACGCATAATCAACTCATAAGCGCCCGAAATCCGACTCGGATCGTATGCCGGCCGAACGGTCATATAGATCTTGCCGCTGACGGGATCCGTAAAGCTTACGACATCGTTCGGTGATGCGTCCGCCAATTCAAATTCGCTTTGGTTTCCTTTCAAAGTAACGGCCAAACTCTGAGTCAGGCTGGGATCAAACCCAGATGGAAACCAGGTCAACGCATAAATCGCCGAGAGTGTTTTCAGGTTGTTATTTACAAGGGACGGTTTTAACAACGGCATCCCCGCTTGGTCTGCCGGACGAAATACGGAGCGAGGAATAAACTCTTTTCCGCCGTTGCCGTCGTCTTGAACCACACCGGACCAATAGTCCCACTGGTCCGCGATGACGCCACTCAGAAAATTGCTGACCTCGCGTGGATAGATCGACTGATATCCGATAGTCGAACTCACACCCACTGCCAGAACTTCACCGACATAATCCGACAGGAAGCTCACGCTGGAATCCGTAAGCGTTGTCAGAACACCAAGCTTTTCCCACCAACTACCCACAAACAACGGATGCTGGTACATAGAATATCCGAACCGAGGGTCGAATGTAGTGTATGGAAACTTACCAACCCCAACGGGTAAGTTTACGGAACCTGCACCCCCCACACCCAGGTTTTCGCTGATGTGTTCATATGCTCCTGTTTCCTCGTCAAGTACGTATGAACCGGGTGCCGGTGAGCCAAACAATTGCAACATGTACTGGAAAGACAACGCGGATGCGCCGCCATAGTGCAAGCCGGACATCGGCTCCTTGGTAAAGGTTCGCCAAAATCCGTAGTCCGCGAAAAGGAAGGTGTATAATGCGTTGTACACACCGGCATTACGCATCGGCCACAGCCAACGGTCCAGAATTCGAGCCATATAACTCGCTCCAGAATTGTTGGTCATAAATCCCAACCTTTCACGCTTAAATGCATCGAAAATATAATAGTACGTGAGCATGTCCATGGAGTGCTGAACCACTTCAAGGTCATCCACACCCGCGTCGAAGTAGTAGCAATTGCCATTTCCACGATACTCGTCGCTACAGAACTCGTAGGGAACTTCGGTGTAAGTTAACTTCGAATACCGCCCAAGGTAGTCGTATTGCATAATCTCATCGAGCTTCACCTGTTGATAGGGTACTACGGTGCGATTGGCATCTTTAATTGATTCCGGTCCCACAACATGGTTAAGGAAGAAAAATGGGTGCACAATACTTCCACCCCAAAACCCCGACCAACCATATATGGACACCTGTCCGGCAGTCGACCCTTGTGCGACAGCGGCACCCTCCAAGAACTCGTTAATATGAGTCGTGTCTTTTAATACTTCGACTAAGTCTCCATACCCAAACTTAATGGCGGCGTAATCGTATTTCCCGAGGCCATGTATATCCGAGTTGATTTTCTGGCCGTAGTCCATCACGGTGCTGTATTGGTATTCGTACCGCTTATTCTCAGTCTCAACTTGGGGCATTTCCGCCCGGGTTACGATCTTCATTGATGCCTTGAGGCAGGTCGGATTTCCCGTACTATCCAAATCGCCAGTGGAGCAGCGGTAGTCTTCACCACCGCAATCCTCGTCGACCGAACAAGACACCTTAAACGCTGGACTTTCAACAAAAGCGTTTGTCGATGTATTGGCGCAGTATCCTTCCTGACAACGTTCGCCTTCGCCGCAGTTGGAATCCTTCGTACAATACTTTCGTGTTACGCAGCTTCCATTTTCCCACGCGCGGATGTCCCCACCAGGAATAGGATTTGCACCGGTAGCTGTACAATCGGACTGCGACAACGGAATCTCAGCAGGCCCGAAGCAGTAACCAATCAAATCGTTGTAGCTGTCCCGCTTATCGTAACACGCGAAAGTACCCGAACTACCGACTTCTTCACATTTTGCAAATGATGGGCAGTCCGCATCGCTCTGGCAATCTTGCACACACACCTCGCCGCGCGCGTAGTCACAACCGCCAGCATCAATACACAGTACCCGATCACGTTGGCGCAGATCATACCATTCATCGAAGAAATTGAAGACGTCGCCTGAACCCGAAAAATTGTGTCGAAGACCAACGGTATGACCAACCTCGTGTTCAAGCACACCTCCGAATATTCGCGCACCAACGATGTGGTGCAATGCATCACCACTCAAGCAATGAGATTCAGGCAACGTTTCGTCACCGGTGGAGTCGCGTTGATCCATAATGAGATCAACAGCAGTAACATAGTCACTGACTTCGACGACACCCGCCGCAAGTTTCTCAGGAGTGCAACCGAGTTCTTGTGCCAGGCCGACCAACGTACCGTCCACAAACTCGGACATGAAAATGCACCCATTCTTATTCAACGTATGAAGTCGTTTTGCTTCGTCCGCCAAGAGGTCGCCCCCAGCAATCGATGCCACGGACATTTTGTTTTTCCATTCCTGGTCGAGTGGCATACCTGGCTTAATCTGACCAGCGGAGACGCCAACCTTCACCTCGTCCGTCAGCAACATGTCTTCAATCCAGGTTCCACGGATCTTATCCAGACGTGCTTGGCGCCCGTCGCTCTGATACATCGGATGATGGGGCGGCAACATCTTAAGGTCGAGACCCGGACGCAGAAGCACTTGGTTAACAAAATCCTGTTTTGAGTGGATTGAATGGGATGATGGAAGTTCGGTCAGGATTTTGTCGATTGTTGGCGATTTGATATCTACAGCCCCAAGCAGCGGATTGCCTGCAGAATCCCCGGACAACGACGTACTCAGTGACAAGCCAGCGTAGTTCGACTTCAAGGAGGTCGGATCTTCGTGTTTGACTTTCTGTGCGTCGATATAGTCCTTGATGTAATCTCCAGTAATTACATCGCTAACATCAAGAGTACCATTTACTAACTCCAGCAGATCCTGTGCATAACTAGCGTAAGTTACTAAGGAGGCACCATAAATATAGGCAGCCGCGTAAAATGTCCGTCCCGTTTCGGGATCCGCAGAAGATGGCCCATATCCTAGAGGAGAAGCTGCCTGCGCTTCCCCAACCCAATACACATGGTTGTACCGGGCATCACCAATCTTCTTGAGCCGCATAGGGTGGGGAACCTTGTCTTTGCAAGGGTTTGAGATAGTCCCATCATCGTTACGCGTCGAATATCGACAGTCACCAAATGTTTTTAAATTACCGAGTTGTTCATCGGTGCAGTCGTCACCACTATAAATGGGCTCACACAGGACGTACATTTCCGGAAGGGCTTGGTAGATCTCATTCCAGCGTTTTTCAACTGCTTCATCAACAATTTGCGGCCAACCTACACACTTGCCTACACCGTTGTCGTTAAAACAGGTCAAATCGCCACGTGCGCCGCCCTCAAGAACAACCACATTATTGACTCCCGCCACCAATGCGGTCTGATGCGCAGTGTTGCCACCGAATTCGACACTGCGACCCAACAGAACGGAGTCGACACCAAAATCCAGCGCTCCGTGGTTTTTCGATGCGTGAATCACCCGAACACCTTTCGGAGTTACCGTGCTGGGATAATGGAACAGAGAGTCGCCACCGGCAAAAACCAAGAGGCTGGACTGTTTGCCGGCTGATGAAACGTTATTGAGCGTTGCAAGCACCTTGGTGCCCTGAAACACCTCAAATCGACGAATCTTGCCCGGTGCCAACACGTAGTACGGGAATCTGTTGTCGGTATACTGCGACCCAACCATACCGCTGTCTTTGAGTTGGTCTTCCTTTGAATCTTTCTGGACACCCACCACGTCGTCGACAATTGTCAAGATTTCGTCGGTGCCGTCTTGAGCTGCGTCCTTCACAACAGCGCGTAAACCAACTTTTGTACCCTCGCTTGCGTTTACAAAGCGGAACAGACCATTCGCGTTCCACGTGGTCTGCGGGATATCGTAGGGCATTACTCCGTCCAAAAGCCGTACCATCGCCAAATCGTCCCCGTCATCGAAAACCACAAATGAATAGGCCTTTGGAGTCTTTTGTGTTTGTGCTTTAAATACCAGCTTGTTGTCTTCATCAACACATTCCAGATTGTCGTCACACTTCGATCCCAGCGGGCACGCAGCACCGTCAGCACATGTCGAGGGCACACCACAAACCTTAGCATGGTCGATACAAATCGTACCCGCTCCACAATCGTCGGAACTCGCGCATGTCACGTTGACAAATGCAGTAGAGTCGGCAACCCCCTGCAGCATTACTTTGTCATTTTTCCCAATACAATCGGAATTTGTTGCACAAGACTTGGCCCCTTGCGCTTTGTCCTGCACACGTAAGCCCCCCGCCTCGTCATGGTAGCGTAGCCAAGCAACCGTTTCCTTAAACGCACGACTCCACTGGTCGGCCATGTCGTAGGCTTCGATGACGAGGGGATGAGCACGCCCTTTGTCGTTGAGCACTACTTTCCCACCAACATAAGAAGCCGCCCCTCCATCTTCGTCTACCACCGGAATAACGGGAGAGATTCCCGGATGACCGGCGTTGAGGTGGTAGATAATCGGGTTGAGACCACGCTCACTGTAGGGAATGGGGGTTCCGACCATACACTGGCCGTCTGCAAACCACTGTTCAGCCATACATCGCGATCCAATTGGGCAATCCACGTTCGTGTTGCACGCAACAGGTTGACCGCTTTCATTCCAATATGGTTCGAAAGTTTGAGATTGCTCCCAAAGGTTCCATAGCTGTGCTTTGTAGTCACGACCTGACTCGGTTTGCCCATAGTACTCATCGTAAGCATGTCGCTCTGCCAAAAAGTAGCCGAATTTCTCCATGTGTTCGCGATTCGTATAAACCCGCACTTCCGCGTCGTCGTTCGGTAGAGCACGTTTGAAACTATGGCGAACCTTAACGGTCGCTCCGTTGCAGTCGGTGAGTCCGAGCCCCCACACATTACAACCAGCAATATTGGGCTCAGCGTAGTATTTGTTGACAATGCCGATGTAATCGTCTTCAAACTCAGGTGCGTCTGGATTTAACGGATCCTGTTCGTATTCCTGAACGTAGTGGAGCGACTGCGAATTGACAGAACCCGTAACAAAACCAAGCTCCCGAATCTGCTCCGCGTTCCAATCAACCCGCACATAATCACGCAGCCACCATTCTCGGTCCGTCGTATTTTCGTTCAGGACGTTCGACTGCTCACCGGTACCTGCGCTGTAATCACGAACGATGTCGAAATGGCTTTCAATGGCCCAAGCGGCAACTGGCTGGCCAACGTAGACCTCGATGAACTCGTTCCTACGGTCTTTTTCCCAATACCGTCTTATTTGCACCTTCTGGTACTTGGACTCTGTGTCTTCCACTGTTTCGACAATAGGATAAGCAATGATCTGCTTTTCCTGTACATCGAAAACAACTTTGGATGCGGCACCGAAGTTGGTTTCACCTTGAAAAGTAAAGGCACTGCTGTACGGAATGTCCGCGGTGGTCTTGACGTAGTACCACACGCCGGCAAACGCTTCCTTGGGCACCCTGTTGGATTGCGTACGATCAATATCGCCCACTTCCTCGGTACACGCCAGCATCGTAACCGCGGGCATGACGAAGGCCATAAGGGTGGCCCACTTTTTCCAGTAGCCGTAACCGTTCATTCGGAATCTCCTCGTGGAAAGGAACCACTTGACTATCTCTGCGAGTCGGGACCGCAGAATGTTAACTTCGAACTGTTGACAATCGATACCTTAAGTTAGTCTAACGGCGGACTGTTGTGACACATGTGCTTTTTTAAAGCACCCATGCAGCTTTCGTAACCGTGTTAGAACGAAGCCGTCACATCGAAACTAATCGACGTAAAGTTATCCGCTGTTGCCGCAAAAAACGGAAACCGAAACGAGGAATTGTCGTACGTTTTCGGCGGCTGCTGCGTGGTTGCACTAAGCTCCAAGTCCAAATAATCATTTACCTGATACGAAACCCCAAACTCCCCGGTCATGGAGTCACGTTGCCCACGGCCGGGGACGGCATTGGGCGATGTAAATTCGTCATCGGGATTGACGTTGTAGGTGAATGTGTTGGACACAGCGAAGGCGACAAAAAACGTGAGTTGCTCCAAAGGAGCAGCCGTTAATCGCAGCGAATTGTTAAATTGAAAGGAAGGGTTTGCGTTTCCACCCGGAAAACAGCGGTCCGCGTCTGCGTCATCGCGATTGATGCATAGCGCGATATTTTGTGCTCCCGTTTTTTCCAGCGAAGCATGGTCGAACTCGTGGAAATATTTCGCAAAACGAAAAGAATAGCTAGCCCCAAACCACCCCCATTTCCCGGACAACCCCACACTCGCGCGAGCCACGGTATATAGCGTCGCGAACTGACTGCTCAGCGACGTTGGAAAAATGAGGTCAACAGCGGCGTTAAGTTTTAGCCCGGTCACTGGCTCTTGTACAATTCCAGTATATGCCAACCGCAGCAACAGGTCACTTAGCAGTGTCTGCCCAGCATAGGACACCGATGAATCCGCGTTTGTGATCACTGACTTAGATATCGACATGTCAAGCAACAGACGCAGGTTTGGCATGAAGTCGTAGTGTGGAGAAACCCCAAGCTCCACGTCATATTGCGGACGCTTATTGAACTCCCCTGGGACAAACGTCCCCCACCCAACTACGTTCGACAAGGTAACAGATGCTCCAAACGGCATCGGATCACTTGATTCGTTCGGGATTTTTGCCGCCGTCGCTGTTTCAGACAAAGTCGCCGTCGTTGTCGGCGCGTCGGTCGCCTGCGCAATGATCAGCTCATCCGTCAGGTCAGGGATCCCCTCCGGCACAGCAGAAACGCCCGCCAGGCGGGGACTCAAAGATGAGTCGATTTCTCCTCCATTCGCACTAGTGCCGGAAGACTCCGCACTTGCGTGCAAAGGAAAAATAATGCTCACGAATGCAACAAGTATGAACAATTTCACTTCATCCTCCGAAGCGATTGGTCACGCAGCCGGGAATGTCATTGGAAAGGCAGCTTGGTATTACGAAACGCCAACAGCGGAAGACGTCCCAAAGCAGGCGCCGCACTTTATCGCCCACTGTCAGCAAGTCAATACAATTTCCCAAGTTGTTTGCGTATTGAAAAAATTTTCAGTTCGCGTCAACCGAGCTAGGCAACGCTACCGGCTTCATGCACAAGCATAAATCGGGCCACTTCATTCATGGTCAAATCGAAAGGCAACACATGCAAAACGACTGCCGTAATTGAGCCTGCCTCG
This sequence comes from Myxococcales bacterium, assembly GCA_013360285.1. Lineage (GTDB taxonomy): Bacteria > Myxococcota_A > UBA9042 > JABWCM01 > JABWCM01 > JABWCM01. The sequence continues at coordinate 31,484 of JABWCM010000010.1, forward strand.
GGGAGCAACATTCTGTCGACTCCCCAAGATCCGTTCGAAATCTGACGTCGTTAAAAACTTAACGGCGTGCCGCCCGAGTAAGCCGGGACAGGACTATATGACGAATTGCCCCGACAGACCGTTGCTGTCGCAAAATTCTGAACGCTTCTCGAGGGTGTCTAAATATTTAAAAGCCGTCTCAGGAATTTTGTGGTACGCTGGTCAGGCGTCGCGATGAGGGCTGTACTTGCATTGAAATGATTCTGGTCGCATGGAATTGGTTTAGTCCACATCGCTAAGTGATTTAACATTGCCTTTATATTAAAAATGTTTCCTACTAAGCTGTGTTTTGCAACACCATACACGACATTGCGTCTGTTAGTCCGGACTTCTCATAGACTGGGGGCTACGAGTGTTGATGCGCATACATCTTCAGGAAATGAAGCAACACTTTTCCCTGGGGGTCTTCGTGAGGGTCTGGAAATTAACCAGCCACGGAACTTCGGAACGATTGCCAAGTATGTTCTTGCATTTATTCTTGTGCTGTTTGGTTTTGCATCAAATTCAATCGCTGACACCAATCGTGATGTCAACACATGGCTTCAGCGATACAAATCTGCGTGGGAGTCTCGTAACCCGTTTGAGCTAATCGCACTTACACCTCCCGGAAGCACCGTTTTTGTACCTCTGCTCACAACCGAACGCTTTGACCAAATACGGAAATCGGACATCAACATCACAAACGTTGTTGTGAGACAGGATTCTGCCAATCAGATCATTTTCGTGACGTTTCAGAAAGATCAAGAAGATTTGTTCCATGTTGGTACGGTTACGCGTGGAATTGCTCAAATTCAAGTAACTTTACGCCAAAATGGAGCTAATCTGGTTTTGGTTGACCACCGAGAAGTTCAAGACGACACCGACGACGCCTATTTGTCCACCGACCCGACCACTTGGTCACGAGGACGACCAGAGGGGGAAAGGCTTTTTTATCTTGCCTATCAACTTATTTTACAGGGGGAGTTTGCTAACGGACAACAGTTGTTGTTGCATATGCTGTCGCTACCCCAAGGTCAGTCTCAGCTAAATGAGGTTCGTTATCGCCTCGGAAATGAACACTTTTTTTCCCAGATTCATTACTTTCTGGGCCTATGTGAGGACAAGTTAGGAAGAGAAGCAGAAGCGTTGCGCCAAATGAAACTTGCATTGTCCGTAAACCCGTCGATGCCACTCGCGCTTAATTATTTGGCTGACACCGAGGCGCGGCATTCTGATCCGGTTCGCGCGATTGAATTCTGGCAACAGTCTCTTCAGGTAGCCCCCGAACAACCTTCTATCCGGGCGCGTAAGGAGTTCATGGAAGCCGCGCTCGCTCACTATCCAGACGGTGAGTTGAGGGAGTTGTTTTTGGCGACCCGCAGTCTGTCCCCTGCAGCCGCCGCACAAGCGCTCACCGAATTGCTGTCGATTGATCGGAAAAATCCCGAAACAAGGCGACGACTTGCTGTGGCGCAGTTGCTGAATCACGACCCCGATTCCGCCGAAAAAACGCTCCTCGAAAACCGTTTGTTACACCCGGACGACCTGGAAACCGAGTACCTGCTAGGAAGAACCTACTTGGCCCAGCGCAGATATGAAGAGTCACTTACATCGTTGACCAGGGTTTGGAACCGCGCCCCCGCCTACCGTGATGTAATTGTCTACCTGACTGAGATTAACAGCTTGCAGGGTCGTTATCGTAACGCGGTGGGCTTTCTGCGGGAAGCGTTGCACCAACGCCCAAACGACGCAATGCTTCTGTACAAACTGGGTGTTTACTCACTGAAACTCGGCCACAGATTTGAAGCAACTGCCTTGTTGCGCCAAGCTCGTGCGGCAACGCCACCAGTGACCATTCGTCAGTCGTTGTACGATCTTTCGCTGGAATATTAACCCGCGTTTCTCACTTGCGTGTGGGCGCAAATGCCGAGACGCCAGCAAATTTGTGGTTGTTGGAGGTTTTTGCGGCATAACCCAGCAGGGCCCCGTTGAGCAAAAAGGGGTCTGCCATGCCCGAAGGTGCCTGGTTTGTGGCGCTTTTTGGTGAATTCCACGCCCTGGCCGCCTCAACCGGAAAAATCCCTGCGGATATTCCCGATATGACTCAGGATTTTCCCGGACGATTCGGCTCAAATTCGGCTCGCCAAAAATTCCCCCAAAAACACCACACACCTAGCGAATCCGCGATCACTGCCTTGCGCTGGTAAGAAACGTGGGTTAACCACGGACGGCATTAATTTAACACTATGCACGATTCGCCAACCAATCGGGTCGCACGTGCAATCATGTCGTCGCTGATCTCGACACTCCACTTTGGCCCGCACGCGATCACCACCTCTACGCGATTTGCAAGACGCACACGTATCGAAACCGGACAATCTCCGCCAGATCGGCTGAGGATTGCCGCGAGTTGCTCAAGGGTACGGTCGTCCACTCGGTCGGTACTAACGCAGATGGACATTTGTCGGGTCATTCGTTTACGCAACTCAGCAAGGCTTAGAACTTCGTTTGCTCGGAGCCGCGGTGACCGAGATTCACCTTCACCCTCAAAACGCACGTTTCCACGAACCAAAATGGGTTCATCGCTTTTGATGAGCGATTCGTACTGCGCATATACCTTGCTGAAACAAACGACCTCTATCTGTCCGAGATGGTCTTCGAGTTGAAAAATTCCCATCCTCCCTCCTCCGTCTTTCAACAATCTTTCTCTGAGCCCCGCCGCAACCCCACCAACAGAAACCTCCGCGTTGGACTGCTCATTTTCAACGGACGCAGTTGTGACAGTCGCGAACCGCTTCAAGTCGGCCCGATACGAATCCAACGGGTGCCCCGTGATGTAAAATCCGAGTGACTCCTTTTCATAACTTAACAGTTTTTTGTGGGTCCACTCGCTATCAGCCGGCACTGGGTCGTAGCCGGCATGACCCGTCTGCTTTCGCGCGGGGGTGCCAAACATTCCGAGAAGACTCAACTGCCCGGAGTCCCGGTCCCGCTGCGTGGATTGGCCACGTTCCATAGCTTTATCAATGTTTGTAAACAACACGTCCCGTGGTTTTTCAAAAGAGTCAAACGCACCGCATTTGATAAGTCCTTCAAACACACGCCGGTTGACTTTACGCAAATCAACTCGTTCGGCAAAGTCGAAAATAGACGAAAACGCCCCACCAGCGTCTCGTGACCCGATAATCGACTCAATCGCTCCCTGTCCGACGTTTTTCACCGCGCCAAGGCCAAATCGAATCGCGTCCTCTGAAACCGAAAAATCAAAGACTGAATGATTCACGTCAGGAGGCAAAATACGAATTCCCATTCCGCGAGCTTCGTGGATATATCGAACCACCTTGTCGGTGTTGTCATTATCACAAGTTAACAGTGCGGCCATGAATTCGACCGGATGATGAGCCTTCAGATACGCGGTCTGGTATGAGATTAGGCCATAAGCCGCAGAGTGGGACTTGTTGAATCCATAGCTGGCAAACTCCTGAACAATATCAAATATCTGTGCGGCGCGACTGGGGTCTATCTGATTCCGTACCGCCCCACTTACAAACACCTCGCGCTGCTGCGCCATCACGTCCGCTTTCTTCTTTCCCATTGCGCGACGTAACAAGTCTGCTTGCCCTAGGCTGAACCCAGCCAAAGTCGAAGCCAGGCGCATAACCTGTTCCTGATAAATGATCGTACCATATGTTTCATCCAGAACATCTTTCAGAGAGGGATGTAAGTAGTCCACGGGCTCCTCTCCGTGTTTCCTCCGTATAAAAGAATCTACCATTCCACTCTGCAGGGGGCCCGGACGATACAGAGCAACGGCCGCAATGATGTCCTCAAATTTGTCTGGCTTGAGTCGTTTCATTAGATCTTGAAATCCGCTCGACTCAAGCTGAAAGATGCCAGTCGTATTGCCTGACTGTAGTAACTTAAAAACCGCGGCGTCGTGCATGGGGATACGCGAAATATCGAACGGTATGGTTCCCGGCGTCTGCCCGGCACGAATAAGCCGCACCGCCTGGTCGATAACGGTGAGTGTTTTGAGTCCTAGAAAGTCAAACTTAACGAGTCCCGCCTCTTCAACTTCATTCTTGGCGAATTGGGTAACCAATTCGCCGTTTTCTCCAGTCAATACTGGCACATAGTTCCACAACGGCTCTTCTGCAATCACGATTCCTGCCGCATGAACGCCTGTGTGCCGATACAGATTTTCCAGGCTCCGCGCAATGTCGATCAATTGGCGAACATTTTCATCCTCCGCCATCAGCTCCCGCAACCGTGGCTCCTGAGTTATCGCCTCATCAAGTGTGATATTTAAGACCTCCGGCACTAATTTAGCCACCCGATCCGCATCGGAATACGACAACTCCATGACCCGGGCAACATCTCGAATGACTCCGCGCGCCTTCAGGGACCCAAAGGTCACAATTTGTCCAACATTGTGGGCTCCGTATTTCTCGGTAACGTACCGAATCACGTTGTCTCGGGTGTTCATACAAAAATCGATATCGAAATCCGGCATGGAAACCCGCTCAGGATTCAAAAAGCGTTCGAAAAGCAAATCGTACTGCATTGGATCAATGTCGGTTATGCCCAACGCATACGCCACCAATGACCCCGCACCAGACCCACGCCCCGGCCCTACCGGCACACCATTTTTTTTGGCCCAAAGAATGAAATCCCAGACGATCAGAAAATACCCAGGAAATCCCATCTGGCTGATCACACTCAGTTCAAAACGAAGCCGATCCCAGTAATCAGACTCGACAACTTCGACATCCAATTCCGCAAGCTGTTGAATTCTATCGGCCAACCCTCGTTCGGATACGTGTTTCAGATATGCAGACTGATCTTCAAACCCGTCCGGCATTTTGTACTGTGGAAGGTATGTTGCCCCCAGGTCGACCTTAACATTACACCGCTCAGCAATTTCCAACGTATTTTCACATGCTTCCGGCCAATCAAGAAACGCAGCACGCATTTCGTCGGAACTGGCGACGTGAAATCCGGTCGCCACAGAAGAAAGAGAATCACTTTCGCGCAACGATTTCTGCATCTGGATGCATAACAGTGCCCGATGTACGGCGGCATCCTCGATTTGGAGGTAGTGACAGTCATTCGCCGCTACGACACGCACGTCGCATTCATCGGCCAATTCGAAAATTACGCTCCGAACGTCCTTTTGCTCCTGAAGATTAGTTGGTTGGACCTCAAGGTAATACCGATCACCAAAAATCGACTGAAATCCTCGCACAACCCGGCGAGCCCGTTCCGCATCACCGCGCAGAATTGCTTGGGCAATCTCGCCTCCCAAACCACCGGAAAGAACGATGAGGCCATCAGATTTGGCGCGCAGGGCATCCAAACTTACTACCGGCCTATCGCCAAATTGGTTTTTTCCATACATCCACGCGTGGCTAACAAGGTACAACAAATTGCGATATCCCTGCGCATCCATTGCAAGCAAAACGATCATATAGCTTCGTCTGTCTTCCAATGATCGACTATCTGTGGCGTTGACATACACCTCGCATCCCAAAATGGGCTTGATTCCCGACTTAATCGCCGCCTTGTAGAATTCAACGACACCGTACATATTCGCATGATCGGTCATCGCTACAGCGGGCATACCCAACTCTTTCACCCTGGCGATGAGTTGCGGCACACGAATTGTCGAATCAAGTAGACTATACTGAGTATGGACGTGAAGGTGGACGAAACTCATGTAGTTGTCCTCAAAAGTCAGAATTACTCGATGAAGAGAAAACGAACCCCATCGCTGGTCACTTAAGCACCAAGTCCTGGATGACTGGTGTATTTAGATGAAATTTTTGTCCTGGCCGCCTTTGGCCGTCTCGCCCTCAAAAATCCCTGCGCCATATTCCCGATATGACTCAGGATTTTTCCGGACGATCCGGCTCAAGTTCGGCTGGCCAAAAATTCCCCTAAAAAACACCAGCCACCCAGTCCTTTAATACGGATTTCCAACGGAAAATACTGGTGAGAAATCCAGGCCGAACCTGTCAAAGGGAGGAAGTCTCTTACTGTATTAGTTCGACTTTGGGTTTTTGAATTGGCGGATCTTTAGGTGCTGGAGGCAACTTAGGAGCGCTCGGTTTCACAGAATCGTCAATGATCTGTACTTTTGGAGGATCGCTCACACCATTGGTGGCCCTTTCGGCCGAATTAGACTTTTCTACGCTTGAAATCACCGGAACGCTCTGCGCCTTTGGCCCATTCTGACCGGTACCCTCCAATCCACCGTCTGTGGTCACCTTGTCCGTCTTTGCGCGCGCGGGCGACAATCCACCGTCGGGACTTTTCGCCGCAGCCCCGGTTTCCGCCTTCTGCCCCGCCCGGCTGGACTTGATCGCTGGGACACCCGTACTCGTAGCCTTTTTTTCCTTCGGTTTGGTGACAGCCACGGTTTCCAAAGGTTCTACCGCTTTTTCATGCACCACCGGGACATTTACTGGTTCCAGTGTAACTACCCACTCGCTATTTCCTCCGGTTTTGGCCGATTGTTGAACATCTTGTGGCACGGAGGCCTCAAATGTGACGTACTCCGGTCGTTCAAAGCGGAGTTTTTGCTCCCACATTAACTCTGTAATTGTTGCCTCGAACGGGGTTGTACCGATCCGTTGAATGCCGTGATAAACATTCGCGCCGTTGGGTTCGGTCACGATTCGAACATTCCATTTGTCTGGTGTCGGCTCGGGATCTCGCTGGGAGTCCGCTAAGTCTACGGCAGCGGCTACGCCAATCGGCTCCTGATTGTCATTGTTTCCTGGTTCCAGAGGCTTTTCGGCGGAACCAGTATGCACACTTGTCTCTGGATCCGGTTGGCTTCGACCCACGTTTTCCCGCTGGAGTTTGCCGTCATCGACAGATGAAACACCAAAGTTACCCGCGTCCGATGCGGACTCCTGTGACGACAGAAAAAAATACGCCCCACCTGCACCGACAACCAACGCCAACACAGCGGCCCACAACCAACGCGTCGTTTTTGGCGATGATTCGTCGGCAACATCTGGAACGTCCTCCATATTCGGCGTAAGAGCAGGTCTCGCGCGCGGGATCGCCTGCGTCTTCGTAAGCGGGGGTAGGATTTCCGATACGGGATCGACCAGTGGCTTTACGTTCGCCTCGGACCTCGGAACCTGAACCATATCCGGTGGAACGGAAAGGCTAGTCGACTGATTTTCGTCGTCGTCGGGAACGTGGTCGTCCAGAACGAGCGCCTCTTCAACATCGTCTTCGCCGCCAGAACGTGTGTTTGGGCTCAACAGGGACGGAGCGGCACGATTTCCGGTGATGTCCGGGTCGTCTGGCACGGGCGGCGGTGCGGGACTCAGCGTCCACCCCCTGTCGTTGGCGGCAGCACCGAGCCGGGCAGACAACCGCGCACCGTCCATAGAAATACGGGACATACCGCCCACAGCCGCTTCCAGCACAACTCGCATCTCGTCAATGGTTGTAAACCGATCACGAGGGTCCTTCGCCAAAGACCGCATGACGGCTCGTTCCAACTCATCCGAAATCAGGTGTCGACTAGGAATGTTGTGGGTGCTAAACCTGGGCGGCGGTTCATTGAGGTGCAGCATCAACAACGGACCGAGCGACGATTCCTGGAACGGTGTCACGCCACACAGCATTTCGTACAGCATGATGCCGGTGCTGTACATGTCGGCACGCGCATCGACCGGATCCGACGAAATCTGTTCGGGCGCCATATATCGGGGCGTGCCGATAATACGACCCACCTGCGTACCATCATCAACCGGGTTGTCGGCAACATGCAGTAATTTAGCAACGCCGAAATCAAGCACTTTTACAAATTCGCTATCGCCATCACAGTCCACCAAAAAAATATTGGATGGTTTGATGTCTCGATGTACTACCCCATGTTGATGCGCATTCCACAACGAGCGACAAATCTGAGCAACAATGTGCACTGCGCGACGCGGGGCAAACCATTGGTCGCGGCGCATCACGTCCTTCAGGGTTTCACCCTCAAGTAGCTCCATCACCATATACAAATAGTTGTCTGGCGTCCGTCCAAAATCAAATACGGTTAACGTATTGGGATGATGGAGTTTCGAGAGCGTCATGGCCTCGCGCTCAAATCGTGCCGCCATCATCGGATCCGTGGGTGGCAGTAATTTAACAGCAACGCGCCGATCCATTTTTCGGTCGTATGCAGCAAAAACACCGCTTGACCCGCCGGCCTTCACAAAATGCACGAGATCGTAACGGTCCTGGATCTTTAGACCGACAATATCTTCATAGTACACCGTGAGTTCTTTCACTGGTGCCTGCACCACCTTGCTGTGTTTCTTTTTTTTTCGGCACCTGTCACCGCTAAAATGAAACTACAGCACCGAGACCAACACTATTTGCATCAACATGGGGCATAAGCCGAAATTCCCCGCCCACATCCGCAACGGAGGATGACGACCCACCGGTTGCATCCACAATGAGCATCGTAACACCCGCAACCGCAGCCGCAGCGCCAACTCCAAGGGCAATGTCCGCAATTAGAGCATATCGCTCTGCATCACTGCGATATTCTCGCTTTTCGTCCAACCGCTCCGTAGAAGAAAAATCGGACTCGGCCCCCAACGCGAGAACCGCGAACGTCCCGCCCAACACCAACAACCCTGCGCCGGTTCCTGTCGAAATCCAACCCGCGATCTCGACAGCCGATTGTTGTGATTCGCCAACAGTCGTATCCTGAACCGTTATCGAAGGATTTGTTGTCGCATCATTCTGTCTACGTGCATCCAATATTGCTTTTATTTCACGTACACGTTGGCGCGCCTTCTCGCGGGCTGTGTCGTCGGCATCTCCGCTCTTAATGAACCGCTCATAATATACCAACGCGTTCTCAAGTTCCCCGAGTTGCTCGTGAGCTTTCGCGATATTGAACAGAAGGTTCGCAACAGGGTGCAGCGCCAACGCTGCCTTGAACTTCGTCAAGGCCTCGCGATAACGACCCGCCATGTAGTCGCTGATGCCTTCCTGCGAAAGCTCCTCTACATGACGGGCGCGCGCTACTGGATCATCGTGGCCTTCAAAAACCGGCTGTGCAACAGCCAAGGTCGAAGAAAGCACCTCAAACGCCAACCAAATTGCGGCTAAATGACGCATGCACGCTCCGTTTAGATCACCACGCATGCTGCATGGCACGCAAGAACGTACCATCGGCCACTCGTGTATTCAAGGACACGAACACGCAACCCGTTCTTTGCCAATACTCCGCAGTGACGCCCCTCAAGTTTGAAATTCCTCGCCGTGGTATCCGCGCTTATTTTGCCGATTCAATCCTCGCTATTGATATTGACTTTCATTTACCAACGGTGCAATGTGCCTACCCAGTTCGGTTGGACAAACCGGAAAATATGAAAATCGCTTCGACGGACTTTTTTAATTTCGTAAACTAGCCGGAACTCGGATCATGGAACTTTCACAACCCATTGGGCGATATACGCAACTCCTGCTCCCATTTGTTTGTTTAATGCTTACGATTTGTGTCGTGTTGACATTTTCGGGCACCGCGTCAGCGCAGACAGTTTTTTGGACAAAAGAAGCGATACTCAAAGATTTTTTCCGAAGTTCAACCAACGTTGAAGTGAAAATTCTCAAGATTGATTCAAACAAACGGAAAGCACTGGCAGAGCGCCTTGGATATGACCCTCCAAAAGACGTACGCGTGTTCTACGGGACACGTGACGGCAAGATTGACGGGTTTGCCATTATCGACAACGAGCTTGGTCAACACATGCCGATCACATTCGCGGTTTTGGTAGACAAAGACGGAGTCATCCAGCGGACAGAAGTAATGGTATACAGAGAATCCCACGGCTCTGAAGTACAGGATCAACGTTTTCGCAACCAATTTTGTGGAAAATCATCGAAGAATCTGATTCGTACCGGCCGCGACATCGATGCGGTTTCCGGAGCTACCATTTCCTCGTCATCTCTGGCAAAAGGTGTCAAACGCGCCGTAATCCTCATTGACGAATTGATCCTGCGACCGAACGAGTTGAGCGGTTGGTTACAATCTCCGGGAATGTGACTAGCACTAGCACTACTGGGTCACAAAGAGGTCGAGCACCAAGACCAACGATGCCGAACGATACGCCCCGAGACCGCCGTGGCGATCCCAATGGGGCATCGGGAATACCCCACAGGCAGTGGCGGGGCGGAGTCGGGGATGCAGCGTTGGCCAAATGCCGGGCGTTTGTAACCCAGTAGTGCTAGGTGTGTGGTGTTAAATAGGGGTTTTCATGATCCAGCCGAATTGTCACCGAATCATCCGGGGAAATCCTGAGTCATATCGGGAATATGGCGCAGGGATTTTTACGGGCGAGACGGCCAAAGGCGGCCACGGCGTGGAATTCATCAAAAAACACCAGCCACCTAGCCCGGATTTGTCACGAGATTGCCGAGGCGCCGGCGGCTTCGGCATGGTAGGCGTTTTTTCCCGGAAGCATGGCAGCGCCATGTTGAGGACAAAAAAGGTCTACCATGCCCAAAGATGCTCGCGGATCGGCACTCGCAGCCTCAAAAATGTCACCGCGGTTCCAAGGAACCAAACCGCAAAAAATTTGGTGTAGTCTCCTCCGCTTGGCCGGCTTTTTGCAGTAGGCGGCGCAGGTCGTCCTTAGCCATCAGCCCATACGCACCAGTCGGATCAACCATTGCAGCACGGCGAAACTGCTGTGCGGCCCGGGTCGGATCCCCCATCGCCTCGTATGTTTTTCCGAGGTGCCAATAACTTTCAGAAACCGACGCACCAAGATTGGAAGACATAAGCCGGATGCTTCCCTTGATCAATTCTGCCGCCTTTGAATAGTTGCCCAACTGATATTCCACCCACCCTTCCGTGTCCAAGTAAAACACGTTGTTAGATGGATCGAGCGCTCGGGCTTTCCTCACAAGAGTAAGCGCCTCGTCAAGATTCTCATTTCGCCTTGCAAACAAATAAGAAAGGTTGTTGTACGCACTCGAATCCGCCGGAAATGCACGTATCATATCGCGATATACCTGCTGCGCTCCGTTATAGTCACCCATACTTTCAAGAACATCGGAGCGCCATGTCATTGTCCAACCGGTCAACTTCGGATCCAGATCCAACTCGTCCAACCAACCCACTGTTCGCGACCGAAACTCAGGTGCATCCGTCATGATCCCCTTTACGGCGTCCACATTTACAGCTTTCCGCACGATGCCGATCGCGGTTTCCAAGGCGGAAGCCCGGCCCTGCCGTACCGCAGTCGTTTCAATGACAGTACGAACGGCGAGATCAAAAACGTCAACGTGCTTGGTTTTGACCGCTCTTTCGGCAATCCAGCCCAAATAGGTTCCCCGATCATACCCAATGTCATCGACATTTCTGGCATCATTCTCTGCGCTCGCTGCATCGCCGTCGCTCAGATGTGCCGCCGCCCGAGCCGCCAACGAGCCACATAACCGAGGTTTTACGGCCAAAGCCTCGGTTGCTAGTGACTTTGCAATTTCGGTCGGCATTTGTGGGTTCGAAAATACGAGTTCCGCAGCTAAGTTAAGGACCTGAGCCGGTTGTGGCGCAACTTCAGCAGCTTTGCGGAAGGAGCTTTCTGATTTCTGGGGGTCGCCGGTGGCCAAATCCAACTGTGCCTGGACGTACCAAAACTCCCACCGATTCTTGGCGTAGTCGAAAACATCGTCGAGCGCCTTCTGCGCGTCTGCTTCATATCCTCCAAACAGAAATAGTCGAGCCGAATCCAGTGCAACCCGAACTTTGTCTTCGTGGATCTCTCGGTAGCGACTAAGATAACGCAGTACTCGATCCATTTTCAGCGACTCCATTGCATACTGAGCCGCCGAAGCGGTTATCCAGGCGTTGTTCGGGTCCCTAAGAAGAAGCTTGTCTGCAGCTTGTTCCGCTAAATCCGGCCGAAGGTTTCGAGAAAATACCTGAGTAAGGTGGCGCAACGCGTTTTCTTCACCGGTGGCAACCCGCTGGACATAGTCATCTACCGCTCGCCAAACCCCGGCATCATCCCCCGCCATCATGCGGATATATACCAACTTTTCGACTGGTTCCGGTTGATCCGGAGCAAGACGGGCCAGCTCGGTCGTTGCGTCATCAGCAAGCTGCCACAGGCCGAGATCTCCAGCAATATCGACATATGCGGCCAATAACTGCTGTTTGTCCTCAACTACCTTCGCCACATCGCCAAAGACGTTCTGTACGTCTTTACCTTTTCCATCCATTACCAGAAGCCTACACCACAAACCGAGCCCCTTACGCCAAAAATCGGGCTCACCGCGCATGGTAACCTGACGGGCAAGGTTCGCAGCATGTTCGAGTTTCAGCTCGTGCGCGTAAACCGCGGCAACGGCCAGCACAACGCCGGAATCGCTCGGGGTGCCGTGGGTCAACAAACGCATTTCCATTGACTTCGCTTTTTCCGCCTCGCCAAGACGAAGATACAACCGCAACAACAGCGTTCCCGTTTCCACGTCGCGGTCGATATGGGAAATTTCCTCTAGAGTCGCTGCCGCTTCTCGCTCTAGACGGTGTGCGACCAATACTGCACCGACGTCGTCAAGTGAGCCACGACTTGTGGACCATCCGTTGGAGACAGCCATCCGAAAACGATCCAGCACCATCGTGTCGCTGCCATCCGCCAAGTGGAGCGACAGCGCATACGCCAGCGAAGCTCCCGAAATGTTTCCGTTTTCAATCGCCTGATCCAACCATCTTATCGCGAGCGCCTTCTTATTCGCGCCAACAAGGGTCTTACAAGCCAATAAAAATGGCTCACCGCCGGCTTCGTCACCGGATGTGGCTTCCGGAGACCGATCTCGCGCATATTCAACCCACTGCAACCCTTCCGCATCCTTTCCCAGCAAAAATGCCGTACGAGCGAGCATCAGAACATGGTCCACCTTGATATTTCGAATGTCTGTACCACTACGCTGCCATGCTTCCATCGCTTCTTCAAAACGACCTGCGGCAAAACAAGCCTCGAACACGTTCAAATCGGCTTGCGTTGAAGCGCCTGCGTTAAGCCGATAACGCGTCAACACCTGGGCCAATTCGTCGACCTGCCCACTGGATAGCATCAACTCCACTAACCGACCTATTAAATTGCCACTTTCGTCTTCAAAATTAGCTCTCTCAATGGCCGCCATATAATACCTGATCGCCTGATCGTAATACCCCGCTGCAGCATAAATTGGGGCAAGATCTACCGCCCCAAATTCGTTTCGCTGAAGAAATGCGACCGCGGCCTGATCGGCTTCCACGGCACTTCCCGTCTGAAGATAAACCTTGACCAATCTAAGATAATGTTCTGGTCGCTGTGGATTCACCTGGATGGCCCTTTGTATTAGGTCCAACATTTTTTTGGATTGGCCAAACTCGCCGTACTTTTCGCCTGCAAAATCCAGAACCGTGTTGGGATTGCGGCTGTTCAGCAAAGCGGTAAAAAAGTCCGTATGTCCGCCGTCGAAATCTCCTTTGTGAAACCTCAACTCAGCTCGACCTGTCAGCAAATCGCTATCGGTAGCGTGCCTAGCCAACGCACGATCGTAAAGGGCAAGCGCTTCGTCGCCAAATCCTTCGTTGCGTAATAACCGAGCCGCCTCAATAACAACTGCCGGTTTTAATCCGGATTCCGCCGCGGTTTCTTTGACCATTTCGACCGCCCGCGGGTCGTCGCCCAATCGAAACAGGTCACGTTCGTACGCCAACAAGGCATCGCCAAGTGTCGAGCCGCCTTCACGCATCTTTGCGCGAACCGTGAGCGCCTCCGCGCGCAACCCAGCGGCGGAATACAACGCAGCCAATTTTCGTAAAGCGTTCCGACGGTGGTTCTGCTGCTCCAGGTAGGCACGGCCCAGCTCCGGCAGGCGGTCCGTCTGACCAAGAGCGACATACAGGTCAAATAGCCGGTGAAGCGCCGACTCCATTTGTTTTCCCACGTTGGATTCAAACGCTTCCCGATATACCTCCACCGCCCGCGAAAGGTATCCGTGCCGAATCCAAAGCTGGCCGACTTCATCCATCGCCTGCCACCGATTCGGTTTTGTGTCTACGTACGACCGCAACAGCGGCAACGCGTCCGCGGGCTGCCGGAGATGAAGATAACTTTCCGCCAACCGAACCAAGACTGTTTCGGTTTCGCCGGATCGTGCCATGGCCCGCCGATAAGCGCGTGCAGCAAGGTCAAAGAGGCGCATTTCGAACATTTGATCGCCAAACGCTCGCATATCTCGGGTATCACTTTGTGGCGACGACAAATAACGCTCGTAGTACCCCCTGGCTAGTCGAGAATCCCGATATTTCGTCTTGCGCGAATAGAGGTCCCCAAGCTCTTTGGAAAGCATCGGATCGTCCAGATCGGCCGGTCCTAGCGATTCGACTAATTTAAGAGCGTCTTCGGGTCGCCCTCCAACAACACACTGCTCAATTGCCGTTCGCGTCGCAGCCAATCTGTCGGGCGAGGCGTCAACATATCGCGCCAGGGTCTGCGTTGCCCTGTCAAATTGTTTTGCCGACGCGTACGCCTGGGCGAGCTGAAGCAAACGCGACGAATCCTTCGGGGTAATGGTCAGCAACTGTTCATAGATTTCGGCAAGAAACCCAACCATGGGATGATGAGGCGCCACTCGTCCAATCAAATCTTCCAGAGCTGAAATTTTTTCTTCAGTATAGGCTAAATATTTGCGAAATGCCGCCTCTGCTGCTCCGAAATCTGCGGGCTTTTCCTTAAGCGCTAACTTACCAATTTCAAGGTACGCCGTCGCTGCAACCTCGTCGTTTCCCGCGGCAGCGGCTGTAAGATAGGGCATCGCCGCACCGCCGTCTCCGGCAAGCACATATCGCGTACCAACCGCCAATTGCGCCACCCTGACATCGTCGGCGGCCGCCACAAAACGTTTCAGCACCTTTGTTTCGCCACCTTTGTCGCCCATCGAGACATACAGGTCCGCCAGCGCCAACGCGACGTCCTGACGACCAGGCCGTGCTTCGTGCGCACGTTGTAGATACTTCAACGCCTCGGTTGGCAGTCGGTACGATGCGTAACGTAGACCAACAATAGCTTCGGCATCCGCTTTATCAGACGAGGCAGCCACGTATTCGGCAAACAAGCGGTCCCGTTCCGAAGCGTTTCCGTCAAGGTGATACAGGTGGGCCGCCATCACGACAGCGTCTTTCCCCAAGACCCCGTCTTGCTTCTGTTTCTGCAAAACAGCAATCGCCTCCGAAAACAACCCGACGTCCTGCAACGCAGACGCCACTTCCTGTGCCGCAACGGGTCCTTCGTTTACCGAAAGATAATTCGAATATGCCGTTAACGCTTCGGCTTTGCGGCCGGACGACTGCTCCAGACGGGCCAGCGCATGAACCGGCGCAATGGCATTCGGAAATTGGCCTATTGCCCACTTCAAAATAGTTCGTGCGTGATCGGGAACTTGAAATTTGACGAACAACCGAGCCGCATCGATCGCCAAATTTAAGCGATTTTCCGCAGAAACAGAGTCTATCTGCGCGCGATATGCGCTCATCGCGTCATCAGGTCGCTTTAACTTAAGGTAAACTGTACCCAATTTCCACTGCGTTTCAGGTAGTACGGGCGACGACTCAAGCGCTCGCAAATAGAAAACGGCCCCTTCATCAAATCGAAAATTTTCTTCATAGAATTCGCCGATCCGTTCATTTGCAGCCGCACGCTGCTCAATCGGAAGCGTTTCTACAAATTTGTCAAATTCCGCTTTGCTTTCGTCCCCGCGACCTATTGAGGCAAAAACGCGACCTCGATGATAGTGAATTTCCGGTAAGCTGCTGTATGAAGCCGCACGATCAAGGGCGGATTGACATTCCGCATAATACCCCCCGGAAAAGTGGACATTCGCCTGGCCGACAAACGCTTTGGCCATCCACTCACGCTGTTCGGGTGTCAGAACAATTCCCATTTGTTCCAGTCGCTCGGCCAAGTCTCCGGCTTCGGTAAAAGACGACTTCTCCGTCGCTTCACGAATTGCGGAAATAAGAACCGTCTCCAGTTCTTTACGCGCAGCCTTTGCGACCCGTTCGTCCAATTCGGTCGCTGAAATCAAATGCTGGGCGGCTTCCCGGGGTTTGCCTTCTTTCGATGCTACAAGCCCTAGAAGATAGATTGCGTCAGCGTTTTGCGCGTCCAACGCCAGCGCCTGTTTTAGGTGATGGCGAGCACTGGGATATTGCTGACGCTGGTATTCCAGCGCACCGAGTCTCAAATAAATATCAACATTTCCAGGCGTTTGCGCCAACTGTTGATCCAATTTGCTCTTGTGGTTGTCCAAATCCCCGGAAAACACCAAATCGGACCGCAATCCACCGCCGGCGCACCCCAACACGGCCAGAATTCCAAACAGCGGAACAACCCGACTCCATCGAAAAATTCGTTCGTAAACAGCTCGGACTTCCGCATTGAGTCGGGAAGTTGCTGGGCAACCCGCTGTCGTTTTACCCGACGTAGCTGTGTTGCCGATTAGCCCGGATTTCTCATAAAGATTCGCACTAAAACCGCCAAAACGCCGGCGAATTCTGCGCGAGCGGACCCAAGAAGCGCGGAGTCGGGCTTTTAACCTCTCAACCACGGATTCAAGAAGAAAACCAGAAGGCGTAAGCGGATCAGCGTTCGTAGCCGAAGACTGGCGAGAAATCAGGGGTTGCCGCTCCCCTGACCTGGGGTACCTTGTAATCCAACGTTGAGCCTTCATCCCACCTCCGAACCCATCGCGTGCTGAATTCATATAACTTAACACCACATTATTCAAAGATAACAACGTGACAATCAAACAAAGAGTTTGTGAAAAATACCGAAGGGTTGTTCAGTTCCACACAAGAACGGCACAGCCAACCAGTTCGTTATTTTCCATGACCCGATGGGCGTCCGCGACCGCGTCCATCCGAAACACACGATCGACAACGGGTCGTACGGCGCCTGTTTCGAACAATGGAATCAAGTGTTTTTGAACATCCTGAGCTAATTTTGCCCGCTCCCAGGAAGGCCGGCTCCTCATCACGGTTCCAATCATTGTTACACGTTTCGACAACAACGTGCCCAAATGCACCGACGCAGCGGTGCCAGCCAGCAGTCCAACAATTACGATACGTCCACAATTCGCAATCACCCGCAAATCGTTGCCAACGTAGTCCCCCCCAACCAAATCCAGAATAACATCAACACCCTGTCCAGATGTATTTTCCAGAAGTTGGCAGTCCCATCGCTCTGTGGCCAAAAGCGGTACGTCTACACCAAATTCTTTAAGACGTGCCATCTTAGGAAGGCTCCGTGTCGTGCCGAATACCGTCGCACCCACCGCTTTTGCCAGTTGTGTTGCGGCGACGCCGACGCCACTTGCCGCGGCGTGCACCAGTACACGGTCACCGGAACGTATGCCCGCCTGTAAGACCAATGCGTCATAGGCAGTAATAAACGCCTCGGGTATCGCCGCTGCCTCGATCAGACTTGAAGAACGGGGACAGCGCAGAATATCTGCGGCACATACCGCAATTTCCTCACTATAGGCTCCGCCCGGGACAATTCCCATCACCCCAGTGCCGATCGACAAACCGGACACGCCCTCACCGACACGCTCAATCACACCAGCAAACTCAAGCCCCAAAACATCGGGATCAATTCCAGGTGGAGCCGGATAATAACCACGACGTTGCAAAATATCGGCGCGATTTAGTCCAACGGCCGCAACACGAACGACCACCTCTCCATATCGCGGCTGCGGATGGGGTGCTTCCCGAAATGTGAGAACATCCGGCCCACCCGGGCGACTCACCACAACTTGTTTTATCATACAGACCCCGACACAGGTTCTCTGAGTTTGTGAAAAAATATGGGCGCGGACTGTGGGCGTGGATTCGGCGGCGGATTGATTTTGAAAAACCCGAGTCATATCGGGAATATGGCGCAGGGTTTTTCGGAGCCAAGCCGCCCCAAAGCCACCGCCCAGAGGCCGCGCAGCTATTTTTTCA
>JABWCM010000195.1 GCA_013360285.1 Myxococcales bacterium
GTTTGTGAAAAAATATGGGGACGGACTTGGACGCGAGGATTTTGGTCCCGATGCACGGAAAAAAACCGAGTCATATCGGGAATATGGCGCAGGTTTTTTGCGGGGCACCGGGAACAAAAGCATTCGTCCAAGTTCATTCAGCTATTTTTTCACAAACTCTCAGGATTTTTCCGGACGATTCGGTTCAAATGCCGCTGGCCAAAAATTCCCCTGAAAAACACCACACATCTAGATCAGTCCGTTGGGCTTAACTTACTCAATTGCGCCAGCCCTCTCCAAATCGTTATTTGGAGTGGGTGGTCGTAGGTCTCCGACAAGTTTGGGAAACACAGCACCGCTGTCCATTAACTGATCGTAAGTGCCAGACTCCACGATCCTCCCTTCATCGATGACCAACACCACATCGGCTTTGCGAATTGTATTGAGTCGATGGGCTATTACCAACGTTGTCCTACCCATCATGAGTCGTGTAAGGGCTGCGTGGACAAGTGCTTCATTTCGGCTGTCGAGATGGCTCGTGGCTTCATCTAGAATGAGAAATCGAGGGTTGGCAAGCAATGCACGCGCAATTGCGATCCGCTGGCGTTGTCCGCCTGACACTTTTACGCCACGCTCGCCGACTTGAGTGTCGTATTTCTGCGGTAATTCATCAACAAATTCATCAATGTAGGCGTCTTTCGCCGCTGCAACGATCTCCGACTCGGTTGCATCCGGTTTTCCGTATGCGATGTTGTCGCGAATGGTTCCGGAAAATATGACCGGATCTTGGTGAACGGTCCCCAATGCTTCACGGACTCGGCGAAGTCGACGCCGACGGATGTCGGTACCGTCCATTTCGATGATTCCGGACTGGGGGTCCCAAAATCGGTGAATAAGTGCGGCTATTGTCGATTTTCCGGCTCCACTACGACCCACGAGAGCAACTACAGTTCCCGGGAGCGCTTCAAAGGTAACGTCGTTGAGTACGAGAATTTCAGGTCGAGCCGGATACCGGAATGAGACGTGTGAGAACCGAAGAACGCCTTGGATGACGGGATCGTCGACAGCGTCGGGTTCGTCAATGATCGACGGTGTTTCAACCAAGAGTTCGAAAATTCGCTCAATCGCGCCGGAAGCTCGGTTTAGGTTGGCCCATACTTCAGCCAGAGACGCAATGGACGCAGTTACCATGAGCGTGTACAGAACAAAGCCGCTCAGTTCACCCGGTGTCATACTCCCGGTAATAACCAGGCTGCCGCCAAGCCAAAGTATCATTATTACGGCGCAATATGTGCCAAATTGAGCAGATGATAGCAGTAAACTTCTCGAACTCGCAATTTTTTGCAGCGATATAAAAGCATGATTGATCAGGCCACTGTATTTTGAAGACTCTCTGTTTTCTGCAGTAAAGCTCTGAACGGTTTCAATACCGCTAATGGCTTCTTTTAAACCGGCATTGGCAAGAGCCAACGTGTCTTGCACTTCCTTTGCGCGGCCACGAATGAGTCGCCCCGCGTAGACTCCTCCTACGGACAAAGGGGGTAATATCGCCAACATGATGCACGTGAGAACGGGAGAGGTCCAAAACAACAGCAGAACTCCTCCGGTGGTGATGAGAAAAGAACGAAGTGCGATCGAGAGTTCGGATCCGACCGCGTGCTGGATCATTTCAATGTCGGACGTCAGACGGCTGATGATTTCTCCGGTGCGATGTTCGTGGAAAAAGCCCGGTGGGTGTTTTAGGAGGTGCTCAAACGTTCGCGTGCGCAGGTCGGCGACGATGCGGTTGCCAAGCCAACTCATCCAATAGTGACGAACATAAATCGCCGCGGCCAGAGCGGCTGACAGTCCAATAGTCACCCACGCTATTAACATAAGTGCCTGGCGGTCGGAGTTCTGAAGCGCGTAGTCGATACCGATTCGAAAAGATTGAGGCAGTGCCAAATTAATGCCGCCTGCAAATAGAAGCGCAGTAGTTGCTGTCCACCATTTTGCTCGATATGGTCGTAATAGCGCCATATACTCACGAATAGGCAGACGTAAGTGGGCGGAGTGGGTCGGTCTGCCGTTGTGTAGTGTCAAAATTGATTCCTCTCAATTACTGGACAATGGGGGTCTCGTATTCTGAAGCAACTGACGATATCTTTGCACACGGGAGCCCGTCATCCAAAAGGGGCAGTTGTATTATGCCGGTTGTTCACTTCACCCAAAATCTGGTCAGGCACGTTGAATGTCATCGACTTGAGACTACAGGCGATACCCTTGTGGATGTTCTTGGGCAAGTATTCGCTCGATTTCCACGGGCCAAAACCTACGTACTTGACGAGCAAGGCGCGGTCCGAAAGCACATGGTTATTTTCGTTGATGGTAAACAACTCGTGGACCGAACGAAGTTAACCGATCCCGTTCATCAAAGTTCACAAATTTACATCATGCAAGCTCTCTCTGGAGGAGTCTGAGATAATATGGATAGTCTACTCTATTTGGGAACGAAAAAAGGTCTGTTTGTGTTGAGAAGGGGTGAAAATGGGCGATATATCATCCAAGAGCGGGCTTTTTTGGGAGACAAGGTCGTCTATGTGCATCCGGATTCGCGAAACGGCTTTGTTTACGCGGCGCTCGATCATGGCCATTTTGGTGTAAAGTTACATCGATTTCAGCCGGACTCGGGATGGAAAGAAATCACTACACCCGCGTTTCCTCCGAAACCCGACGGGTTCGTCGATAAAAATCCCCATACCGGTCAAGAGGTTTCGTGGACCGTTCAGCTCATCTGGTCTTTGGCGCGCGGCGGCGCAGATCAGCCAGGTGTACTTTGGGCGGGTACCATTCCGGGCGGGTTATTTCGCACCGCTGATTACGGTGACAGTTGGCAGCTTGTTGATTCGTTGTGGCACCATCCAACACGGCAGAGTTGGTTCGGCGGTGGTATGGACCTTCCTGGAATTCATTCGATATGTGTGGACCCTCGCGACAGTCGCCGAGTCGTCATTGGCATATCCTGTGCGGGTGTATGGCTTACCGAAGATAGTGGCCAGACATGGGTGACTCGCGCGAAAGGAATGCGCGCTGCCTATATGCCGCCGGAGCAGGCCGACCAAGAGCTGGTTCAGGATCCCCATTGTATTGTTCAATGTCCGTCGGCACCCACTACCTACTGGTGTCAGCACCACAACGGGATCTTCAAGTCGACAGATGGGGCGGAAAACTGGGTAGAAATCACCCCCGCTGGAGTATCAGCGTTCGGATTTGCCGTGGCGGTTCATCCGCAGGATCCCAATGTCGCGTGGTTTGTGCCAGCTATCAAAGACGAAAAACGGTATCCCGAAGGCGGTCGTGTTATTGTTAGCCGTACACGGGATGGCGGTGAACACTTCGATGTGCTTCACCGAGGTTTGCCCCAGTCCGATGCTTATGATCTTGTGTATCGCCATGCTTTGGCAGTTGACGACGACGGTCAAGTCCTCGCTTTTGGGTCAACCACCGGGTCACTTTGGGTGAGCGCCAATCAGGGGGATGACTGGGAGCTGGTCAATGCACATTTTCCTCCGATTTTCGCTGTGCAGTTTGGTTGATGGGTACAATTGCCCTGTCACACCGACCGCTGCATGGTTCGTTCATCGCAACCCTACGTCGTTAATTTGTTGTGATGCTTTAGTAATTTAAGTGCACGGACTACAAGTTGGGTACTTTGCGAGTCTGCCAATTGACGCTCCCGGGTTGCCGTGTCAGCATTCAGGTACATCGGGGGGATTGGCAAACCATTTGCCGACCGAAACATGCGCTCTAGTCAACACTGACACACCATGGAGAATAACATCCCTGGACATTGTTGTTCAGTCCGGTTCGAAATCCTGTCGCCCCGGACCACGCTTCCAACATGACAAAAAAACGCAGTATCGAAACAACGGAAACCCGGCTCCCTGACGCACAACGTCGGTTCAAATGGCCGTCGGTGTCTTGGGATGGACGCGCGGTGCGTGTGCTGTTTGGTTTGGCGGCGTCCGCAGTGGTGGTCGTGCTCATCATGCCGGCTGGGCCTCACTTTACCGTGCCGACGCCAGGGTTGATTGCGCAGCGGGACTATCGTGCTTCGCGCGATTTCGAGGTGATGAGGCCGAATCCTCGGTATGAAGAGGAGGTTCGTAAAGCTTCCAATGCTGTTTTTCCGGTCTATGAGTACGTTGAGGATTTGGCGGAAAAAAAGGGGGACAAAGTAGTTGTCGCGTTTTCAAATGCGCGACTCTTGGTCGAAACCCACAAAAAAGCGGTCGATTCTCTCGAACAACAACGTCAGATTTCGTTGAGCGAGTTAAAGTCTGAGATGGACATGCTCGAGAAGTCCATCGCCGGACCGATTCAGCAGGGGTTGAGTCCTGCGGAAAAAGAAGATGCACAGAATCAAATTGACTCGAAAAAAAATCGACTTGCTCGATTGAATTCCGACGTCAAAGACATCGAGAATGAGTTTTCTGCTCGTCTTTCAGACGAAAAGAGCCGGTTTGCAAGGGAATTGGCCCATCAGGAGTTGGAGTTTCGGCGTGAACTGAGGTTGAGTCCACGTTTTGACACCGTGTCGTTTGAGACCCTGATGGAAGACCGTTTTAGTACGAGGTCGGAAGAGACACTGCGCGACTCACTTAAGGCGGTCTTTGCTTCGAAAATTGTGCGTGATTTGGATCGTCTCGAAGAGCGGCTACGGCGAGGTATACGTTCAGCGACCGAGAATCGGATTTACTACCTGGATCAGGCTCGTGCCTTCTTGTCGCTGGAGGCCGCACGGATGTTGGCAATCGAGGAAACAAATCGACGTTTTGCCGAACGCGCCGGGACTCCCAATTTGCGCCTTCAAAACGCGATCGCACAAATCGCCGAAGCGATGGTAGAGGAAAACTTCATTTATTCGCCAACATTAACCCAGCTAATGGAAGATGAGGCAATTGTTGCAATTCCCAAAGACATTCCCGAGCGCTTTCAGAACGGACAGCAGATCGTTGGCAGTGGTCAGCGGATCACCGACCGACATGCGGCCATCATCGAAAAGATGTTGGAAATGGACAGTGGGCGAAACCGGCTTCTGAGTTTGGCAGGTGTAGTTGGGCTTGTTTTTGGGTTGTTTGTGTTGATGTGGCTCTTTGCGCGGAACGCATGGCACCGTTTGGTCCGTCGTCCACGTGATATCGTTTTGTTTCTAGCAATTTCCGTCGTCGAAACAGGAATGCTGAGGCTGTCTCAGCTTGTGACGAGCGGAATCATTGCAGTATGGGACACGGTAGGGGAGGCGGCATTTTATTTCGCGATGCCCGTCGCTTTTGGAACCATGCTCACACGGTTGTTTCTTGGACCGAATCTGGCAGTCGTGTTTCTAATACTCCAAGGTATTCTGATTGGCGTGATGTGGCAGGATCGAAGTGTGATGGGTTTGGAGCAGTCCTTCAACCTGTACATCACACTTTATCTTGTGGTGTCGAGTCTTGGGGGATCGTTGGCAATGGTCGAAATTAGACAACGGACAAGTTTGTTCCGGGCTAGCGTAACCGTTGGATTCGTAAACGTAGTCATGGTGGCCGTTGTCGTGTTGCTGACCCAGTCCGAGTTACACGTCGGGCTGTTGTACTGGGTTGGCGGTGGTCTTATTGGCGGTATCTTAAATTACTTTCTACTTGTCGCACTCACGCCGGCTTTTGAGACTATTTTTGGTTATGTTACCGATATCAAATTACTGGAACTCGCCAACGTGAATCAGCCTTCCTTAAAAGAATTGTCAATGAGGGCGCCAGGAACATATCAGCACAGCATCATGGTCGGCAATCTGGCCG
Organism: Myxococcales bacterium; assembly: GCA_013360285.1. Classification (GTDB taxonomy): domain Bacteria; phylum Myxococcota_A; class UBA9042; order JABWCM01; family JABWCM01; genus JABWCM01. The sequence continues at coordinate 5,799 of JABWCM010000195.1, forward strand.
AGTCTGCTGCTGAGGCGATTGGGGCCAACCCCTTGATGACGCGGATTGGCGCCTACTATCACGACCTGGGGAAAATGCGGAATCCGCGATATTTTGCGGAAAATCAACCACGTGGCGAGAATCCACACGACAAGTTAAAGCCACACATGAGTGCGCTGATAATCAAAAACCACGTGAAAGACGGGATTGAAATTGCGCGTAAACATCGGCTTCCTCAAGACATAGTGGACTTTATTCCGGAACATCACGGAAACGCCTTGATTGGCTTTTTTTATGCCCGCGCGAAGGAACAGGCCAACTTGGCTGGCGGACCTGACGTAGACGAAAACGATTTTAGGTATCCTGGCCCCAAACCACAGCGGCGAGAGACAGCACTGGTGATGCTTGCCGATGGTTGCGAGGCGGCAGTGCGGAGTCTGCCGGATCCGTCTCCAGTGAGGATCCGGGCGTTGGTCAAAAAAATTGTGAACAGTAAGTTTATGGATGGCCAACTCGACGAATGCGATTTGTCTTTTAAGGATATGAACGCCATTGTACAAAGCTTTAATCGGGCGCTTCTTAATATTTATCACGCGAGACCGGTTTATCCGCAAATTCCAGGAGAAGAGGAACGTGCTCGGGCAAGATTGGGAATTTCCGATGAATCGGAATCACGAACAGGTGTGGTTACACCGGATTTGGCCGGTTTACCCTCAGATGAACCACTTCCGGGTCCTCAAACTCAGTAAGTGAACAACTAGATATGTTAAACTTGAATTTCCGAAGGGGTTTTGATCCCCTAATTTAGAGGGTGTTTAGATATTTATCCTCGGCGAGCGAGTTTATGGCCGTAGCGAGCCGTTTTTGGCGACCGAGGCGAAATCAGCGTAGTAGGCCATAGACACGCGCAGCAGGATTAAATATCTAAACACCCTCTTAGCACCGGTAATTGCTATCCCGGTACGGCGAAGCCGGTTTGGAGTCGGTCCACTATGCCCGTAGATCTAGCCAATCGTCAACGCAAACGCGCCGTCGATGTCCGCGAACTCAAACGACGTGCCGAGGTAATTCTTGAGTACATAGGGCGTCCGCGTGCGGAGTTGAGCCTAATGTTGGTTAGCGATTCGGCCATTCAACGACTGAATCACCACTATCGCGGGAAAGGTACACCAACCGACGTCTTGAGTTTTTCGATGCTGGAAGGGGACATGGTTGCTGGCTATCCAGGGGCAGAATTGTTGGGCGATGTCGTCATTAGCGTAGAAACCGCCGCCCGCCAGGCGCAGTTGCGCGATTCGGACCTGGGTGGGGTTGGATATACAGAACTGGATGAGCTTACGTTTTTGTTGATTCACGGGGTGCTCCACCTCGTTGGATACGATCACGAAAACGAAAAAGACGCAACGCTGATGGAATCAGAGGAATTACGAATTTTTTCGCAATTTTCTACACTGCACCCGAGATCCCACCATGAGGTCGTATAGGTTATGGAACTGCAGTGGCAATGGGTTGACCGTATCATTGATCTGGCGTTGGCAGAAGATGTCGGGTTGGGCGATGTGACGACAGCCGTTACGGTATCTCGTGACGTCCGAGGTGTTGCACGGATTTGGGCGAAAGAGGCCATGGTTGTTGCGGGGTTGCCTGTTGCTCAACGTGTGTTCGAGAAAATCGATCATAAACTGCATTTTTGTGCGACTCAGCCCGAGGGATCGGTGGTTGAGGCTGGAGCCGAACTTGCGGTTGTTTCGGGGGAATTACGGTCGATATTAACTGCTGAACGCACTGCGTTGAACTTTCTCCAGCGTTTGTCGGGTGTTGCGACATTGACACGCGCGTTTGTCTCCGCGCTAGTCGGCACAAACACGGCCGTTGTGGACACACGAAAGACGACCCCTGGACTCAGGATGCTCCAAAAATATGCGGTTGCAGTTGGTGGAGGAAAAAACCACCGTTGGGCGCTCGATTCCGGCGTGTTGATTAAAGACAACCACATTTTGGCAGCCGGAGGGGTTTCCAAAGCGATACGAACCGCCAGAAGCAATGCACCACATGTGTTGCGCATTGAAGTGGAATGTAAAGACCTGCGCCAAGTTGAAGAAGCGGTCGCAGAACGTGCGGACGTGATCCTGCTGGACAATATGCACGGGGACGTGTTGGATGCGGCGATTCGTGTCATTGAGGGCAAGGCGACAGTCGAGGTGTCGGGTGGGGTGACTCTCGAAACGGTGCGAGCGTTTGCTCTACCCGGCGTGGACATCATCAGTACAGGCGCTTTGACGCATTCGGCGCGGGCTATCGACATTGCATTGGATATCGTCGACACCACGCACTACGTACGACTTACAGAATGTGACTCGACCAATCGTGTGGCACAGGATTTGGCCGTGGCTGGAACCCCAAATTGGACGGTGGTGGTCGCTGAACGCCAAACAGCAGGACGTGGTCGCCTTGGAAGATTCTGGCATTCTTTACAAGGAAATTTGTTTGTTAGCGTTGTTTTTTCGCCAGATATAACTGATTCTCGTGTGCAATCGTTATCACTAGTTGCTGGGTACGCATTGCATGACACGATTTGCGGCGTTGTGCCGATGTCTCGTGTTGAGTTGAAATGGCCGAATGACGTGCTCATTGATGGCCGTAAAGTGGGCGGCATTCTTACCCACGTCACGGACGTTGAAGCGCGACCAAAGGTTGTCGTGGTAGGAGTCGGCGTTAACCGAGTTGGAAGCAGCTACGATTTCCCGGGGGATTTGCGGGGAAGAGTGATTACGTTGGCAGAGGCCATCGGGAACCCGCCCACCCACGACGAGCTGCTTTATACGTTTGTTGAACGCCTTAGGCGTCACGTTGCGGAATGGACAGCCAAGGAAGGACGTGTGGATTCGGATGATTTCTTCCGGCGTGCCCGGCTTGGCAGGGGTGTTAACTTAGATTGTAGACCTGGTAATTTTGTCGTATCAGGGATCGATGAACACGGTGCGCTGGTCGTCACGGGCGAGGATGGTCAAGTGCAGGTAGTACAAGCGGGGGATGTAACCCCGGTGGAGTGGCAAACCTGATGCTCTTGGTTGTGGATGTCGGCAATACCAATACTGTGCTTGGTGTTTTTGATGGACCTACGCTGGTGCAACATTGGCGGATTGAAACCCGAAAAAGCAAAACCAGCGACGAATACGGCGTGCTGATTTACGAACTGTTTCGTCTTCAAAATCAGGATGCGCGCGCCATTACGGCGGCGATAGTAAGTTGCGTGGTTCCTCCGTTGCTCATGACGTGGGAGCAGGCGTGTCAACGGTTTTTTCATATTAAGCCGTTGGTAGTTGGGCCAGGAATGCGTACTGGTATGTCTGTTTTGTACGAAAATCCGAGAGAAGTAGGTGCAGATCGGATCGTGAACTCTGTGGCTGCTTATGAACGGTTCAAATCGGCGGCAATTGTTGTCGATTTTGGCACGGCAACTACATTTGACGTGATCAATGGCCAGGGTGCGTATCTTGGAGGAGCAATCGCGCCAGGGATTCGAATTTCGGCTGATGCCTTGTTCCACCATGCCAGTAAGTTACCGCGGATCGATGTCGCGCGCCCGCGGAACGTAGTGGGCAAAAATACCGTGGAAAGTATGCAAAGCGGTATTCTCTTCGGGTACGTTGGGCTGGTTGACGGATTGGTTCAACGAATGCGCAAAGAAATCCACGATCTACCACTCGTGGTGGTCGCGACAGGCGGATTGGCAGAACTGGTAGGTAGTGAAAGCGTCGAAATCGACCACGTATTGCCGTTGTTGACACTGGAAGGACTTCGGATTCTGCATGAACGCAATTCCCCGACTGTCGGCGAGTAGGACTGGTAAACAGTCTGTTTTTACCTTCGGATCGAAGTTGTCATTTGGTGAGCAACGATTTCAAATAGTCGTCGGAGGACACGGATTGAAGGGTACGTGAGCACAAGGCATTGGAAAACGTGTGAGAACCGCCATTTTTTCCGGTGATATCGATCGTGCCGTTTGAACTAATTAGAATTTGGGTGATTTTTGAGCTGTCGGCCAACCCGCTGTTTGCCACGATTTCCAACTCCCAGATGTCTGCAGAACTGCTTAGTTGTGACGTTGTGCACTCGTCATGGCCCGCCGACATGATTGTGTTTGGGCTAAGACCGAGCGGTCCACTGCCCTTTGGAAAGGTGGCATCAAACTTCACAACAAATGCCGGATTTGTGTAAGTTAGGTGGGGCGGGGCAGAATCGTCGGTCGTAATCTCGGTCCAACTCAACAAGATTTCGTTGTTTTCGCAAACCCCTTTCCACACTTGCGCAACGTATGGCAAGACGTCTCTAGGTATCGGAAGTGTCCAGGTCCACGACGGGGTGTGGATCGGGTGTTGGAGTGGCCGTACCTGTTTCCAGACGGTTCGCGACGGAAACTGCGGAGGTTCGCTCAACAGCGGCCACCCGTCGGCGACAGTTCGAAATTCAAAATCGAGAGTCAGCGACGTAGGCCGTTGTCCCGGCGGTAAAGCTGCTTGGTTGTGTTTCAACCACTGATCTGTGATGTCGATTGCTTGTTGGTGTATCCCGAACAACTCCTGGTCTGTCAGCAATACGTCGCCTGGGTCGACCTCGGTTGATGGCTGTATACGAACCACTACTGGTACGTTGTTGATGACTTGAACGACGTCAATTTCGGGTTGGGAGGGATTACCCGGCACCGGATTGGTTACGCTGAGGCTCCCTTTCTGCACATTGACTATCAGTTCCGCTTTTTCGAATGTAGGCCTCGTAACCAGCTCCAGCGTGAATACCCCGTTGTTGAGTTCTTTGTCGTCATCAAAGCGGGCGTGTACAAGAACACCCATGTTGGCAGTCAGGTGGTCTATGCCGGCTACTGTTCGTTCCTCCCATGCCTGAAACCCATAATAACTGGACCAGGTCGCGCGGAGTGCCGCTTCCACGGTTTTCTTTTTGTCTTTGCCGGATTGCCAATCGGGGTACAAAAATCCCGTGTTGCTCTCGTATAGTCCGGCGCCGTTGAATCCTTCGATGTCTTCCGCAGTGGAAGAAGAGCGGAATCGAATTCCTTGGTAAACAGAATAATTTGCGTAGTGTTGTGTTAATTTAGTGTAAATGGGGCTCAGGATGCTCGGATCGATTGGTTTGGTTTCAACCCAAGACCGAAGCCCGCCCTGTTGCATGAGTTGTCCGACAAAAGTTTCTTTTGGGTACATGCCGGACAGTTGTTCGAGCCAGGTTTGTACTTGCGGTGTATTTCCCACGAGCAGAGAGTACGCGGCCTTGCCTTCTAGGACAACATACCGAAAGTTCGGATCGCTCTGAAATAATGGATCGTCAAGTAACTGTTTGATCGGTGCGCGCAGTTCTGCGGTATGCTCGGCAAAGGACCGAATTGTAAGTCCAATGGGTTTATCTGGTATTATGATTTGTGGGAAATCAAAGAATGCGCACATATTTGCCGATTTTCCACCAATGAACGGCAGCAACGCGTCTTTGTCCGCAAGATTTGTCTCCGTCAAATCGATCCAGTAAGGTGCCGTGCTCCAGTCGACCTGCGTCGGTTGCAGTGTTGGTTTTTGAATCAACGACAAGTAGTTCGAATACTCAGCATCTCCGATTACCTGAAAAGAAAACCCCGCAGGGGTGACGTTCAAAATCACCGTTTTCTTAAACCAAATCAGGTCGTGAATCTCTGGGTTTTCGGCGGCGTTGGCGATATAAAGATTGGGTGTGCCCCGGCTTTTTGCCAGTAAATTGATGTGTGCAAGCGGAGTTTGTGGCACAGCGGTAATGATGGCCGCGACCGGGGGAATGTAGTCCGGGATTTCATCCAAGACGACGATGTCGTACGGAGAAAGCGTTGTCTGCGCCAAGGACCCTTTCGGAATCACTCGAATTTTTCCCGCGGTAATGCCCGAGTTATAAATCGCATAATCACCGGCTACAACCAGGTCGCCATATGTTACGATTTTGCCTGTGTAAGTTGGCGTCTTTTCGAGTTCATTACCAAGTTGTTCTTGGGCTTCTGATCGAACAAGCCACCGGAGTTTGTCGCCAACATCTTTGGGTAACGCCAACTTAAGGCGTTGAAAAAAGACCGCGATCTGGTGAGGTGAGGGTGTGTCCGGGTACTCCAAGTCAAACAGCCACAACTCCTCGGGCAACACGCGGTTCGGATTTGCATCGTAATGTACAAGCGAGCCGGCCCCGAAAAATCGATTCGGTCCGAATGAATCTGTGTAGAACTGTGGTAAGTATAACCTGTCTCCGATAAACTTAAGTCCGAGTGGCAGCTCGGTCTTTCCCGAAAATTTCTGGGTGATTTCGGTCACCGTAGCATAGGTTTGGCCGGAAATCGGCTGTAGTGGGTAGTCAGGAATTGCAACGCCGTTGAGCAGTCTGAACCAACACCATTCATCGTGAAATTGGTAAAAAGTGGGGTCCAAAAACTCGTCCAAATAATATCCCCAGTCATCAAAATGCGTCAGCACGAATTTTACTTGAGTAGGCTCGGTTTGTGGTCCACCAAACGCGATAATCGCCTCTGTGTTTTTGAAAGACTTGACGGTGTGGGAGTTGAAAGCATCGGGTGGCTGCGACGTGTCCGATGTGTCCGAAGTGATGATCCCATCTGCTCCGGCATCGATGTCGGTGTCTTCGTCCAATAGGTCCGCCACCAAAGTATCTTTCGGAACGGTCCAGTCCTGCAACATGTCTTCGGTGGTACCCGTATCCATGTTGTCGACGTCGGATAAGGTGTCCAGAGGATGGTTTTGCGGCTTGGTATCAGCGCACATGAGGTGCGTGAGAGAAATGGCTAACAATAGACACAGAAGTGTGTGGAATTGTCTCATGGTGGTGTGTGTTTTGGCCCGCGTTTCCGACAAATCTTCACCTACAGCCGCTGTTTGCCGGCGAGTTCTGAACGGGTTTTCTGCGGCGTTTTCCCATACAAGAAAGACCTTTCGCGCGGCAGCGGTCCCCGTGTGTGTGGTGTTAAATGACGATTTTCATGCTCTGGCCGCCTTTGTCCGTCTCGCCCGGAAAAATCCCTGCGCCATATTCCCGATATGACTCAGGATTTTTCCGGACGATCCGGCTCAAATTCGGCTGGATCATGAAAACCCCTATTTTACACATGCCACCTAGGTTCAGAGTTTGTGAAAAAATATGGGTACGGACTTGGACGCGAGAATTTTGGTCACGATGCCCGGAGAAAAACCGAGTCATATCGGGAATATGGCGCAGGTTTTTTTCTGGGCAGCGGGGCCAAAAGCATCCGTCCAAGTTCGTTCAGCTAT
>JABWCM010000011.1 GCA_013360285.1 Myxococcales bacterium
AAATTTGCTGCCGAAGTAAGTTAAGAGCTGCCGAAGTGATGAAATTTGCTGCCGAAGTAAGTTAAGAGCTGCCGAAGTGATGAAATTTGCTGCCGAAGTGGGTGTTTCCATTTCGCCTTCGATTCATCCCAACTCTATTGATAACTTAACTTCGCGCGTAGGTTTTTGAATCGGGTCAGTGCGGTTTTGAATCCTGATTCTGTTTTGAATCCGTACCGTTTGTTGTCGTGCACCACGGTGTAGCGGTAACCCGCCATACCGCAATAAATCAGTTCGTATACGTTTTTGATGTGGTCATCGTACACATAAATCCCGCCCGGGGCCGATATTTGGCGTTTTACCTGGACGATTCCCCGGGCCATCATGGTGTCGTTGACCAACCAATCTTCCCCTTCTTTGGCTTTTGACCCTACATCCGGAAAATCTTGCCACAAGAAGTCGGGGATTTCCGTGGTGTCGGTCGGGTTGGGCACCGGGGCGTAGGCGATGGGTTTTCCCACCGCGTCTCGCTGCACAATGTAATCCAATGTTCCTTTTCCAAACCTCGCTTCTACGTGCACTTGCCACCGTTCGGTTCGTTTGGCGGGGTTCGAAGACACCTTTTGCCGTTCGATTTTGGTTACCGTGCCGTTCCACACTTCGGATGTGGCGTGGGTGTCGGCGTTGATGTTCTGGGCTTGTCGAATCGCGATATCCAACAGGGTCTGAAACATTTCCGGGTCGTCTTGGCGGGTTTCGCGGCTGGCCGTGCATTGGATAGGCCACACCAAGGGAATCGTTATGTTTTCTTGAGGAACTGCTGCCGGGGTGTATTTGGTTCCGCTTTTTTCATAACGAAACAGTTCGGCCACAATGGCTTTGGCTTTGTAATCCAGGTACACCTTGTACAACGTTCGGTTGGCCGCATCTTTGACGCTGGTGCCTAAATAACTTCTGCCGCTGGTGTTGCCGGCCCCCAAATCCAAGGTGATGGTTTCTTCTTTTTCGGTAAGATAACCGGTCGATTCATCAAAATCGTCCAGTTTGGATTTGGCCACCAACTTCATTTTGGAAATGTCGATGAGCGAATAATCCCCCTCCAGCGTTTTCAAAAATCGGGGATTGGGTGAAAACTCCGGCGGTTCGGCTTTGACCGTATACCGCCAAAAGGCCTGGTCGACCGGGACAGCCTGGCCGCCGTCGCTCAACGATTGAATCTGAAATGCTTCTTCTCTTCGCGAAAGCGGCCAACGAAAACTTTTGCCGGGGCCAAGGCCTTGGAACTGGATGCGATCGGGTAGGCTGTCGTTTCTTGCTCCTCCAAACAGGTGGATTCCTCGTTCGATCAGGCCCGACCCGTCTTGTTTGCGGTACCGGGATCCCAACTCCAGCACACTTGCCGTCATTTCCAACAACAAATCACGATTAAACACCGTGGTGGTGCCCGAGTCGGTGCGGTATTCGGTTACCTGCGGCATGTCATTGAACGTGACCCCCAACTGTTCGAGAATCGCTTTGATGTCGCAATGGCCCGCCCAGGATACCCAACTCACGCGATTTTGTTGCACATACCCATTGCCGTCCCAATCAAACCGTACACCGCGGCGCAGCCGATGGTCATTGGGCGCCCGAACAAAAGTCAATCGGTCGGCGGTAACGGGAATCCGCCGTAATTGTTCTTGGGGAACCGTCACGGTTGTTCCATCCTGCAACCGCAGTTTGTCCTGGTCGCGATACACATAACTGCCGGCTTGGGGATGGCCGCATCCGGGGTCAATTCGTAACAATTCATATTGGGGGGCCAAACTGGAATATGATTCCGGTGTTTCCGACACCCGATTTCTTGTGTCCCGGTCCGTGAGCAGCCCACCTAGAGTCGATTCGATGTTGGTTTCATCGATACCGTCATAAGCATATTTGTGGCGCATCAGGTAATCCAGGTGGGTTTGCGCCTGTTCCCGTTGCCTTCGTACCGACTCTTTTTGGTCGGGCGTCAATAACGAAAACCCTTGGTGGTCATCAGCAGGCAACGATTGCAGAATCTGTTCCAAATAATGCACAAACGGCGCGTCGTGGCCATAACTGTGATAGGTACCGGTGTCGTCGTTATCGTACAAGACCACTCCCGCGTACAATTCGTCGATTTTTTCCTCAAGCAACAACCTTGCGGGATCCCGTTCGCGTAGGCTGATGTGGTTGTCCCTTATCCATCCATTTAATGCCGCGCGTGCTTCGTCGGTCCATTGTTGCAGCCGTTGAGCGCGAATGCTGTTACGAAAATAATGGATGCTGCGGTTTGGGAGTTTTTCCGCCGGAATGTTGTCCGGGGAAATGTGCGGCATCGCAGCGTCAAATGCGGTTTGAATGGCGGATTGAAGTTCCGCAATCGACGTCGGCGGCTGCGGCGGAGCCACAAACAGCGGCGATTTGGGTGGCTTGGGGTCAATCGCCGGCGGCATGGTGAGCCGGAATCGGGGATGAGGTCGGTCATCTCCTCGCACCTGCTCAAACAGCGTTGCAACGGCTCGCCCCCCGGGTTTAACCGGTTGATGGCGAACATCTTTGATCCGTTTCCCGCGCCATGCGGAAGACTCGGTATAGTTTAGAAATTTTTTGTAAGCATCGTTTTGGATAACGGTTTTCATAGGTTCAAACCTCGGCTTTTGGGCCTGGCGGTTGGTGAATTCAGCACGGCGTTGAGTATGGTTGCGATTTTGTTTGCCTGCTGATGAGCGCTGTATTGGTCGGCAACGGCGTGATCCAACGGGTAGGGGTGGGTACGGACTCGGGGATCGCCGTAAAGTCGCACCAACGTTCGGGTGATTGCTGCGGGGTCATGTGGCGAAACGGACCATCCGGCAGACGTGTGACGTAAGATCTCGTTGGCTTCCCGGTTTGAAGAAATGGCCAGAATCGGGCGTTGTGCGGCCAGATAATCAAACAACTTTCCCGGAATCTGAAGTTGGCATTCGTCTTCTATTACCAAGGTCAGCACATGGGCGTTTTGTAATACGCCAAGGCTTTGGCGAAACGGGACCGCCGGCGTGATGTCGGCAAACGCCGTCAGACCGGCAGCAACAATGGCTTCGGCAACGTTGGTTTCCGATTCCCCAACGATCCGTAGGCGCGCCTGGTTTGGTGTTAACTTCAGTTCTTGGACAAAGGCGGCAAACCCGGAAAGCAACGAAGTTGGACCGACAAATTGCCGAAACCGGCCGAAATACAGCACGGTAAACACGTCGGCCAGTTGTGCCGGTGTGGGTTCAAACAACGACGGGTCAAAGGCGTTGTGTACGGCATAAAACCGGTCGGCGCCGATACGGCCACGAAATGCGTTTACGTAAGCGTCGCGACAGCTTTGGGTGTTTAAGATAACGGCACTTGCGGTTTCAAAAATCGTTTCTTCGACTTGGCGTAACAACTGCTGAGAACCGCGGGGGCGCAGCGCCATTTTGGCTTGGTGCATCGACCACGGGTCACGTAGATCGGCTACCAGCGGGAGTCCGGTTCGGCGGTGGAGGTACCAGCCGGCCACGAGTCCCGACCAGGGATCGGCGCTGACGTGAATCGCTTTGGCTCCATACCGGTCGATCATCGACAAACCGGCGCGGACAGCGGCGGGCACATCCCAAAGATAACGATCAAATGGTGTAAGATAACGCCAGGAAGGCGGAAAGTGGAGGCGCGATTTGGGGTTGGTGGATGTTTTTACGGCACCGGGCGAACGCTGGGTTCGGTTGAGCGCCGGCCTGACGATTCCGGAAAAGTTGTACTGAACCACGGCATCCCGTGGAATGGCGTGAGCAAGATCCGGATCCGCTGGCTCCAGCGCCGGATTTCCCGCCAGGACCAGCGGCAAATAACCGTGTTGTGGAAGGTGGCGCACCAGGTGTAATGCGCGTTTGGCGCCGCTGATACCCATTGGCGGAAAATACGGAGAGATCAACAAAAACGGAGTAGGGCGCGGTAATTGATTTGCCATGAATTCAGACTTGGGCCACCCTCGATCACGTCTCCAACAACCCCGGACACGACGCCGTTTTCGCAAACGAAAGAATCCGTGTCAAGGGGCCGAATGTTTGTCCGCCGCGTCTCCGGTTTCGTCTGTTGAGAATTGACCCGCGCGGATCTGGGGCCTATGATGCCCGCCGTAGATTGCCGGCCATCCTCGATGGTGGCGGCATGATGAAAACGCACGGTAAACTGCTGAACCGCTCGTTTGGGCGGTTTTATTAGACTCCGAGGTGATCCGAATGAAACGCGGGTGGTTGTGGATTGTTGTGTGTGTGCTGTTCGTGGCGGCAGGTTGTGGACGAAATACCCGCGGCAGCGGCGGCAGCATTCTTCCGCCGGGCGGTAATGGAAACAACGGCGGGTCGGATGCCGACAACACGTCGGACAGTTCCAACAACACTGCCGACGGGGTCTCCGGTGGGGATGAAGACGGTAGTTCACCCGGCGCGGATGGGGAAGTGGGGGATGAAGACACAACAGCGCTCGACCCCGATAGCGGCGGCGGCGGTGAAGACATTCAAACTTCGGACAGCTCCGAAGAACAAGACACGTCCGGGCCGGATTGTGTTGAAGACAACGACTGCGGCTCCGGCTTTGTGTGCAAAAACGGCAAATGTTTGCCGGACCAACCCGGGTGTGAAGACGCCTGCACGCCGGCGACCACGAAATGTACGCCGGATACAAGTGCTTATGTTACCTGTGTGCCGTTGCAGGACGGGTGTTTTGGTTGGGGAACCGACAAAATTGCGTGTCCGGCAAACACCAGTTGTATCAACGGTGAATGTAAAGAAACGGCGGTTGTGTGCCCACCGACGGCGTGTCTTTCTCAAGGCGCCAAACAATGCAGCGGCAATGCCGTTCAGACCTGCCAATCCAGTGCCGCCAATCCGGGATGTAACGAATGGAAAACCACCGAAAATTGTGGGGCTACAGCGACTTGTAGTGCGGGAGCGTGTATCCCGAACGCGGGCGATGGGAGTTGTGCCGAGGTGTTTGAGTGCCTTGAAACCAACCAATGCGAATCGTTGGACGACGCCTGTTCGACCGGTTGCGCCGAAGAATCGGGAACCAAAGGGGAGGCGGAATTCAATGCTTATGTGAGTTGTATCAACACCCAATGCGGGGCCGTTGAGACCCAAGCTGAATTTAACTATTGTATGTTGTCAAAATGTAAAACCGCGGGATCAAAATGTTTTCCTGACCTGGGAGCCGGAACAGACGATTGTATGGCGTTTTACGAATGCACCGGTGGATGTGCCGACGGTGACGACGCGTGTATTACCGCGTGCGCGGAACAGTTGTCGTGGAACGGGTTGGCGGATTTGTGGAATTTTCAGTCCTGCGCCGAAAACTTCTGCGAAGGGTTGACCGGCAACGATTTCGCCAATTGCGCCCTGCAATATTGTTATGCTCAAACCGAAAAATGTTTTCAACTGGCGCCATAAACTATGAGGTTGTGAAAAAATAGCTGCGCGCCCTGGTGCCGGCGACTTTTGGCCGACTTGGCTCCGAAAAAACCTGCGCCATATTCCCGATATGACTCGGGTTTTTCGAGTCCAATTCGGCGCAAAATTCGCAGCCCCAAAACGCGCCCATATTTCTTCACAACATCTATGCGAGGTAAAAAAACGCCGTGGCAGACAAAAATAAGGTTGATGACGACGGTGATTTGGACGCGCACAAACCGGCAACCAAGGGGAAACGGTTTCTGAAACTTGCGTCGATGACCGCTTCGGTGGCCGGTCAATATGCGGTTTCCCGATTGCAGACCGCGTTTCGTGGCGACGAAACACAAAAAGAGGTCCGGGCGGATTCCCACCGGCGGATCGGTGAACGAATCGCTTCGACGTTGGGGGAACTGAAAGGTGCGGCGATGAAACTCGGACAGATGGCGTCGCTTGGCGGCGACATTCTGCCTGCGGAAATCGCTGTTGCGCTGAAAAAACTGCAAAAAGAAGCGCCCCCAATGCCGTTTCCGGTGATCGCCCAGCAGATTGAAACCGAGTTTGGCGCGCCCCCCCAGCGGTTATTTACGCGGTTTGACGCGACCCCGTTTGCATCGGCGTCGATTGGCCAGGTCCATCGGGCACAAACCGACGATGGGCGGGAAGTGGTGGTCAAAGTGCAATATCCGGGGGTCGATTCGTCGGTAGACTCGGATTTGTCCCATCTGAAGTTTGCGCTGCGGGCGAGTGGTTTGTTACGATTCAACAAACAGGTCATGGATCGGTTATTTGAAGAAGTCCGACTTCGGCTTCACGAAGAGCTGGATTATTGTAACGAAGCGGAGAATGTCCGTCTGTTTCGGGAACACCATCGGCACCAGCCGTTTGTGGTGGTTCCCGATGTTGTGGGGGAACGCAGTTCCAAACGGGTATTGACGTTGACCTATGAGGAGGGGGAAAACATCAATCACCTGGACCAAGGGCGATTTACGCAGGCGGTTCGGGACCTTATTGGTGAAAATCTGTTCCGATTAACCTTGAGTCAACTGTTTGATCTCAAGGCACTTCAGTCCGATCCCAACCCGGCGAATTTTGCGTTTCGGCAAGACGGCACCATTGTGTTGTATGACTTTGGGTGCGTAAAACGGATTGAACCGACGATTCTGGATGCGTGGCGGGATACGATTCGTGGGGGATTGGATGAAGACTACGAGGCGGTGGAACGGGGGCTGATTGCGCTTGGGGCAAGGAATGTGGCCGGGCCGGCCGTCGAGGCGGATTATTACGCGGTATGGCGAGAAATCCTGTTGCGGCCTTTTCTGGGGGACGACCCGTTTGATTATGGGGCGTCCAAAATCCACGAAGAAGTTGCGCGGCAGGTGCCGGGGATCTTAAGACGGCTGAGTTCTTTTCAACCACCGGTCGAAGTTGTGTTTATCGATCGGGTGTTGGCGGGTCATTATTGGAACCTCCGCACCATTCGGTCGCGGGGGCGGTTTATGGATCTGGTACGTCCTTATTTGTATTCGGGTTAAAACATGTGGGCCGTAAATCGACGGAATCGGATTGGATGGGGTGGGTACCGATTGGCGCCAATGGTGTGTGTGGTCATCTTGGGGGCGATCGGGGGGTGTTCCGAGTCGGGATCGGTAGACAATGGGGACACCGACGTCCAAAACGAAGACACCATGACGGTTGCGGACGTGGGTTCGGCGCCTAACGATCGGTGTTTTCACTACAATCCCAACAAAAATGTCTACTTTGGGGACTTGCATGTCCACACCTCGTTGTCATTGGATGCGAATCTGCAGGGAACTCGGCTGCGCCCGTTCGAAGCATATACGTTCGCTCGTGGGGAAACCGTGGGGATGCCCCCTTACGATTCGATGGGGCGACCGTTACGAACGTTGACGATCGACAGGCCGCTCGATTTTGCTGCGGTGACCGACCATGCGGAGTTTTTGGGTGCGGTAACGGTGTGTACCACGCCGGGGGTACCCGGGTACGACCATCCCCAATGTGTTCAATATCGAGAACAACCCGATTTGGCGTTTATTTTACTGAACACACATCTTGCGGCTCCCCAGGGGCAGGAGGTGGCGCCGGCATTGTGTGGGGAGGGGGGAAAAAATTGCCAAGAACCACTGATGGCGGCCTGGAGTGAAATACAGGACGCAGCGGAAGCGGCCCTCGACCCGAGCCGGGCGTGTACGTTTTCGACACTGGTGGGGTACGAGTGGTCGGGAAATCCCGGCACGGCCAATTTGCATCGAAACGTGTTGTTTCGGACCGCCACCGTTCCTGCCGAGCCGGTTGGCTATTTTTCGGAAGCGTATCCCGAAGGATTGTGGGCGGCATTGCGGGAGAAATGTATTGACCAGTTGCCGGGTTGTGATGTCATCACGATTCCCCATAATTCCAACCTGAGTAATGGCCGGATGTTTGAAGGGACAGACAAAACGGGCGCGCCGATCGATGCGGCTTACGCGGCCGAGCAAGCGGCGATGGAGCCCCTTGTGGAGATCATGCAACACAAAGGCGACAGCGAATGTATGCCGGGCAGTCCTTTGGGGGACGATGAATGTGATTTTGAAAAAATGCCTTACGATACGTTGGCTATTGCTTTTGCCGACGGAAACAGTCCCCCTGAACCCAAAGATTTTGTGCGGGATGCGTTGGTTTCTGGGCTGACATATTGGGAGCAATGGGGAATCAATCCCTATGCGTTTGGGATCATTGCCAGCACCGATACACACCTTGGAACAGCCGGCGCGGTGGATGAAAGAACCTACCCGGGGCATGGGGGAGCCGGCGCCGCTCATACGACGGAGCTTCCCCGTGGGTTGGTGGATACACCGGCGTTTAATCCGGGGGGATTGGTCGGGGTGTGGGCCGAAGAAAACCGGCGGGAATCGATTTTTGATGCACTCAAACGAAAAGAGACGTTTGGCACCAGTGGTCCACGAATCGTAGTGCGCTTTTTTGGCGGATTCGATTACCCCTCGTCGGCATGCGAGTGGGACGATTTTGCGGCCCAGTCGTACACCATGGGGGTCCCCATGGGGGGAAATTTGGAGGTACCGAAAGGGGGAGGCGCCCCGCGGTTTGGAGTGTGGGCGACACAAGATCCGGGGACCGAGGCGGAAAAAGGGGTTCCGATCCATCAAGTGCAGATCATCAAATGTACGGCGGCCAAGGGAAAGAGTGGTTGCACTGTGTTTTCTTTGTACAAATCGACTACGGAGCCGTCGTTGTCCACCGCCGACTGTGTGCCGGACCGGGAGTCGGGTGAAACGTCGGTATGCCAAACGTGGGAAGATCCCGATTTTGACCCGGAAGGGGCGGCGTTGTATTACGTTCGGGTGTTACAAAACCCTACTTGTCGGTGGACGACCCTTTTTTGCCAAACAAACGGAGTGGATTGCGCGAAACCGGCCACCATCGCCCCGGGGTATGAGGGGTGTTGTGATGACCGGTTTGCAAAAGTGGTCTCCGAGAGAGCTTGGACATCGCCGATTTGGGTTTTGCCGAAAAAAAACCAAGTAGGTGGGTAACCCTGTGGTCGATCATCCCCGCCGGCGTCCTGATTGGTTAAGCGTCATACAAATCGCCGGGGTGTATTTGATTTTGGGAACGACTGGTGCATTCGTGGTGGAATTCGCCCCACACGATGTGGCCACAACACCGGCTGTGCGTGAGTTTGCCGTGCCTGCGGACAGCGACGCGGCAGAATGGGTGCGATATCGGGATGAGGCAGTGGCCCTGGTGTTGGCCGAAGAGTTGGCGTGGTTTCATATCGATCCTCTGGTGTGGGAGCGGCTCGTACAAAACCAGCGATTCGTTCAGAACGAAGGGGAGTTGAACGTGGGCGATCAGGAGTTGTTTATGCGGGCCTTGGCTATGGGCATGCACCAAGATGATCCGGTAGTCCGAAGGCGGATGCTTTCCCGGCTAATTCAACTGCTGGAGGCGGAGGTCCCTGACCCCACCGAATCGGAAATTGTTGTTTATGTTCATTCGAATCGGGGGCGTTTCGTAACGGCAGAACAACGCCGATTTGAGACGTTGTTTCAAAAAGTCCCGCGGGATCAGGATGGGATTGACAAACGTTCCCCACGACCGTGGTTCGATTCCCCGCCGCCCTTGGCCCATTTTGGTTCCCAGTCGGAATTACAGCGGGCGTGGGGGAAAGATCTGGCTACGGCGATTTTCGCCTGTTCCCGTGGGCAATGGTGTGGACCTGTGTTGTCTGCTTATGGTGTTCATTGGGTGAAAGTAACCGACATCATTGCTGAATCGGAGCCGTCGGTCGATCAAAGTCGGGAGTGGATCGCCGAAAAAATAAAAGCCGAACGGAGGGAACGTTGGGTTCGGCAGCGCCTGGATCAACTCGCCAGTCGGTTGGGGTTGGTGCCGGTTCGGGTTGGGGTAGGGGAAGACGATGCGAAGTGACCGATGGATTGGTTTGGCGGCCGTTTTGTTGCTTCTGTTAGGCGCCTTGCCGGCCCAATCCCATCCTTTGACCCCCATCGCGCTCGAGGTGGTTCAAACCGATCCGACCACGTTTGTGCTGACCTGGAAAATTCTGGGTATTCCCCGTTCCGAAGAAGTTGTTTTTTCGTTGGAACCCGACTGTATTGGTGAAAAACCGGTTCTGTTGGCCACACCAGGGGCGGCTGACCGTGACGGGGAGCAAGTGACACGAAAACGGTCGATTTGGGTGTGCCCCGCCGGAAACGAACCGGTGTTGACGGCGCGTAATCTCACCGAAGGGCGACTGGTCATCGGGCGACAACACACGGGTGCCGGCTCGTCGGTCGAAATGGTCTTAAGTGAGTTCCGCCCGACTTGGCGCTTGGTCAAGAACTCGGAAAATACCGAAACATCGGTTGGGTTTGGCGCTATGATGGCGCAAGGAACCGCACATCTTTTGGTAGGTCTGGACCACATCGCGTTTTTGTTGTGCTTGGTTGTTGTTTTTGAGCAGCTTTCGTTGTTGGTGCTGACCACAACGGCATTTACGGTAGGACATTCCCTGTCGTTGATTTGTGTGGCGTTAGGCGTATGGAACGTACCGTCGGTGACAGCAGAAACCCTGATAGCCCTTACGTTGGTGGTGATGGCAGTCCGGCTGCGCGTGGGTGGACGCAGTCGGGTTTATGGCCGGTCCGACAAAATAACCGCTGTCGTATTGTGTATGGGATTTGGGTGTATCCACGGCCTGGGATTTGGTTCGGCAATGCAGTGGACCCATCTTTCCGGCGCGGACCTGCTGGTACACCTGTTTGGGTTCAATTTGGGAGTCGAGATAGGTCAACTGCTGGTGATGGGACTGGTTTGGATCCTGTTGTGGCCGTCACGAAAGCAATCGGTTGTGGGTGTTGGCGACGGGGTTCCACCAATGGAATCGTGCAATGCACCCTGGACGCCAGTTACGCAAGAAAAGAAGAGTTGGCGTACGATAGTTAAACAAAAAACGCGAATTTTGGTTTCAGATTTTTGGCGAATCGTACGGTATAAATGGATTCCGGATGTGGTGGGGATTTATGGGGTTGCGCTGACGGTATGGGCGTTTCGCCAATGAGGTTGTGAAAACCCAGGCAATTTTTGCGAACGTAATAAAAAGGAGGGAGCCCGTCGGGTTTTCCAGGGTTCCCGACGGGCCGTTTATTGATGTTCCGCTGTGCGAGAGAGGGGCACGCGAAACCAAGAAGGGATTGCGAGAGAGGCAGATTGATTGACAATGTACCGCCACCCGAGTCGGGTTTCGGTACAGCGTTTTTCTGGCGGGCACATAGTGTTTTTACGCGGCGGCTTTACCTGGAGCCGGCGACGTTGGCACTATGAATTTGAACAATAACATACCTACCAGCATGGATGCTACGAATGTCAGCACGGTGATTTTTCCCGACGCCAACGATACCAGGCCTGGTCCCGGGCAATACCCCGCGATTCCCCACCCCAGGCCGAATAACGCCGCACCCGTAAGTAGTCGTCCATCCAGATCTTTTTTTGTCGGCAGACTGAATGAACGGGCGAATAGTGGTTGTTTTCGTTTTAAGATAAGACGGAAAAATATACCGTAAGTAACTACCGCGCCGCCCATTACCCCAAGCAGAGCCGGATCCCAGTTGCCAAAAAAATCGAGAAAACCGACCACATGTACAGGTTGGGTCATGCCGCTGATGCCGAGCCCAATGGCAAACAGGACGCCGGATACAAATGCTGCAAGTTCTTGTTTCATGGGGATTGTTCTCCTGCCGATGTGGTTTCCGTCAATTGCGGTTTCGGATCTATGACGTGATGGACAAGGTACGTTGAAAGCGCACCAAAGGCGATAAATGTGATGGTAGCGATGATGGAACGTTTGGAAAAACGACTGATCCCGCATACCCCATGGCCGCTTGTGCAGCCGCTGCCGAGGCGGGTCCCGAAACCGACCAACAATCCGGCGACGATAACCCACGGCATCGATGTTCCGAGGCCGTCGTAAATCAACGCCGGATTGAAGGCCACGATACCGATGCCGCCGCCGATGAGGCCCAAAATGAACGCGACGCGCCACCCCATGTCGCCTTTGGGATGGTCCAACGCACCGCCGACCACTCCGCTGATCCCGGCGATTCGACCAAGCGTCAGCATCATGATCGCCGCGGCGATTCCGATCAGCACACCGCCGATGAGCGGAAGCACCATGATTGACAAATCCATTGTTTTTCTCCTTTTGAATTGACCGCTACAGTTAAATTAACTACTCCCTTTCGGTAACTTTGTCGCGGCCACAACCGCATCATGAATGTCGAACACAAATCGGTCAACTCCGAGTTTTTCCCAGAAACCGGAACGTTGCATCACATCTCGAACCGGGCCTTTTACCGATGCAAAATAAAGTTTGATGTGGGCCTGTTCGAGAAACTCGGCGATTTCGTGGAGTGCGGCATCTGCCGACGAATCCAACTCGTTGATGCTGCTCGCGTCGATAATGACGGTATGGGGTGTTGGTTTGGTATCAGTCAGTGTTTTGTGGAGCGTTTCTTTAAGAAACGACACGTTGCCGAAATAAAATTGGGCATCAATACGCAGAATCAACACCCCGTCGACTGCTTTGGCTTCGGGAAACCGCAATAAGTTACGATAAACGGTGGTACCGGGGAGGCGACCCAGTATCGCGGTATGGGGGCGGGTGGTTCGGACAACAAACCACAACAGGGAAGCGCCGACGCCCAACCCGATCCCTTCTTCAATCCCCAACACCAACGTTGCCACAAAGGTGAAAACCAACAACGCCAAATCCGCACGTTTGACGTGCCAGAGGTGTTTGATTTCGGCGATGTCCACCAATTGGGCCACGGCTACCAGAATAATTGCGGCCAACGTGGTTTTGGGAAGGTAATAAAACAGCGGCGTCAACGCGACGAGAACCAATATGATGACGGTGGCCGTAACCAGTGCGGCCATCGGAGACCGGGCTCCGGCTTGGTCGTTGACCGCTGTGCGCGAAAATCCACCGGTAACCGGCAATGCGCCGAGAATCGATGAGCCGATATTCGCCAATCCAAGCGCGATGAGTTCTTGGTTCGGGCGGATTTCGTAGCGGTGTTTGCTTGCAAACGCTTTTGCAACTGAAACCGACTCCATAAACCCAACCAAGGCGATGGTCATGGCCGCCGGCCACAACCGGACCAACAATTCCGTCGAAAATAGTGGAAAAACAACGTCGGGAAGGCCCTGGGGGACGGAGGCGACGATTGCGACGCCTTTGTTGTGTAGGCCAAACAACCACACAACCAAAGTCGACAACACAACAACGACAAGGAATCGGGGAAATTTGGGAGCGAATCGCCGCAACAGGAGCAAAGTGGCCATGCTGCCGATCCCGATCAGCAACGTTGTTGTGTGGATTTCGCCGATTTTCTGAAAGATTTCTAAAAACGATCCAAAAATCGAATGGGTGGACGACAAGGGCAGGCCCGTCAGATGTTTCACCTGACTCATACCGATAACCAGGGCCGCAGCCGAGGTGAATCCGCTGATAACCGGATGCGACAGAAAGTTAACAAGAAATCCCGCACGCAGCAGACCCAACCCCACTTGAAAAACGCCGACCAACAACGCCAAAAAAATCGCGGCGGTAATAAATTCGGATGACCCGGGGGCCGCAATGGCGGAAGCAGAGGACAACACAAGCAACGACACCATGGCCACGGGCCCGACCGCCAACTGCCTCGAGGTGCCAAACAACGAATACAAAACGAGTGGAAGAGTTGACGCGTAAAGACCCAAAATCGGGGGAAGGCCCGCCAACAGCGCGTAGGCCATTCCCTGCGGGACCAACATGACGGCGGTGGTCAAACCGGCGGAGCCGTCTTGAAGCCACTGAGCTTTTTTATAGGACCCCATCCATTCAATCGCCGGAATCCATCGTTTTAAGGCAGCCAACACCATGTCCCATTCTCCTCGGCACTTGCCGTAGGTAGGTAGAGCATAGATCGTGCCAAGTAAAGATGTGTTGGAAGGCGGCGGGTACACCTTGGAAGGATCGGGGTGGGATTGTTTCACCGTGAAACAGCGATGAAACATAACATGTTTCATGTCCGATGCGGGTTATTCCGTCGGGTCGGGTCGCAGCAGTTCGCCTAAAATACGGAGGGCGTCAATCGTGGTGAAGATGCCGACCACTAAGTCGTCGTCCATCACTACAACCGAGCCGATTTTGGTGTGCTCCATTTGTTGTACGACGTCCAGCAGTTCTGCGGTGGGAGGCACGGCCACGACTTCGGCGCTCATCGCTTCTTCTACGGTCAACTGGGTGTTGCCTTGGCCTTGAATGCCCTCGATCAACCTCAGATCGCGTTCTGTTACGATTCCGACCAAGGAACCACTTTTTAATACGGGCAGATGGCGAATTCCGTGTTCGTACATGAGTCGTCTTGCCGAATCGGTGCTCGCGTCCAAACGGATACTGTGTGGGCTTCGGGTCATCACGTGAGCCATGATCAATGTATCAGCCGGCATGAATCAGGTCTCCTTTGGTGTGAAAATCAAATGGGTGCTGTAAACAGCTACCGTACAGCTTGATATACACCAAGTTCCAACCCGTTTGAACCCCAATGAAACACGATGATGTTGTGAATTTTCCCAAACTCGGAGTTTGTGAAAAAATATGGGCGCGGGCTGTGGGCGTGGATTTTGCGCCGAATTGGACTCGAAAAACCCGAGTCATATCGGGAATATGGCGCAGGGTTTTTCGAAGCCAAGGCGGCCACAAGCCACCGCCCAGAGACCGCGCAGCTATTTTTTAACAAACTCCTAGATGTGGTGTACCGTTGGGTTGGTTTTTGAGGCGCGAGAGGATCGGAAAGGAGCGGCGATGGTCAAAAATGCTCACGAGGCGTTGCGTAAAGATGTTCGGTTGTTGGGAGAGTTGTTGGGGCGACTGCTCAAAGAACACGGCGGGGTGTTGTTATACGAAAAAGTGGAGCAGGTACGACGGTTGGCCAAAGAAGCCCGCGCCGGAGGCAAACCTGCTTTTTCTAAACTTCAACATGTGTTAAGTGAGCTTCCTCTTGAGCAGGCATACCTTGTTGCCAGGGCGTTTTATCATTTTTTGGCGTTGGCCAACGTTGCCGAGCAACATCATCGGGTTCGGAGGCGGCGCCATTATGAACGAGACGCCGCAGCAACGCCCCAGCGTGGTTCGTGCGCCGATGTTTTTGCGCGGCTTTTGTCCGGGGGAATGTCGGCTGATACGTTGTTTCACGCTGTTTCTCAACAGCGGGTAGAGTTGGTGTTGACCGCGCATCCGACGGAGGTCTCACGAAGGACTTTGCTGAGAAAGTATAATCATATCGAACTGTTGTTGTCCGAGCGGGATCGTCCGGACCTGACGGTGGCGGAATCGGAAGCGGTGGTCCGTTCGTTGGCGGCCGAAATTCTGTCGTTATGGGAAACCGACGAATTACGCCGGCGCCGACCGACTCCGAAAGACGAAGCGATCGGTGGGTTGTTTATTGTGGAACAAACGTTGTGGGATGCCGTTCCGGCGTTTGTCCGGCAGATCGACGACACGTTGATGTCGATGTGTGGAAAACGATTGCCGTTGGATGCGGCGCCGGTGACCTTTGGCTCGTGGATGGGCGGAGATCGGGATGGAAATCCCAACGTGACGGCATCGGTAACGCGCGAGGTATGTTTGTTGTCGCGGCTTATCGCTGCGCGGCTTTACACCCAACAGTTGGAGAAATTACGCGCCGACCTGGCGGTGACCCGATGTAACGCGGCACTACGAGCAAGGGTCGGAGACGTTCGGGAGCCCTATCGGGTGTTGCTGACCCAACTGCGTGACCGCATGGCGGCGACCGCAGGTTATTTGGAGAAATCGCAGACAGGGCAGGGGGATACGGCGGATTCGACCAGCGGTGTATCGCTGATTCATCGGGTCGATGACCTTCGTGAACCACTGTTGTTATGTTACCAATCGCTGGTGGAATGTGGGTTAAGTGAGTTGGCGAATCGGGAACTGTTGGATTTGATACGCCGCCTTGCTGCTTTTGGGTTGTCGTTGGTCCGCCTGGATATTCGTCAGGAATCCCAACGGCATACCGAAACGTTGGACGCGCTGACCGTGGCGTTGGGATTGGGGTCGTACAAAAGTTGGAACGAAGAACAGCGGCAGGCTTTTTTGATCGCGGAACTCAACAGTAGACGACCGTTGACGCCGATTGGATTTGTTGCCGATCCGCAGGTTGAGGAGGTGTTGGCGACGTTTCGGACTATTGCGGAAACCAACCGTGAATCGTTGGGATGTTACGTTATTTCCATGGCCCAGGCACCGTCCGACGTGTTGGCCGTGGTCCTGCTGCAACGGGAAGCCCGCATGTTGGACCCCCTGCCGGTGGTACCGCTGTTTGAAACGTTGGCGGATTTGGAGTCGGCCGGTGACACTCTGCGGCAGTTGTTGGCGTTGGAAACGTATCGAGAACGCATCGGGGGGCGCCAGCAGGTGATGATCGGGTATTCGGATTCGGCCAAAGACGCGGGTCGATTGGCAGCGGCGTGGGCGTTGTATCGGGCACAGGAAGAAATTGTGTCGGTGTGCCGCGAAGCCGGTGTGGCGGTGACGTTGTTTCATGGTCGTGGGGGAACCGTGGGGCGAGGAGGGGGGCCGACCTACCTTGCGGTCCAATCCCAACCGCCGGGTTCGGTGGATGGGACGCTTCGGGTCACCGAGCAGGGGGAAATGATTCAGGCGAAGTTCAGCACGTTGGGGATCGCCTTGAGAACATTGGAGTTGTATACCACGTCGACCCTGCTTGCGACCGTCCAACCGCCGGCGGATCCAAAACCCGAGTGGCGAACGAAGATGAACGACTTGGCCGCCGCGGCGGCGGCATCCTATCGGGAAATGATCCGGGAAACGGATGGTTTTGTGGAGTATTTCCGGCAAGCCACACCGGAGCAGGAGTTGTCGTTATTGAACGTCGGGTCGCGGCCGGCGCGGCGATCCAAAGGTGGCGGCGTAGAGTCGTTGCGGGCGATTCCGTGGGTGTTTTCCTGGACCCAAACCCGGCTGATGTTGCCGGCGTGGTTGGGGGTGGAACGAGCGCTGAGTGAAACGATTGGAATGACCAGCGACGGTAAGTTAACAAGTGGGGGCGTGCTGGAAGAGATCCAAACAATGTATCGGGAATGGCCATTTTTTCAGTCGACGTTGGATCTCATCGAAATGGTGGTGGCCAAAGCCGATCTGCCGATTGCCGACTTATACGACCAGGTGTTGGTGCAACCATCGTTGCAGCCGCTAGGGGCACAATTGAGAGCCCGCCTAAAACAAATGGAAACGGTGTTGTTGACCATTACGGAACACGATGAATTGTTGCAGAACAACCCGGTATTGAAACGGTCGATCCAGGTCCGAAATCCGTACGTCGATCCCATTCATGTGTTGCAAATGGAATTGCTGCGCCGCCGGCGCCAAGGCGTGGAGGACGACCAGGTCAACGTAGCGTTATCGATGACGATCAACGGCATCGCCGCAGGGATGCGCAACACGGGGTGAACGGGGGGATGGTGGTTTGGAACGTTGGAAAAATGTTGGCGGACGTCGGTCGACGCCAATCCATGACGAGGCTGAAGTATGACCATGCCCGACCATCCCAAGATTTACCATATCGTCCATATGGATCGGTTGCCGTCTATCGTACATTCCGGCGGTCTCTGGTGCGACGAGGAAATGATGAAACACCCGCCGCAGGGTACGACGATTGGAATGACTTCTATCAAACAGCGGCGTTTGACCGCAAAGCTCCGCAGTTATCCGGGTTTGTGTGTAGGTGGTTGTGTACCCTTTTATTTTTGTCCGCGATCGGTCATGTTGTATTTGATCCACTGCGCCAACAATCCGGAACTCACCTATCGCGGGGGTCAGGCGCCGATTTTGCACCTCGAAGCCGATTTATTTACGGTCATTCAATGGGCTGAACAGCACCAAAAACGTTGGGCATTCACGCTATCGAATGCGGGCTCGAGCTATTTTGAGGATTTTAGTGACCGATGCTCTTTGGGCCGAATCGATTGGGATGCCGTCGCTGCCCGGGACTGGCAGAAATGTAAGGAACCTAAACAGGCGGAGTTCTTGCTGGAACACTACTTTCCTTGGTTTTTAGTTGAGCGGATTGGGGTTCATCCTGCGGTAGACTATTGGAAAATAGTCCAAACACTGGTTGGGAGCGAACTTCGGCCGCTGGTCGAAGTCCGCGCGGACTGGTATTATGACCACGGAGGTAACCGGTGATGATCGAAACCACTTATGGCGATATTTTGAAGTGCGACGCGGACGCGTTGGTCAACACGGTCAACTGTATGGGAGTGATGGGTCGGGGTATTGCATTGCAGTTCAAAAACGCGTATCCGGAAAACTTCAAAGCCTATCGTACCGCCTGCAAACGTGGTGAAGTAGTGCCCGGGCGGATGTTTGTGTTCGAGACCGGGCAATTGGTATCTCCTCGGTATATTATTAACTTTCCAACCAAACGCCACTGGCGGGACAAAAGTCGGATTGAGGATATAGAGGCTGGGTTGGCTGCTTTGGTGGAGGTCATCCGCACCGAAAACATACAATCAGTGGCAATTCCACCGTTGGGTAGCGGGTTGGGAGGACTTGATTGGGCCGATGTCAAACCTCGCATTGAATCGGCAGCCGCGCGGTTGCCTGATGTCCGTGTGCTGACGTTTGAGCCGCAGGGTGCACCCAGTTCCGATACCATGGTGCACTCTCGTGGATTACTCAAAATGACCGCGGGGCGTGCGGCGTTGTTGGAACTGATACAACGTTATCTGAACGGGTTACTCGATCCTTACGTCACCTTGCTTGAGGTGCATAAGTTAATGTACTTCATGCAGGAAGTCGGGGAACCATTGGATTTAAAGTACGTCAAGGGAACTTACGGGCCATATTCCGAAAATCTGAGACATGTGCTCAGCAGGATAGAAGGGCATTGGATCCTCGGTTACGCCGATGGCGGAGATGCACCCGGTAAACCCTTGGCCCTCATACCAGGGGTTATCGACGAAGCGACGAGTTTTCTTGAGCATCACCCCGAAACGCGTGCACGCTTAAACAGAGTAGCAGCTTTGGTGGAAGGTTTTGAGTCGCCGTTTGGCCTGGAGTTGCTGTCTACGGTGCACTGGGTCATGAAACACGAACACGTCACGGTTCCTGCTGAGGTACAAGATCGCGTTTATGCATGGAATAAAGGTAAACAGCAGTTTACGCCGCGGCAGATCGAGATTGCAATCAACAGATTAACTGAAAATGGTTGGGTGATCTGTCATACCCCCGCGGACTTCGCATAAACCATGCCGACATTACGACAAAGGAATCGAAATTTTCGGATCTGATAAAGCGGAACCAAGCCGGCCCAGAGAGGCTGTGAAAAAATAGCTACGTGCCCCAATTCCGGCCGCTTTTAGCCCCATTGTCTCCGAAAAAGGTTTCGCAATATGCCAGATATTACTCAACTTTTTCAAAGCCAATGGAGCGCAAAATCGGCTGACTTGGGGCACGTAGCTATTTTTTCACAGCCTCAGAGCCACCGCTCAGAGGGCGAACAGCATTTTTTCCCAAATCTACAGCGTGTCGCTGGGCTCGGGCCGGTCTTCGTTGAGGTAGGTTAGTATGGATTGGGCCGTTACACCCACTACGTGCTGGAGTTGGGCCATGTGCAGTACGTCTGGGCCATCCAGGGTGACAGGCTCGTCGCCGCGATAGGTCCAGATGTGGTCTTTACGGAACTCGATGCCCAACGAACTTGGGCGGCGGTTCGATGAGCGGTAGTCGCCGATGATTTGGTCGCGGTTGCCGTATAAAAAATCACCAATCTTTTCGTATGCTTCTCTGGCTCGTTCCAGGGTGCCTTCCAGTTGTTCTGGGAAACCCGCGCTCAGTCCGAACACGCCTGCGGCCCAATCGCTTGGGGGACGACGGAACATATGAAGGTAGCTGCGCAACATTTCGCTTTCTGCGGATCGTAGGTTTGTATCCAACAACATCCGCCAGACCCATTCGTATGCCGGCGATACCCGGCTATCTGGGTTCATTTCTTCAAATCGTTTTCTTAAATAACTAAAAAAGAACCAGACTTGAGCCCGGACTTCGACGCTGCCTTCGGGCAACGCATAGGGGTGATTGTGACCTACCGCGATTCCGCCGCGTTCGAGATCCAACGAAATCCGGGCGGCCAATTTTCGGTCGGCGGTAAATTCCCCAAATTCATCGGGGTAATAAGGGTCAAACAGGCCGACGGGCATCCGTTTGGTTGTATGATACGCCATCGTGGAGTAGATGATGCTGGATTCGGGGCGCAAGGTTCCTTTTTCCCCCGGCATGTCGGTCGGATTGTATTTGTCGTAGGTATGTACGGCTAATTTAAGAACGGCGCGGCGGACCGCTTTTTCGTAGGTTTCGGAAATACGGTCGTAATAATCTTCCAGGACTTTCTTTTTTTCGGCGTGACTCAGATAATGCGAAAAAGGATAGTTGATGGCAAAACGGGACAAATAGTCGGCATTGGCGCGGGTGATTCCGGGAAACCTGCCAAAGTCGAGCAGTACACGAGCGATGTTGACCCGATAAAACCCAGGCAGATTGAGTGCACGCACCAAACCGGCGGCGATGTAGTTACATCCCCAGTCCTTTTCCCGCGCATATCCTTTGTTGACATGCTCAAACAGCATCTGGTCCGACAGGCGTTGGGCCAACGAACGGTAGATTTGTGCCGGAATAAAATCGCCGCCGTGAATCGTGTCGATCACGATCCGATCTTTGTAACTTTCGGGAAACAAATGAAGATCGGGGTCATACTCGGGATTGGTTACAAAAGAAACCGGCTCAAATTGGTCGCTGATTTGTAGACCTTCACCAAACATTCCGGCAATACGCGGAAGATGGGCGATGGTCGTGTTGAGGTGGGCGCTGATACGGTTTCGAAGCGCTTTTGTGGCTCGGATGGGAGGAAGCCCAAACAGAACGTCATGGACCGCCGGGGTGGGTGGTTCTCCCACATTCAGCCGGTGAACGATGGTTTCGAGAGGAAAGCGCCGGAGGTTTCGAAGCGGCTCCGGCAACGATTCTCCGGTAGGCGCCTGGGAAAAAAGGAACACCACCGGGCGGTCCATGGCCAAAACGGTTCCACATTCAAACAAGACCCACGGTCGTTCGACGGATTGAGCCGATAGCACAAATACAACACCGTCGGCCAGGTCGACAGCATTGCGGATATTGACTGGGGGTTCGGCGTCATCGTGAATGGTTCTGGATGCCAGTTCGGTACGAACCCCCCGTGTTTGTAGAACATCAGCAAGCTGATTGGCAGCTTCGGATTCCGCGTCTTCAAAACGAATCAACACCTGATACAACATGGTGAAATCCTGCCGGAGAGGATTACCTCATACAAATGCCGGAAACCCTATGCGGGACGGGACCCCGCACACCTTCGGTATGGAGACGTTCCATACCTTCCTATTGGGCGCTACACGTATACAGGACACCGAGACGGAAGTCACGAAGCCGGGTTCACAAACTCTTCGTAGCGACGGGTCAGGTTGTTGGAAATGTTTCAAACCGACAATACTTCGACCCCATGATTGTTGTCGTCGGTGAGAATTTCAAACGCAGCCCGATGTTTGGAAAACAACGTCACCGGCGGTTCGCCGGGAAAAGAAAGGCGGATCTCCGCCGTTGCGATTTTGGAATTGAGGCACGTTTTCCGCCCACCGGGCGGGTTGTCATAAGGTAACCCAATAAAATCCACTGCTGTTGTTTCCATTCGGCCTTCCAACTGTACGCCATGACACTGAGTTGAAAACCGCCAGACACGAAAATCGTATTCCGCCGTTGCTCGTAATGCCGTGACCATGTCGTTAAACGCGTAGTCGCGCCCTTGATAACGTAAGACTGCCATGGTCATCCAGGGGGTGCGGATCGGAAAAAATGACGGGCCGATTTTAACTTTGGCCGTGGCTATCTCCAGGTGGGTGTCGGCGCTGTTGTCAAAACCACACACCTGGCCCCAGGCATACCGATCCGTATGTTGGCTACCCCAATTGTGGTTTTGACTACCCACCCAACCGTCAATGGCAATGGTTTCGTCGTTGACCGTCAGGTTGCCGTGATAGACCGCAAACGGAGACCCCACCAACGCTTTGGCTTTGGGAAACGGGGCTGTATAATACTGCGGTTTTAACAAACACAACGGAGGCGACGGCGACTCATACTGGAGTTGCCAGGCGATGGTATTGCCCAGCGCCGATGATTGCCCTTGTAAAACCTGGTTGTCGAGCGTGGCCTGGCCGACCTGGATGTTGAGCCCGTATGGCGCAAACCGGCAACGTGTTATGGGGATGTTTTCTTTGACGGCAGTAATTTTGTGACTTTCACCATTAAAATAAATTGCCCAGAGTTCACCTACCGCATCTTTTGGGCGATTCCGCGGCGAAAACACAGTATAACGAATCCAAAACGCCAACGGTCGGTTTGGGTGATTGGCCCGCTGAAAATAACTCTCATAATGACCCTTGTGCGAAAAATCGTACCGAAACCCATTACACTCATCCCGGTTCATCTTGATCTCCGTCAAACAAACTTCGTTTCCCCGGTCTTTTATTATCACGGACATCAGGCATAATCCATCAAGTCGTGACCAGTTGGTCATGATTTCTTTTTCGATTGGTGCGTGGCTGAGGTGAAACATGGCGCAAACACCATGGTTGGAAACAACAAGACCCATCATCGTGTCCCAAACAACGGAGAACTCAATGATACCGCGGTTGGACGCCGCCGATGCACGGCGCATTGTATTGTTGGCAGAGGCGGTGACTCCGGCGGGGCAAACCGTGGCGGCGCCCGATGCCGACTTGGTCAATCATGTATGGGCGATCCTGTTGCGCATCGGATCCGAGGCCGCAGGTCGGTATGGTACGCTTTTGTCGGCTTTGGATGTGGCGGCGATTCCCCTTGCCGGTCGGCGGTTGTTTGATTTGCCGGTCGAACTTCGGACGAAAACACTGAAAACGTTGGCCGATTGCGCCCTGTCCTCGGCATTGGTGTTGGGTACGACCGCACCGCTTCGGCTGGCGCAGGTCACCCGGGGTGTTGTGGCGTCTGGTGTGGGGATAGACAGTGCATCGACACAACTTTGCGGAACCGAGGAGGTCGCGAGATGGCATCGGCGGCTGATCGATGCCCGGAGTCTCGCCGACGGGGAAACCCTGGAGGTCGACGTAGTGGTGGTCGGCAGTGGTGCGGGAGGAGCGGTCGTTGCTCACACCTTGGCGAGCCGGGGACAAGCGGTATTGATTCTGGAATCGGGAGGTTGGTTTAAACGAACCGATTTCGGTGGTTGGCCGTGGGAACGTTCTCTTTCGATGATGCGCCATTATCTTACCTTAGGAAACGGCGCGATCCTCATTCCCACCGGCGATACGGTAGGTGGATCCACAACCGTCAACTCGGGTACCTGTTTTCGAACCCCGGAGGCCGTTTTGCGCCGATGGCGATTTGAACACGGCTTAACGGATTTGGACCCCGAAAGTTTACAACCCCATTTTGAACGGGTGGAAACCCGGCTCGGGGTGGCCCCGTCCGACCGGAAGGCGCTCGGCCAAGTTGCCCAGGTCATCGCTCGCGGTGCCGAAACGTTGGGATGGAACTGCGCGCCGCTGTTACGGAACGCACCCGGGTGTGATGGACAAGGTGTGTGCTGTTTTGGATGCCCCACCGATGCCAAACGGTCGACCAATGTGAGTTATATCCCCGCCGCGATGGAGGCCGGTGGGCAATTGATCTATCACGCACGGGTCGAAGAAATCCTTGTTGCCGGCGGACGTGCTGTCGGTGTGGTTGCCCGTGCCGGAGGTGCCTCGGGACACAGATTGCGGGTGTTGGCCCGGGCGGTGGTACTGGCCTGCGGCAGTTTGGCCACCCCAGCGTTGTTGTTGAAACAGGGGTTGGCCAACCGATCAGGTCAGGTGGGTAAAAACCTCACGGTCCACCCGGCGATGAATGCCTGGGGGCGGTTTGATCACCCCGTGGATGGCTGGAAAGGCGTACCCCAGGGTGTAGGGGTGGATACGTTTTGTGACCAAGGAATCCGGTTTGAAGGGGGTTCGGTGCCGCTCGACATCGCCGCGGTTACCAACTTGCGGATCGGCGCAGCCTGGACACGGTTTGTTGAAGAGTTTCGTTATTATGCGACGTTTGGGTTCATGATTGCCGATTCTTCGCGGGGGCGACTGGTGCTGGGGTCCGGCGGTCGACCGAGGATTCATTATTATATCAATGAAGCGGACCGTCGCCGGTTCGTCTTGGGGCAGTCGTTGTTGGCCAAGTTGTTTTTGGCCGCGGGTGCCGGCGAGGTTCAGTTGGCTATTCGCGGGGCATCTCCGGTTTACGATATAGCGGGAGCCGAACGTTTACGCCGGGAAACGGAGGGACGGTTTGGTGCCCATCGGTTGGAACTGGCGGGTTTCCATCCGTTGGGCACGTGTCGGATGGGGGCGGATCCGTCCCGGTCGGTTGTTGATGCCAATCATGAATGTCACGATATTTCTGGGTTGTACGTGGTGGATGGCGCGGCGGTGCCGGGTCCGCTGGGTGTCAATCCCCAGGTGACGATCATGGCGTTGGCGGAACGGGCGGGGCAACGGTTGGCACAACGCCTGGAACACGGTACCCCGCGGCGCCCACGTTTGTCCCAGCCAGTTCATTATAAGTTACCGGAAAATGGGGCGGCTCTACAATTTCAGGAAACCATGAGTGGCCACTGTGTCCGACTATCCGATGGGACACGGTGCGATGTCGATTTCACACTAAGGGTATTTTCAAACGACCAGGATGTGTTCCAGAAGGCCGTTAAGCACGACCAAGGCGGAACGTTGTCTTTGGAAGGCGTTGTCACCGTCGAAAACCTGGCGACCGAGGTGCATACGACCGGTACGTTGACGCTTCGGCCAAGGCGACGTTGGGGCACACTGATCTACGACCTGACATGGTGTGGTGATGACGGCGCGACGTATTTTCTTCACGGGGAAAAAAACGTTTCATTGTTCCGACCGCTGACCGGCATGACGACGTTGTACACCGAAATTTGCGGCGCGGCCAAAGTTCCCCTGTTTCGGGGCCAACTTCGATTTAAGTGGGCAGATTTGCCCGCGTTTTTGGCGACATGGCGTTTCCGCCAAAAACCTTCGAACTTGCAGCCATGACTGCAAAAAAATTTATACCCGAAGCCTTCCGCGAAATCCCCGCGCCGCATAATACGATTCGGCGCCGTTGTGATACACAAACACGTGATGATAACGCCGGTCACAAAAGAGAGCCCCGCCGAGTTTACGAATGGGGTCGGGCGTTTTGATCCAACTGGAAGTTTTGCGATCAAATTCGCCCAAAAGTTGTAATTGCCGGTACTGTTCTTCGGTGAGCAACTCGATTCCCATGGTCGACGCCATCTCTATGGCATTTCCTTTGGGTTTGTTTTCTTTCCGCGAATCCAAAGCCGCACGGTCATAACAAAGACTTCGGCGTCCGAGTGGACTTTCGGGTGAACAATCACAAAAAACAAACTCCCCAGATGCGGCATCCAAACCCACGACGTCGGGTTCGCCTCCAGTTTCTTCCATAGCCGCCAATGCGGCCAATTTTTCCGGGAACTTATGCAGTCGGGCCAAGACAGAATCCCAATCGATTCCGGAATGGCGCCGGTGATTTTTCTGAAATCGATCAGCCAAAACGGCAATAAGGCCGCTATCGGGTAATGTTTCCAAGTCGTTTCCTTGTAATAACAAATGCGGCTCCGAAAAAACAATGGCCGCTGTTTCGGTACGTTGCCGAGTGTAAAGCCGCCCCGCGGCATGTCAACAGACACATGGTGGTAAGATAGGGATCTCCCGTGGAGCTTCCGCCGCCGTCTGGAAGCTTCCGCCGCGGAAAAAAAACCTTCCGCCGCCGCGAAAATGCTGTGTTCTGGCGACCGATGGTTTTCGACGCCAAAAAAAAAGCGCCGAACGACGCGTTGTAAGTGCCCTTCGCCATTGAAGAAAAATTTTCAGGCCCGCGGCGGAAGCTTCCAGACGGCGGCGGAAGGCCGGGTTATCGCAGAGTAGACCAGACGTCTAGGTGTGTGGTGTTTTTAGATGAAATTTTGTCATCGCGGCCTTTGGCCGCCTCGCCCCCCAAAAAAACCTTGCGCCATATTCCCGATATGCCTCAAGTTTTTGGGGGGCGATCCGGCTCAAATTCGGCTGGGTCGTAAAATCCCCCAAAAAACACCACACACGTAGGTGGCTTTTTTCGTTTAAGGGATACGTATCTCACTAAAGACATCGCAAAGAAGGTCAGCGACAACGTCGATGACGTGGGTTGAGACCTCGCCATTGATTAGGAATGACGGCTCGATTGAAAACGAACATCTCTCGCACGCCAAACGATGTCATCTCAACGCACCGATTGACCAACACGAATCTCTTGCAGGTGGCAGGGTAGGGTCATGGACACTTTGCAATACCTTCGCGACACGGCTCGAACACCTGGTTGATGCCACTGAGTGGTCTACTGGATACCATTCGGTGGCCAAAGGTTGCCTTCAAGACACCTCCGGAAGTCCATATCGGGGTGTGTTTCCGGCATTTATGACACGTTGTTGGGTGTCGCGGCCGTGTGCCCATCATATCATCAAGGCCAGTACCAGGTCTCTCGAACACGTCGCGGAGACAACTTAGTCGTAAAATGAGGGTGTTCGAGCCGTGTTTCGAATCTCGTTAGCCATCTCTGAGGGTGCTACAGTGACCGCGTAACATATGCAAAAGACCGGAGTTTGTAAAAAAGTCGCGACAACGGGCGCTGGTGTGTGGTGTTTTTCGATGACTTCCACGCCCTGCCGCCTTTGGCCGTGTCGCCCACAAAAATTCCTGCGCCATATTCCCGATATTACTCGACTTTTTCCTGGCCGATTCGCCGCCAAATCCACGCCTACACTCCGCGCCCAGATTTTTTCACAAACTCAGAGTAATGGATTTATTGAGGAATTTTCCTTAAGAACTAACCAATGACAAACGTAAAGTGGCAGAATAACTCACAAAAACCTCAGGTCATCGGCATTAGGGCTGGGGTCGCAACCTTGTATCGATTTTGTTAATGTTGTGACCCAGAGGCGGTGTAACCGTTCATCGAAATTCGTTTTTGCCAAGTGGAGTATAACGTGTCTTTTCCCGAACCCCTTTCGTCGTCCGTCGCCCGGTTGCGTGCTCGTGCTCCTCTGCCGGATTCGGTCGACGTTGCCATTGTGGGCGCTGGTCCCGGTGGATTGACTGCCGCTGGTTATCTTACTCAATTGGGATTGAGGACTGCTGTTTTTGACAGTCACTATGTGGCCGGCGGTTGTGCTACCCAGTTTTCCCGTGGTCCCAAAAATCAACGGTATCATTTTGATATTGGGCTTCATTACGTCGGAGATTGTACGCCGGATGGTCTCATTCCCAAGATGTTGGCAGACATCGGGGTGCACGTCGATTTTCTGGAAATGGATCCCGATGGGTTTGATACCTTTGTGTTTCCGGACTTTCGGTTTCGGGTCCCTGCGAATTTGGATTTGTATCGGCAGCGGCTGGTCGATTTGTTTCCGTCGGAACGCCGCGGGATTGATCGGTATGTGAAACTGGTGCAGCAGGTGGATCGAATCGGCCGTACCATGGCGAATCGGGGTGGGAAACTTTCTGCGGTCGTGGTGCTGGAAGTGCTGTTGTTTGGGCGCCTGTTGGCCCGATATCAAAACGCGACACTGGGTGCTTTTTTGGATACGGTGACCCAAAATCCTCATTTGAGGGCGGTGATTGCCGGACAAAACGGGGATTACGGTTTGCCGCCAAGTCGGGTCAGTGTGGCGCTGCACGCGGGGTTGGCCGCACATTATTTTCGTGGGGCATATTATCCCCGCGGAGGTGGGCAGGTATTGGCGGATAACATCGCCGCTGCCGTAGAAAGTCGCGGCGGTACGATCCATCTGCGGCGTGGCATTTCGCAAATCCTGGTCGAAAACGGGCGCGCCGTAGGGGTTCGTACCGAGCCGCGCGATGGGGAAATCGCCGAAGTGCGGGCTAAAGTGGTGATTTCCAATGCAGATTTGAAACGTACGATGTTGGAACTGGTTCCGCCCGCTGTGTTGCCGACCCCAGCTTTGGAAAAAGCAAAACAATACGAAATGGCTGCCGCCATCTTTTTGACTTGCCTTGGGATAAAAGCCGATTTACGCGCTTTGGGGATGCAGGTCACCAACTACTGGCAGTTTGATACCTACGATATGGAGTCGTTGTATCGGGACGCCAATCAGAAAACCACACCCGAAGTCGGCGCTTGTTATATTACCAGTGCCACCATGAAAGACCCGGTCAATCCGCATCATGCTCCTGAAGGGATTTATAACGTCGAAGTCATGACCCTGGTGCCCGGTAACCCCCGATTGTGGGGGGTCGAGCCAGGTTTGGCCGACAATTGGGGATACAAACGGAACGATGTCTACCTCCGCCGAAAAGAAGAGGTTGAGAATCAGATGATCGAAAGGCTCAACAACTTATTTCCCGGGTCCAAAGATCACATCGTATTTCGTGAATCGGCCACACCGGTCACTCACAGCCGATTTACTCGGGCCACAGACGGCACCGGATATGGACTGGCGGCGATCCCGTCTCAGTTTATGAAAAACCGTCCTTCTTATCGGTCACCAATCCCGGGGCTCTATTTTTGTGGCGCGTCCACCCGCGCGGGACACGGGATAGTCGGCGCCATGATGTCCGGAAAACACGCCGCCGCCAAAGTCGCAGCCGATTTGGGGTTGGTGTTTCCTGACCGTCGCTGAGGGGTCCTGTCAGAACGGTGACAAGAAAACACTTACGTTTGTAGTCGTGTTGTGAGACAAAGTTTTCGACAAACAACTTCGATTGGCCGGCAGGTTGGGATTTGACCTGCCGGCCATTCGGTGATTTGACGAAGTAAGGTGCCAAGGCGTACGGCGTTGTTGTTTTGAGCGGTCAGGATAATCAAATCCGGTCAGGACGCAGAAATCGTAGCCGAATTGTGATGTAACAGGAACGGCGGCGTTGTTTTTTTAGCGAGGAAGGTGGCCATGTTCGTATACGAAAGTGTTTTCCGGAGTAATCCACCGGCTTACAACGACATTGGATGGTTTCGGCGCCTGGCGGCGGCGACGATGATGATTGTTTTTGTCATGACGGCGCAGAGCGCCTATGCCCAATTGGTGGGGGACTCGATTCCCGTAACCGGGGAATTTCGGCTGACGGACACAAGCGGCACACCGCTTGATCTGGTGAATCCGGCACTGTTGGATCCAAACGGCGCCGAAGTGTATAATGTACTACAAAATCACGGGTTTGCGTCGATGACCTACTGGGGTGGATTGTGGGACGGAAACTTCGGCATTCGAGCGTATTCGGACTCCACACCCACGATCCCAACTTTGTATGCGTACGGCCAGATCACAACGGTCAACAGCATGCGCGCGTCGTACATCTTGAATGTACAGCGCGCACTTAACGAAACGTTGTACTACAACGTGAACCCGTGGATGCGACTGGATCAACAGGGGATTCCGGGGACACAATTCAACGCCTTATATTACCAAACCGAACGAAAAGAAAACAACATCGATAAACGAATTGCGGTGACCCCGGCCACCAACTCGGTTCCCAATCACCATTTTCAAACGTCTCCGGCGGTTATCGAAGTGCAGTTCTATATCGGTTCGGCTGCCGACAATCAGATTTTTACCGGAACCGGCGCTGGATCTGCGTGTGCT
Source organism: Myxococcales bacterium (assembly GCA_013360285.1). GTDB lineage: Bacteria > Myxococcota_A > UBA9042 > JABWCM01 > JABWCM01 > JABWCM01. The sequence continues at coordinate 29,801 of JABWCM010000011.1, forward strand.
GCGGGTGGAAAAACGCCGGTTGTGACGACAGGCGGGAACCTCTACATCGCTGCGTTACAAGGGAATGACTACCAGAATCCGCCGATCAGCGAAGGTACTACGGCGATATGGTACAACACTTGCTGCAACAACGAATTTGTGGTCGTCCGCGGATTTCAAGACCCCGCGCGCCAAAATTACCGGATCACTCACAGCACATTTATCAGCTACAACCATCCCGATGGCACTTCCAGGAGTGTTAAGTTTGCCGATTTGTTGGGTGGCTTATCCTATGTCGACGTTGTGGCGCCCCCGATGGCGGTCACCAGTGTGTGTATTCCGTTGACCGATCTCCAAGATCGTTCATGTATCGTCGGATATGGCGACGTTTATGGTGAAAACGAGATCACTTCTACCATTTGGTTCCAAGGTACGTTTGGCGAAGTCGCAGCCAGCCGCAATGGAATTTTGGATACGGTTGCCAATCCTTCGTCCGGCGAGTTTGTGATTCCTTCGTTGGTGCCGGCCACTTTCAATGGTGTTCGGTTCCAGAGTGTTGTCGATCGCCCGCCGACGGTGGCCGGCTATCCCAACTCCGGCGACAGTTTGGCCCGTTTGTACACCCACCCGAGTTATGACAAAGATGCCAACGGCAATCCGCGTACTTCTGCGTTTACTACGGTGGGGTATCCGACTCCTCCCGGGCCGTCGGTGCCCAGCCAGTGTTCGATTTATGCGGCTCCGGGTACGTCACCGACCCCGACGTTGGTTCACCCCGGTTATGTGTCGGGAACCGTGACGATGTACGACGGCGGAACGTTTATCGATGCCGACGCCCCGAATCCGGTGCGTTTGCTGGCCGCGGTCGATTATTATACCGAAGCCAACAAAATCCAAAACGGTGCGTGGACTTATGTGACGACTTACGAGGCGTTGACCCCTACGGGTGGAGATACCGGCGCATTTACCTACGGGGAGCCGATTCCCGACCTCGATCCCATTACCGGACAACCTTATATCGATCCCAACGGCAACAAAACCACCGGGATTTATTATTATCCGGTGATTCGCCCCAACTGGACCGCCCCCGATGGCACCTGGTTGCCGGGATATTGGCGAGCTCGTATTCTGGTGTTGCAGTTCAAAGCGGGGGTTACGACTGATCCTGAAGGGTATATCAGCCAAACGCTTCATTATATTCGACAGCAACCCAACGCTGCTCAGACTGCGCCGACTCTTCTTGATGCGTCCCCGATTTTTCCGGGACAGACGTTGGCAAACCAGAACTTCGACCTCTGTTTTGGCGTTGTACGGTTGACTATCAAGGACACCGGAGGAGGTGTCGCCAAGATGATTTACGATCCGGTTGTTTCCAAAGATGTGGCCGGCGCGGGATTCCTGGTGGGCGATTTCGAGCCGTTGGCGGCGGGTTCTCCGAGCAAAATCGGTGGGCCGCGGATCGACATCAAAGCGGTCAATGGAACGCCTTCGGGTGTGGCCAATGCGGCCCAGGAAGGAATCATCAAAATGATCCTGCCGGCGGGTGTTTATAAGGGGTTGAACCTGAGTTACAAAATCGTCAACGGTGGATCGACAACGTTGCCGCCATTTGATGTCGGCGCCGTGGGGTGTGGTCAAACCGTGGAAATTACGCCCAATCTGCAAATTACCGCGAGTGCACCTCCGTGTGTGGAGCAGGACAACGTCGGTGATTTTGGTGTGGTTGGCACGGTGAATTCGATTCCTTTGGGACCGGGTGCCCAAGCGGTTGCCAACGCTCAGATCCAATCGATGTGGTATACCGTGGAAAACGGCCCCCCGATCATGTTGAACCCGGCCATTCATCGGACCGACGTACCCGGTGCAACCGAGTGGGGGCTGACACCCACCTATGGGTTTGATGCTATCTTACCAACCGAATGTGAAATCTATCACATTAAAGTGAGTGCAGAGCTTGTTGACGGCACCATCGCGTCTTCGGAAAGCATCACGGTGTATGATGACGGTCAGGCGCCGGTGTTGGAATGCGACGACGTGACATTGGTAGATATCAACCTGGATGGGTCGGAAGCCGGAAACCTTTCCAACTTTATTTCGGCTACCGACAATTGCGATATCAATACACAAATCAGCTACTTTGGTGCGCTGGGGGTGTATCCTCTCAATTCGTCTACGGAAGTGGTTGCAACCGGCAAAGATAGCTGCGGGAATGCTGCGACGTGTACGTTTAATGTCAACGTCGTGCCGCCACCTATCCCCGATATCCCGACACTGCCCACGGTGACCGGTCAATGTTCCGCATCGGTGGCGGCAAACCCGCCTACCGCAACCGATTACCTTGGCAATACCATTGTGGGTGTGCCGCTTGGCGCCACGACGTTCTCACAGCAGGGTGTGTATACGGTGAACTGGCAGTACACCGATGGTTTGAATACGGCGGTGGTACAAACCCAACAGGTGATTGTGGATGATACCTTGGCACCTGTGCCGGCGATCAATCCATTGCCCGATGTGGCCAGTGAGTGTGTTTATACCCTTACGCCGCCTGTTGCGCAGGACAACTGTGCCGGACCCATTGTTGGCACTACCAACAGTCCGACTGTTCTCAGCCAGTTGGGGACTTATACGGTGACCTGGACGTTTGACGATGGGTTGGGCAACACGACTACCCAGGATCAAGACATCGTGATTTCCGATTGTAACGACCTGGATGATTGTAATGGGGAAGAACAGTGCGACGGTGCCAACGGATGTATTCCGGGCACGCCCGTACCGCTGACACAGTGTGGTATCTGTGCGTCTATGGGTGATGTCAATGGCGATGGTCTGGTGAATGTTGGGGATACCAACTGCCTGATCCAAGTGGCGTTGTGGAATCTCAAAAACCCCACCGATCCGCCCCCCGCTTGTGTTCAGCCAACTATTTATTATGCCGATTTAAACTGCGATGGGACCTGGAATGTCAAAGACGTTCAGATGTCTATGGTCCTTGTACAACTCGCCCTTTCGGGCACCCCCCTTCCGTTCACCGTAGATAACGACGGCAACGGTTGCCCTGATACCTGCCACGATTGATTTCTGCCCGGATTTCTCACACCCGCTGAGAAATCCGGGTTAATGAAATTGTTCGGTTTCTGTGGATTCGTGTAAAGCAAGTGTCGATGCCGCGCCGCCGGTAATTGTTTCGGCGATGGTGTCAAAGTAGCCGGTACCAACTTCGCGTTGATGGCGGGTGGCGGAATAACCAGAGGTTTCCGCAGCAAATTCAGCTTGTTGTAAGGCTGAATAGGCGGTCATGCCGTGGTCTTTGTAACCTTTTGCCAATTCAAACATCCCGTAATTTAACGAATGGAATCCGGCCAGGGTCACAAACTGGAATTTGTATCCCAATTCTCCCAACTCCTTTTGAAATCGCGCAATTTGGTCGTCGGTTAAATGTTTTTTCCAGTTAAAGGACGGCGAACAATTGTACGCCAACAACTTGCCTGGAAACTTCCTGTGAACGGCATCGGCAAATCGTCGCGCTTCCTCAATGTCGGGGGTCGATGTTTCGCACCACAACAGATCGGCAAACGGTGCGTATGCCAACGCCCGTGCGATCGCGGCCTCGATTCCGCCGGCGTATCGAAAAAAACCTTCGGGAGTACGATCCGGTAACACAAACGGGCGGTCGACTTCATCCACGTCGGCGGTCAAAAGGCGGGCGCTGTTGGCGTCCGTGCGGGCGATGAGAATGGTTGGCACACCGAGAACGTCGGCAGCGAGCCTTGCTGCAACAAGGTTACGAATAAACTGCGATGCCGGAATCAACACCTTGCCGCCCATATGGCCACATTTTTTTTCCGCGGCCAATTGATCTTCAAAATGAACGCCGGCGGCGCCCGCTTCAATCATCGCTTTCATTAACTCGTAGGCGTTGAGTGCACCGCCGAATCCGGCTTCGGCGTCCGCTACCATCGGGGCGTACCAGTCTCGCGTCACCTGTCCTTCGGAGTGTTCGATCTGGTCGGCGCGTTGTAAGGCTTGATTGATTCGTCGCACCATTGCCGGAACACTGTTTGCGGGATACAGACTCTGGTCAGGGTACGTATGCGCCGCTAAATTACCATCGGCTGCAACCTGCCAGCCGCTTACATAAATCGCCTTGAGACCCGCACGAATCTGTTGCATAGCCTGGTTTCCGGTAATGGCTCCCAATGATGCGACGTAGGGTTCTTCGTGCATCAATTGCCAAAGGCGTGTAGCTCCACGGCGTGCCAAGGTGTGTTCAATGACTAGCGACCCTTGAAGACGTTTCACTTGTGCCTGGGAATAGGGTCGGGTGATGCCCTTCCAACGTTCGGGGTCGTTCATACTACCACGCTGTGTGTCAAATGGTTTATTTGAGGTATCGGTCATATCTGTTCCTTTCTGAGGTTGTTGAAATCGATTGTGTATGATGTCACTGCTCAGTGCCCACCTTGGATTCATGGTCGAGCAATTGGTTGTAGGCAACTACGGTCAGAAATTCTGTATAGTTTTTCTCCGTAGATAGTTGCGAAAACAGCTTTTTGGCTTCGGCAAATCGCCCCGCGGCGTAGGCTTCGTCCCCCACTTCGTTACGAATCGCGTCCATTTCTTGGTCCAAAACTTCATAAAACCAAGCCGGAGTCAATTCTTTGTCGCCGTCCAAGAATGTTCGGTGGTGTAACCACTGCCATACCTGAGTACGAGAAATTTCCGCAGTTGCTGCGTCCTCCATCAGGTTGTAAATCGGTACACATCCTGAGCCACGAAGCCAGGCTTCCAGGTATTGGACGCCGACACGAATGTTGTGCCTCAGACCGGCTTCGGTACGAAATCCGGTAGGAGGGGAGACCAGATCGGTGGCGTCGACCGCAACATCCAACCGCAACTTGTCGATCTGATTCGGCGTTTGCATATGTTGGTCGAAAATTTCCCGCGCTAAAGCCACCAATCCCGGATGTGCAACCCATGTTCCGTCGTGCCCATCCAACACCTCACGGAGTTTGTCTTCGCGCACTTTGGCCATCGCGGCCGCGTTTTTTTCCGGGTCATTTCGGATTGGAATCTGCGCTGCCATTCCACCCATTGCAAAGGTGCCACGCCGGTGACAGGTCCGAATCAACAAGGATGTATAACTGCGAAGAAAATGCTGGGTCATGGTGACCTGGCCACGGTCGGGAAGCACCCGTTCGGGGTCATTACGTAATGTTTTGATGTAGCTAAAAATATAGTCCCACCGGCCACAGTTCAGACCCAACGAATGATCCTTGAGTTCATATAAGATTTCGTCCATTTCAAACGCCGCAGGTAGGGTTTCAATCAGAACGGTGGCGCGGATCGTGCCCAGCGCAATCCCCAATGCGGCTTGTGCTTTGACAAATACACTGTTCCACAATGCGGCTTCTCGGTGGCTTTGTAGTTTGGGCAAATAAAAATAGGGCCGGCTACCACGACTTAGCAACTCCGTTGCATTGTGATAAAAGAACAGACCAAAATCGAACAACGCTCCCGGGACCGGTTTTCCGCGGACTTGCATGTGGGATTCGACAAGATGCCAGCCACGAGGTCGAACCATCAGTGTGGCGGGTTTGGGGCCGAGCGAGTACACTTTTCCCGATTGTGGATCAGTAAACCCAATGGTACCGCGGACGGCGTCCCGAAGGTGAACCTGGCCCAATACCACGTTGTCCCAAGTGGGTGAATTCGAATCCTCAAAGTCCGCCATGAACACGTTGGCGCCGCTGTTAAGCGCATTGATGATCATTTTTCGGTCAACCGGCCCGGTAATTTCTACGCGACGGTCGATCAAATCGGCTGGGATAGGGGCAACTCTCCAATCCGATTCTCGGATAACGCGGGTCTCCGGCAAAAATTGGGGCAGTTCCCCGTTATCAAATCGTTTCTGTCGTAACTGCCGTGTTTCCAACAACGCCGATACCGCCGGCGCAAATTGCTCCACCAACATGACAACAAATTCGAGTGCCGCGGGGGTCAGGATTTCAGCTCCGATGTCTGTGCGAGGGGCTATCATGACATTGGGCGAGGTTTCGACAAGGTTGTTCATTCCAGAAAACTCCCGAATTCCGATAAACTACGAAGGAATATTGACATTATTTACAAGCCTGTCAAGCAGATGAACTGCCGATAAACCGTGGTGTTTGTAAGCAATTCATTGTAAACTATTTGTGTGAATTTGTTGATTTTGTAAATATTTGCAAAAATCACGAGGATCGAGTCATGCAATTTGGTGCAAAAGTAAAGTCAATGAGAACCCAACGGGGAGTGACTCAGGCCCAGCTTGCCGCGGAACTTGGGATCTCGGCCAGTTACTTAAACCTCATCGAACATGATAGGCGACCGCTCACGGCCAACGTGTTGATCAAACTTGTGAAGGCGCTGGACGTTGACCTGGCGCAGTTTGAATCGGACGTGGACGAACGTTTGGTGTTGGAACTGCAGGAAGTGTTTGGGGATTTGGCGCTGGAAAACCATGTGGTTCCCGCAGACGATATCCGGGAGTTCGCTCGCACACTTCCCGGGGTGGCGGACGCGGTGGTTGCTTTGTATCAGCGGTACCAAAACACGCAGACCTCGCTGACAACCGTCGCGTCTCAGGTGACTCACAACGACGAGTTGGTTGGCGTGGATGTTGCGCGGCTGCCGACCGAAGAAGTCAACGACTTTGTCCAGCGACATTTGAATTATTTTCCGCAGTTGGAAGAGCATGCGGAAGATTTCTGGCGAAAAGCGGACCTCGATGAAGATGATGTCTATCGGGGATTACATTGGTTTCTCGAAAAACATCTTGGAGTCCAGGTGCGTATTGATCGCTCCGGTGAAAGGGGGCATACGCTGCGGAGGTTTGATCGTACGCAACGTGTTTTGTACTTGTCGGAACTACTGCCCCCGCGAAGTCGTAACTTTCAGATGGCGCATCAGGCCGGAATGCTGTTGCACTACGACGATATTACGCAACTTACTGACGATGTGACGTTGACAAACCCGGTGTCCCGCTCCATCGCCCGGGTTGTGTTGGCAAACTATTTTGCTGCGGCCGTTTTGATGCCGTATGACAAATTTCACGAAGCCGCAATCAAAGAACGTTATGACATTGAGTTGCTGGGACATCGGTTTCGTGCTGGTTTTGAACAGATTTGTCACCGTTTGACCACACTACGCCGTAAGGGTCGTTCAGCCATACCATTCCATATGCTACGAATCGACATCGCCGGCAATATCTCGAAACGGTTTAGTGCGTCGGGGATCCGCTTTGCACGATTCAGCGGCGTTTGTCCGAGATGGGACGTATGTCTGGCGTTTCTCACACCTGGAATGATTCGGGTTCAGGTGTCGCAGATGCCGGATGGAGCCACTTTTTTTTGTGTGGCGAGGACCATTTCGAAACGCCTCGGTGGGTATCCGTCAACCGCCCCGGTCCATGCCGTGGGGTTGGGATGTGAAATCAGTCACGCGCGGCATCTTGTTTATGCCGATGGGGTTGATTTGGACAACGTGCAGGCAGCCGTTCCGGTTGGGGTGACCTGTCGGCTGTGTGACAGGCTCGATTGTGAACAGCGGGCGTTTCCGCCATTACACCATCCACTGACGGTTGATGAAGATTCGCGGGGGGTGTCATTTTATGCGCCGACACCATCTAGTGGGAATGGGCAGCAGCCTAAATAAGCGGGTTGTTCAGTTATATTTATTGATGCGGAGTGGATCAGGGTGTGCACGGACCCGGGGTAATCCGAAACGTTTTTGGGGAGTGTGTTGTCGGCACAACGCATTTTGGGTCCTTGGAGCGGAAATACTGTGCAATGATTTCACGAACAAGTCCGCCTCTTTCGACTACTTTGGCGCCAGTCATGGCCGGGGCCAGATGATCTCCGCCATCCAACAAGAAGTCGCTTACCACCACGCGGTAAGTGTGGTTTTCGTCGATCGGAGCGCCATCGTCCGTTACAACATGGCATAATTTATCGAGTTCCCATTCCTCGATTTTGGAGTCGCCGTTCAGGTCGGACCCAGTGGTTTTTGCCGGGTCAAAGGCGTAGCGGACGCCGGACACCTGAAGCACCCCGTGTGCGCCGGAAGAACCGATTCGCAACATGGTTTTGATTTGGTGGCCGGTCATTTCCAGCAGCACCGTTTGGTTATCAAATGGCATGACGTCGGCGACGTGGCGCCGACGGATTTTTCCCTTGGGAAGATCCGCACGCAGCCCACCTGAATTTTGAATCGCGATATCAACGTCGGGGAATGCGTGATGTAGAGCATCGGCAACCACGTTACCAAGGGGACTTTCAGTGGTGCGATTGCGGTTCAACACTTCATCGGAACATCCAACGATATCACACTGACTGCCGGCCCTCGATTCGAGGCCTTTGAGCCATTCCACAACATGGGAGTCGGGCGTCAGCGTTACACCACCCACGTCTACTGGGGCGATGTCGTATGTACCCCCGTCGCATCCAGGATCAAGTGGGCGATGAGTCAATGCCCATGGTTTATGGAGAATCGATTTGTCGGGATCGATGCCGGAAGGACCGACAGCCAGCGTCAATCTCCCAATGATATGGCCACGACTTCGATTGGACAACACGAACGTCTTTTCGGTTCGTTGGGCGACCAACGAATGGGTATGTCCGGCAATGATGACGTCGACAAATCCGGGAGGCAATTCGGTCAAAATTCGCCCAAGTTCACCGTCCGGCGTACACGGTTCGCCAGGTTCAACATAACTGAACGGCTTACAGGTTCCGGTGAGATGGCCAAGTACCACGACCACGTTGGCGCCGGCGGCCCGCATTTGAGGCACATGGGTTCGTAATGTTGTGATGGGGTCTTCAAATCGTAAATCAGCCACATTTTTGGGTAGGGTTGTGGTAGGCGTTTCGGTAGTGGTTAGGCCGATAATTCCAATTTGAATACCTTTTTTCCGAATGACGGTCCAGGGCAAAATACCTTGGGGTTGATAAGGCGCCCAAACGTCGCCCTGTTGTACAGAAATGTTTGCCGTAAGCCACAAAAATGGTGCATTTTTGGCAGCGTCTTCTAGCGCTCCGCGAAGGGGATGGCCGTCGTTAAGGCCCTTTCCGTAATCAAATTCGTGGTTTCCAATCGCCGACGCATCGACCCCCATGTAACGAAACGCTTTCACCGCAGCGGCTCCCGCGGTTTTGTTTACCGGCCAACTACCTTGAAAAACGTCGCCGGCGTCGACTACCAGCAGATCAGGGTCGTTTTTACGCAAATGGTGCAGCGCAGAAACCACCACCGGCAGTCCGCCAATGGCGAGTTCCGGTTGTCCTGCCACCCGCTCTTCATATAAACCGCCATGAAAATCGTTTAACGCGGCGATGTTCAAGTAGACCAATGGCTGTTCGCCATATGCGGAATGGGATACGCAACCACCCAATATCCCCACGACGATTACCGCGCCGACCAGCCAGTGGCGAAATGGGGTTGAATGTGGGTCAGGTACAAACATTCCGCAGTGGTTTGCGGATAAAGAAAAATTCTGCATGATTTTCCCGAAACGTCGATGTCAAAACAGGAGGCGTGGCTCCTCCGAACTTACGCCGCTTGGTAGGTCAAAACCCGAACCGTAACAAGAGGCTGTGAAAAAATAGCTACGTGCCCCAATTCCGGCCGCTTTTGGCCCCAAAGGCTTCCGAAAAAGGTTTCGCAATATTCCCGATATTACTCAACTTTTTCGATATTACTCAACTTTTTCAAAGCCAACGGGGCGGAAAATCGGCTGACTTGGGTCACGTCCATATTTTTTCACAGCCTCCAAGAACATGGCGTGTCGAATTTCGGAAGTCAAGGTGTTGAAGTTGGACCAGCAGTGGCCAAAACGGGTGGGAGAAGCAAGGTTGCCGAGTGGGATGGGTTAGGCCGAACGACGTCGTTTGGTCACCAGGAGGACTACTACAGCAATCATAAGTGCGAGCGGGAGGTTGCTCGGTGTTGAATTGCTCTGTGTTGAACATCCACCCCGGTCATTTGAACCGCTACCGGTTGCTCCTGAACCAGTTGGTGGAACCGACCCGCCATTGTTGGTGGCGTCGCTGGAACCGGTCGTGTCTGACGTCGTATTGGCGGTATCTGCGCCACCCGTGGTGCCTGCATCGTTGTCGCCACCGGCCGTGTCGTCGCCAGTAGTGGTGTCTGGTCCATCCGGGCTACATGCACCCTCGTGATCGACTTCCACATTCGCACATGCAGCAAGGCAGCCGTTGCTATAGGTGGTTCCGTCTTTGCCGCACACGGGTTCTTCTACAGCGGGGCATACACATTCGTCGTCACATACGCTGTTATCTTTGCAGTAGTCGCAAATATCTTCACAACAATCGCCGACGTTGCCACACTCACTATCGCATTGGCAGTTCGCGTTGTCGTCAAATTCGCCACAACGGTTTTCACAGGTGTCAGGCGATCCCGACGATACACATTTGCCTTCTTGACAATCTTCGTCCCCATCGCAGTCACCGCACGAGCCGCCACAGCCATCGTCGCCGCATTCAGCGTCTCCGCACTGCGGAACACAGGCTACAGCTTCGCATTGGAAGGCAGCAGTGCAGGTTTCGCCGCCTTCGCACGTACCGCAGGAACCTCCGCAACCGTCGTCGCCACATTCTTTGCCATCACAAGACGGAGCACATTCCGCGGAACAGGTCCCTGCATCACAGACAGCGCCGTCAGTACAGTGACCGCATGACCCACCACAACCGTCGTCGCCGCATTCTTTACCGTTACATTGAGGGGCGCATTCACCAACACATTGCCCTTCGACACACGTTTTTGTGTTTCCGCAACTCCCACAATTTCCGCCGCATTTGTCGTCCCCACACTGTTTTCCGGAGCAATTGGGCACACAATCGGCAACACACTGGCCCGACGCGTTACACGACGATCCGCCGGCGCAGGTTCCGCAGGACCCGCCGCATCCGTCGTTACCACAAACTTTTCCTGAGCAGGAAGGCGTACAGATGGCAACACATTGCCCATTGGTGCAATTGGTGCCGGCGCCACAGGTGCCGCAACTTCCGCCGCAACCGTCGTCGCCGCAGGTTTTGCCGGTGCAATTGGGTTTACACGTCGCTTCACATTGCCCGGCGGCATTACACGTTGTACCCGCACCGCACGTGCCGCAACTTCCACCACATCCGTTGTCGCCGCACTTTTTACCGGTGCAAGATGGTTCACATAAGCAGGCTTGGTCGTAATCTTCGCAGCAGTCGTTATATTGTTTGCACAAATCGTCGCAGTAACAGCCGGCATCCGATTGTCCACCACAGAACCCAACACAGGATTTCGGAGGGGCGTCGGGTCCACAGAATTTGCAGTCGTTACACTCACACAACCATTCGGGCCCCGAACACGGGATTGTCGCGCTGCATTCGCCAGTATAACCCCCCGCAGGCGCGGAACATTTGCCGCCAGAGCAGGTTCCATCGGCAATCCAAGCTTTGTAATTGCCGACCGGCAGGGTTCGGGTAATACAGTGAATGGTTCCACTGTAACTGGCGATTTTATCGCTGATGATGCCAATGTGTTTGTAGGTGGGCATCGTCTGTTGCCACACCGCCAACGCCTCCGCTTCTGCGTCTTTCATGTCGGTATAAATAGGCCAAAGATTGACGCCGTTAACAAACGTGCTGTTAATATAAGTTCTTGGAATTCCGCCTTTTTTGCTTGGAAACGGCATCCGCACAACCTTGATCTTGCTGCCGCCGGCCACGGTTGTCGCTTCCAGTTGCAGTGCGTTGTCATCCATCCGCTTTTTGTTGGTTGCATCGGTTACGTAAGGCAACTTGTACTCGCCCATAATCGCGGTTGTTTTGTCAACCAGCTTAAAAAACATGTCGATGTGGCCGGTTCCGTCGTCGGTGATATCTTTCATCACGATGACCTGCTTGGTACACGCAAGGTAATCCGACCAAATTTGTTGGAACTGCGTCAGCGTCATGCCTGCGTTTTGGAGTGCACGTTGCGCTGTATAACAGGTGCCTTCGCCGTCACCTTGGAAGGTGCCGCCTTCGGTGTTGACCGGCATTCGGAAGGTATTGATTTTGTAATACGCGCCCATCTGCGTTGGAATGGCGTCGTCCTCGACCCGTTGGTGGTAATACCGGAAATCGCCAAACGCGATGTTGTCATTCATGTCAAGCAGCGGCACCGGGCCATAGTCAATATGCCAAATGGTTTCGTTTTTGATCTGATGAAAAAACACCATGCTGTTGATTTGTGTCTGGGTCATCCCGTTCGCCAACAACCGGTTGGTTAAGTCGGTTTTGGCCGATGCCTTTTCGTAGATGACCGCAACTTTTGTTTTGGCGTCCACCACGGTGCCCTTGACAATATCTACAATGGTTTTCGCAACCTGCGGGTCCGACGGCATGGAGTCCGAGTACGTCGTGTACAGGATCTGCATCGGTTCCCACTCGGTCATATGCCGGTAGGTGTTTGGTTTGGGAAATTCGGTGATCGCATACCACTGTGGATTTGCCGCGCGGTAGTCGTCATAAGTATCGGCCTTGCCGGGCACTTTTTTTTCCCACGGCAATTCGTAGGCCGGCAACGTGACTTCAACTTCGGGCGTTGTTGCACCGCCGGAATTACCGTTGTCGTCGCTCTGGGGCTCCTCCGCGCCGCAGGCCAACATCAGTGTTGCCGCGCCGCATAACCAAACCAAATCTCGAATACGCATTTTGTTCCTCCAAACACGAAAAAACCGACGCTGTACCATATAGAAACGGCGAGGGTGTTCGCAAGTGATTCCGACGCGCAATTGTGGTTTGTTTCCACTCATGTTTGGACCGCCCCAATGATGGTACGATTTCAGAAACAAGATTACCGCCTCATGGTAAGTTAAGAGCTGCGCTTGTCGGCACGGTGTGCTCTAGCTACACTGCAACAATGATTTCTCGGCGGGTCACAATATTTGTCGGGTTCTGGGTGGTGACGGGGCTTGTGGCCGGTGTCGTCGCGGGTCTTTATTACGCACTACGGCCTGACACGACTGTTAAGTTATATATCGCGTTTGATAACGTACCAGATTTGCACACCGGCGCCCCGGTTCGCTTAGGTGGTCTGCGTATTGGCACAGTAGAGTCCGCAGTGTCCCAGGCCGGAAAAGCATGCGATGCTTCGTTGGCCGAAGGCGCTCATTTGCTTGTCGCGGTGTCAGTCGACGCCAAAGAATTTCACCACATCCGGTCCGACTCACGAATGCACATCACCACTGTAAGCCCATTGGGGGAATACTATGTGGAGGTGGACATCGGCGCCCGGGGGGCTCCTGTCAACCCCGGCGACCGGCTCTGTGGGCAACCCGGCATGAACCTGACCGCACTTTTTGACCACGCGACGCACACATTGGGTGTCTTCAACGAAGCCGGAAGTAGTATCTCGAGCCAAGTGGACTCGTTCCGGAGTAAAGTGACGGACCTCGTGTTTGTGTGGTGTGAACTTGGATGGTGCTCGGCCGAAAATTTTGCGGAATTGAACACAAAAGGTATTCGTATCGGCGAGTTATGGAAAGATTTTCAAACAAAACTGGACGAATTTTCCTTTCCCAACGTTGACGTGACCCATATTGTTGCGCAATTCACAGAGATTCGGGATACCGTGGCCCGACGTACTGCCTCATCCATGGCGGGACTACGACGGTTCGACCGCGAAATCGTTACGGAACTGTCGGAGATTGTTTCGGAACTGCAAACCCGCACCTTGAAAATGCAAGACACGGCTCAAAGTTCCATGCTGAACACACAAAATAACCTTCGAACTCTCTCCCAACGTCTGGCTGACAAACGGTATACTCTGGGTGCTTTTGCCGCTGATTTAGAAATGCAGAATGACGTCAAGGGGTTGCAGCGCGATCTAAAAAGATATCTTCTTCGATTTATGCTGTCGGGCGGCGACGAAAGTCTTCCCGCACGATAAGAAGCCGTTCTAACTTTCAACGAAACTTTGGAGTTTTTTGCACCGGGTTGGGTGCCGAAGTTTTCTTAGCGCTTTCGCTTCGATTTGGCGGATTCGTTCACGTGTCACATAAAAATCTTGTCCGACTTCCTCCAGTGTGTGGTCACTTTTTTCGCCGATGCCAAATCGCATCCGGAGCACTTTTTCTTCGCGCGGGGTCAACGTCGCCAAAATTTTGCGGGTTTGTTCTTGCAAATTCATGTTGATGACCGCTTCGGAAGGACTAACAATACGTTTATCTTCAATAAAGTCACCAAGATGGCTGTCTTCTTCTTCACCAATCGGGGTTTCAAGGGAAATAGGCTCCTTGGCGATTTTTAACACCTTTCGAACTTTGTCGATCGGCATCTCCATTTTTTCGGCAATTTCTTCCGGGCTTGGCTCTCTCCCCATTTCTTGAACCAGATATCGACTGGTGCGGATCAGTTTGTTGATGGTTTCGATCATATGCACCGGAATCCGGATCGTTCGCGCCTGATCGGCGATCGCCCGGGTGATGGCTTGGCGAATCCACCAAGTGGCATAAGTCGAAAATTTGTAGCCACGTTTGTATTCAAATTTGTCGACCGCCTTCATCAAACCGATGTTGCCTTCTTGGATCAGATCAAGGAACTGCAAACCCCGGTTGGTATATTTTTTGGCGATACTGACCACCAGCCGAAGATTCGCTTCAACCAGCTCGCTTTTTGCGCGTTCGGCCTTCCGTTCTCCGTTCACAATCGCGCGGTACGTACGACGAAGGTCTTCTACGTCCAAACACGTGGTTTCCGTTACCGACTGCATCTTACGTCGTGCGTGGCGGATTCGTTTGTCTGCATCTGCGAGGTCGTCGGGCGAAAGCCCTCGTTTTGCGGCGAAAGCCAACGCGTCCTGGTTGCCCTTTTTGGTGTCCCTCACCAAATCCGTTATCTGAGCTTCCGTGAGTCTTAACTGGCGTTCGACGTCTAAAACCTCGGTTTCGGCCTTTTGAACCCGTTTCACTTCCGCCTTCAACCGCTCACCGATCCGCTCGATCTGCCGTTTGTTAAATCGTGCTTCCTTCAGCGCGGAAATCATTTCCTGACGGTTGCTGCTCAATTGTTCGTTGGCTTGTTCCAGGCTGGCGCCGACAAGTTCTCCTTTTTCGACTTGTTGCGACAACCGTTCGTTTTCTTTACGTAGCCTTCGAACCTTGCCCAACATTGCAAAAACTCGGATTCGGGCGCCTTCTTCGTCGGCGTTTCCCTCCTCGTCGTCGACGTCTCTCACCACGTCTTTGATGGTGATTTCGTTTTGTTCGAGTTTTGTTTCGATTTCAAAGAGTTCGTTGATGGCGATGTCGGTACTCATGATCACATTGAGTACCTCCTGTTCACCTTCTTCGATTCGTTTTGCGATTTCGATTTCCCCTTCGCGGGTTAACAGGGACACCGAACCCATGCGGCGCAAATACATCCGAACGGGATCGTTTGTTTTGCTGTAGGCGTCGGTCAGAGCGTCATCGTCTACTTCTTCACTTTTTTTCTTGATGCCGGGCTCGGGAAGGATCTTGGCCGGAGGTGCTACCGGTGCTACAGGTCGCGGAGCCGCCTTGGCGGCCTCGAAAACAACCTCAATGCCGTTTTTGCGTATTTGGCTCAAAAAATCGTCGAGCCCGTCGGGATCAAACTCCCCTTCCGGAATCGATTGATTTAACTCGTCGTACGTCAGAAATCCTTGACGTTTTCCTTGACCAATGAGCTTTCGAAAATCTTTTTCTTCCAACAATGCGGTCATCTGACATCCCTGACATGTATGTCTTCGCCCATGACCTGCCGTACTCATCGGCAGATCATCTCAGGCGCAGTATCTAACCAATAACGGTCACTATCTAATAAGTGGGCGGCGATGGCTCCGGCTTAGCTCGGTTAATTGGCGCATCACCTCTTTCACTTTGGCAACATCCCCTGCTCTTTCCGCCGTTTCCAAGTCATCTTGCAGCCTTTTTCGCTGATTTTTTCCATAGTCGCTTCGAATCAATTGAAGCATTTGTTCCGTATTCTTTTTTGTTGTTTCTTCGTCAAATTTTGGCTCAGAGCACAGTGTTGCTTTTGTCCAATCGGACATCAATGAGCCCGATAGTTTACTCAACAACTCCGCGCCGTCCAATCGTCCTGTTTCTCCGTACAGGGCAACCGCTTCCGACAGCACTTCTCGTAATCCATCATGCTCGATCCAGGTCGACTGGTCATCGACGAGAAGCAAACATGCCGGATAATGGAGGCAACCTTCAACAAGAACACGTTCCCTGATCGACGCACGAGCCACGGGATTATTAGGCTTTGATGCAATTTGAACCACCGCTTGTTTTGCTCGCGTGGGTTCACTCAACAACTCTCCAACCCGGGATTCCGGAAGTCTCAGGTGACTTGCAATACGGGTCACGTATAAATCCCGCTCCAGAGTATCTTTTACTTTGGAAACGTAGGTGGCCAATTCCGACAACGCCATCGCCTGAGAATGGGCGCTTCCGTCAACCTTTTGTAATGTTTGCTCAATCAGAAATTCCATTAAAGACTGCGCATGTTTTAGCAGTTGATTGAGTGCATCCGATCCGCGGGATTGAACATACGTATCCGGATCCTCTCCCTCCGGTAATACCGCGACGCGCCCGAATACGTCGGCTTCCAGCAACAAATGAAGCGCTTTCATGGATGCCGCTCGCCCGGCGATGTCCCCGTCGTACAACAAGATGACCTCGTTGACAAAACGGCGTAGCAGATGGACCTGGGTTGTCGTCAATGCGGTTCCCATTGGCGCCACTGCGTTGCGGAAACCATACTGGTGAAGCATCAGGAGATCGATATTTCCTTCAACGATGATCGCTTTGTTGGTCGCGCGTGCGTGTTTTTTTGCCTGCGCCAACCCAAAAAGCACGTCCCCTTTGGTATAAATCGGATTGTCGGGCGAGTTAATGTATTTTGCGGCCTGGTCTTCTTCGGATCCCGGCAATTTACGGCCTCCAAACCCTATAGGTCGTTCCAGCGTATCAAAAATGGGAAAAATCAATCGGTTCCGAAACCGGTCATAATGTCCCGGCCCGTTTTTCCGGGGCAGAATAAGACCCAGTGTTTCCGCAACTTTCTGCTCCGTTGTGTTCGAACGAAACCGATCGGCCAACCACGCCCACTCCGGAGGCGCGTATCCCAGTCGAAATTCCGATACCGTTTGTTCTGTGATGTTCCGATTGGTAATATAACGCCATACAGGCGTGTCTCGCGGTTGACCAAGCAGATTTTTGTGGAACAGCTCCATTGCGGAGCGGGTCGTCTCCAAACATTGCTCAGAAAGCGCCTGATTCGGATTTCGTTTGTGGGCGTTAAAATCCCTACCGTCAGCAGCCCTGTCTTTCTTGAGTTCGATTCCGGCACGCGTTGCCAACAAAGCCAGTGCTTCCCGAAACGTCATGCCGTTGTGTTTTCGAAGAAACTCAATCGCATCGCCGTGTTCACCGCAGCCGAAGCAGTGAAAAAAACCCTGTTCTTCGTTCACGGTAAACGACGGGGTTTTTTCCTGGTGGAATGGGCAAAGTCCTTTGTACCGTACGCCCATTTTTTTTAGCGTAACAAATTCTCCGATCAGCCTAACTGTGCTTGTTCGCGCAAGAATTTCGCGCACTTCTTGATCTGGTCCGGATGTCATATTCTGGTTGCCGAAATGCGGCGGGAAACGGATCTCGACCGGTTGTTAACCCGGATTTCTGTCATAACACGAATTCTGGTGAGAATCCGGATTAAGGGGACATGAACACGCTCAAAAGACCCATCGGTAATCCCATATCGCCGGCAAGCTGGATTCGTCCTTGCATAAACGCCTGCTGAAGATTGGTCTGACCTGTCAGTGATCCAAGCCAGTCGTTCAACAGAATCGTTAATTTAGCGCGAGGATTTGTTAAATTTGGCTTATCGCCGCCAATCGTAATCGTCAGCAGATATTTGTTCAGCTCCTCTCGGTCATCGATTTCCAACTGTAAGTCGCCGGCAAATTGACGTAGCCGGGAAAACTGATCCTGACTCAGGAACAACTTTCCGAATATCGATGGGTTGTACAGCGCTTCGGCTTTTGCGCGCCCGCCCAAAATATCGACCGCGCGATCCCGAACCGAACCAAACATCAATTCACGCCAGTCGTCTTCGGTGATCGACAGGTGCAGCACCGCCCCTGTGATATGTCCCGAACGTATTGTGACCGTTTGTCCGTCCACGCCGATGGACCACGACCCTCCATTCTCACCGTGAACATGTACCAGACAGCGTTGTGGGCTTGCGTGTGGTGGCACCGGAATACGCGAGAGTTCCGACGGCAGGATGGTATCGAAAAATTGAATCGGTGTGGTGTCGTCGGGCAGATCGAACAATGTGATCATCGGGTCACTCCTTACTTTGCATGAATCGTTTGTAGCCGCGTTACAACGTGACGGTCGCATTCTCCGAAAGCCGTCCTTTCTGTCAAGGACTGAATCTTCGTATCGAACGAACTTTCCGGTCGTACAGTGGTCATTGGCGAAAAAATGGCTTATTGCGGATAACGGCTACAAAGACACTTTTGATCGAGCGGAGGCTACAACGATGACAAATCCTGAACCCAAAGTGGTACTTAGCATTGCGGGCAGTGACAGCGGAGGCGGCGCGGGGATTCAGGCGGATATCAAAACAATCGAAGCGCACGGTGCGTTTGCGATGACGGCTGTCACCGCCGTTACCGCACAAAATTCCCGCGGTGTTCAAGGAATCTTTTCCATATCACCCGAAATGCTTCGTAAACAGATTCAGAGTGTATTTGATGACTTTCCGGTCGCAGCGGTGAAAACGGGTATGTTGTACTCCTCGGCACATATTCGTGTTGTGGTTGAAGAGCTGGCGCGTCATTCCGATGTCCCAATCGTGGTTGATCCGGTGATGGTCGCCAAAGGAGGCGCTTCGCTTTTGGATGATGATTCGGTGGATGATTTGGTTGAGCGACTGATTCCGATGGCAGCAGTCGTGACGCCAAATATTCCGGAAGCTTGCCGAATTCTCCGAATGAGGCGAATTTCGAGCATCGAAGAGCGCCGTCTCGCCGCATCGCTCCTTCATCGTATGGGAAGCAAGGCGGTGGTAATAAAAGGTGGGCACTTGGACGGCAAAGCAACGGACTTGCTCTATGATGGTCGTCAATTTCGCGACATGAGCGAAGAAAGAGTGACTACAAAGCATACTCATGGAACCGGATGCGCATTTTCCGCGGCAATTGCTTCCAATCTCGCGTATGGAAAAGATGCCGCTGCTGCGGTTGTCGCGTCGAAGCAGTACGTGCACAATGCGCTCCTCAACGTGCCGGGTTTGGGGTCCGGCCATGGTCCCCTTGGTTTTTTTCACCGCCTGGCGCCCATTCGACTTGTTTCCGCCGATGACGCGGCGCTTTTGTGAGGAAATAATGAATATTCAAGATCTGGCAGTAATTGTCACCGGTGGTGCTTCCGGTATGGGAAAACATTTTACGCTTCGGTTGGCCGAAGGTGGCGCCAATGTGTTGGCCGTAGATGTCAACCAGGAAGCATTGGCCGTGCTTACACAAGAAGGTGCCGGCAAAGCAGGAACCATTGCGACTCGAGTATGCAACGTTGCCAACGAAGAAGACGTCGTGAGCGCGGTAAACGACTGCGTGACGCGGTTTGGCAAAATCAACGGCGTAGTCAACAATGCGGGGATTTTCCGGGATGCGTTGTTGGTAAAGCCCGACAAAGATACGGGCCGGGTACAGCGAATGAGCTTAAAACATTGGCAAGCCGTTATCGACGTGGATTTGACCGGGCCATTTTTGTTCGCCCGTGAAGTCGCTGCGGCGATGGTCGAAAATGGTTGGAAACCCGGGGTGATTGTCAATATCAGCTCGGTGAGTCGCCACGGCAACGCCGGGCAGGGGAACTACAGCGCCGCAAAAGCGGGACTCGTTGCCGACACCAAGTTATGGGCAACGGAACTCGCCCGATATGGAATCAGGGTTGGCGCAGTGGCTCCTGGCTTCGTAGACACCCCAATCCTCCAGGGAATGCGCCCTGAGGTATTGGACAAGATGTTGGCAGGTGTTCCGCTTCGGCGTGTAGGGACGCCCGAAGAGATTTATCGCGCCATTCAGTTTATCATCGAATGTGATTACTTTACCGGCCGATGTATCGATGTAGACGGCGGTTTGACCATGTGAAATGGTTCACCTCGTGGGCGATTCGTCAGGGACAGGGAACTTTTCTCAGTTCTGCCCATCTCGCCCCAAATCCGTCTTTTTGGGATATCGCTCGTTCGTGTGCCGCTTGAATCGTTTTTGCCCACGACGCACTCGTATACCCAAACGTTTCCCAGATACGAAAAACGGCTTCTTGATTCCCACGTTTCTGTGCGCAGTAAACGAGACGAACGGCTCTCAACAACACCTCATCCGGATCTTCGTCGGTGGGTAGTGGTGGCGCGGTATCCGTTTGTGGTCTGGAAAGGGTTTCGGTGATTAATCCGGGATTGGGAGCCAACGGTTCGTTGTGGTTTGACCCGACAAGAGATGTCATTTGGGTGTCGGGTGACGACAGATGGTCTGTTTCAGGATCCGGGGATGTCTTTTTCGCGGTCTCGGTATCGTTTATCTGTCGTGATTTTGGTAGGTCATCTTGGAATTTTTTGCAATTTGACTGCAAAAATGGGCAAAAAACGAAAACAACAAGAAAAATGAACCGCGCAGCGACTCCAAACTTGTACCATGAGGTTTGCTGTGCGGGGGGGGACTCGTTCATTTTCCTACTCCAGACCCCCTATCCGACCCTAACCCACCCGATGTGGTTTGTGCCACATTCCCCCGTTGCGCCCCAATGGTCCAAGCGGTAGTCTGCGGCTCGAAAGTCGTCGGCTGTCCCCTCGTTACGACCAGACCGGCGTTATCATGATAAGGAGAACGACATAATGACAGAAATCGTTGACGTAATTGCACGAGAAATCCTTGATTCCCGAGGAAATCCGACCGTTGAAGTCGATGTGATTCTGGATTCAGGGATTTTTGGCCGGGCCATGGTACCGTCCGGTGCCTCCACGGGTGAACGGGAGGCTCTGGAACTCCGCGACGGCGACAAAGGTCGTTATGGCGGAAAAGGGGTTCTGATGGCGGTTGCCAACGTGACCAAAATGATTGCGCCCGCCATTATTGGACTGGATGCACGTGATCAGTTGGCTATTGACCAAGTGATGTTGGATCTGGACGGTACGGCCAACAAGGGCCACCTCGGTGCCAACGCGATGCTCGGAGTGTCCATCGCCGTTGCAAAAGCCGCTGCTGAAGCGGTTGAACTACCCCTATTTCGGTATCTCGGGGGACCGCTGGCCCACACGTTGCCGGTACCGCTCCTAAACGTTATCAACGGCGGCGCCCATGCCGACAATAGTCTTGATATTCAAGAGTTTATGATTGTGCCCGTGTCTGCGGTGAGCTTTGCCGAAGCCCTGCGAATGGGTGCCGAGGTATTTCACCAACTCAAAAAACGACTTGCGAAAGATGGTTTGGTGACCAGTGTTGGGGATGAAGGTGGATTTGCCCCCAGTTTGCCTCGTAACGAAGCGGCGTTGGCACTGTTGGTCGATGCGGTTTCCGAAGCCGGGTACCAAGCCGGCACGGACATCCTGTTTGCGTTGGATGTGGCGGCCAGCGAGTTTTTCGACGCCAAAACGAATCGGTACAACCTCGCCGGTGAAGGGCTGGTGTTCAACTCTGCGGAAATGGTCGATTATCTTCGCGATTTGGCCACCCGTTTCCCCATCGTCAGCATTGAAGACGGTATGGCAGAAAACGATTGGGATGGCTGGGCGTCTTTGACCGCATCGATCGGAAAATCCACCCAAATCGTCGGCGACGACGTATTTTGTACAAACCCAACCATCATCAAAAAAGGGATTGCCGCCGGTGTCGCCAATGCGGTTTTGATTAAGGTAAATCAAATCGGGACGTTGACGGAAACCCTGTCGGCTATCGACATCGCCCATCGTGCCGGTTATCGAACCATTATTTCCCATCGAAGCGGAGAAACCGAAGACACAACGATTGCGGATTTGGCGGTTGCGGTTGGAAGTGGTCAGATCAAAACCGGGTCGGCATCCCGCAGCGAACGAATCGCCAAGTACAATCAACTTCTCCGAATCGAACAACTGTTGGGAACATCCGCAACTTACCCCGGCTTGGCCGCGTTCGGTCGATAAAGTTTAGCTATTCGTTTGTTTACATTAAATGCAACTCATCGCTGTCGAAAGGGTTGAGGTAAACCGCCAATGGAAACCAATGATACGATCGGGGTTGTATTATCCCAGCAAAATAACGGTGTGTTGACGTTGACCATCAATCGGCCGGATCGCCGTAATGCCTTGTCCGATGAAGTGGTTGGGGCGTTGAAAGCGGCCGTCGAATCTGCACGTGTGGATCCAACTGTGCGTGTCATTGTGATTACGGGTTCCGGCGACCGGGCGTTTTGCGCCGGCGGAGATTTAAGCCCGGGCAGCGGCGGTTTGTTGCAGCGCCATGACCAACGCGGCGGTTTTGTAGAGTTGTTACAAGCACTCTGGCGGGTCGGTAAACCGACGGTGGCCCGCGTAAACGGGCATGCGTTGGGCGGAGGGTTCGGACTGGTGTTGGCATGCGATTTGGCGGTTGCAACTGATTCTGCGGTGCTCGGAACGCCGGAAATCGATGTGGGGTTGTTTCCCATGATGATCATGGCGCTTATCCACCGTTCGTTGCCGCCAAAACGGACGTTGGAGATGATGTTGATGGGTCGGCGAATCGGTGCGGCCCAGGCGTACGATTGGGGGCTCGTCAACGCCGTGGTTCCTGCATCGGAATTGGATACCCAAGTTGCTGAAATCACGACGCGCCTTTGTTCGGTGAGCCCGGCGATTCTTCGTTTGGGGCTCGAATCGTATCACACCATGGCCGACATGCATCAAGACGAAGCGCTTCGATTTTTGCAAAGCCAATTGACGATCAACACGTTATGCGACGATGCCGCCGAAGGGGTGGGCGCGTTTTTGGCGAAACGGCCACCGGAATGGAAGGGGAGATAAATCCACCGGGGTCGGTTTGTGGATGGCAACGATCCGATGTTGTCATTTGCCGCGTGAAAAGCGATTGCGGCAAAAAAAAACTTCACTTAAAATTAGCCGCTGTTTTGGGGGAAACCTTTCAAATCTGGGAGTTTTGGATGCGAGCGTTTGGAATGACACGAAGTTATGTTGCTGGTTTGTTCATTTTGGGTTTGGTTTTGCCCACCGGATGCAAAAAAGAGGAACCGAAACCCGAAAGTAGCCCCGCTGTAGAGGCTACAAAACCCGAAGAAAAGGCCGAAACGCCGACCGAACCCCCTCCCGCTGCTGAGCCCGAGGCAACTCCAAAACCGACCGAAGAGGTCGCGGCCGAAAAACCGGACGCCGGCAACAAAAAAGACAAACTCGCCACCGCGTTTGCCGAGCTGTATTGTGCCCAACGCCGTAACGATGCGACCAATCTGTTGGAGCTCTACAAAAAACACGGTTTTGAATCACCGGCGGTTTTTTCCAAAGAATGGGACAAAACCGCAACCGATGATTCCGAGTGGGCGGAAACCGTTGTTTCCGGGGCTATGGCGTCGGATTGTGCGCCGCCGGCAAACCCATAGGTGGTAACAAACTCAGAGAGTTTGTGAAAAAATAGCTGAACGGACTTGGACGGATGCTTTTGTCCCCGCTGCCCAGAAAAAAACCTGCGCCATATTCCCGATATGACTCGGTTTTTTTTCCGGGCATCGGGACCAAAATCCTCGCGTCCAAATCCGTCCCCATATTTTTTCACAAACTCAATCCCCGTCGTTTTTCCAAAGCCGTACCCCGTCGGATTCCAGGGTGACCGCGCCGTCTACGTCGGTTCGGAGCACTTCTGTCCCATGTTGTTTCCATCGTGTGAGCACCTCTTCGTCCGGCAAACCGTGGGCTCCGTGTTGATTACAGGACACGATTGCCAACGATGCTCCGGTTGCCCGAATAAACGCGGTGGAACTGGATGTTTTGGATCCGTGGTGGGCTACCTTGACAACATCTGCCGTTAACTTACCCGGATCATGAAGCAACCATTCTTCCCCTGCTTGCTCGATATCCCCCGTAAACAAAAACCGATGTCGACCGTAGCCGATTCGCAGCACCAAAGACCGGTTGTTTTCGGACCAATTTGCAGTCCGGGTTGAATCAGGTGGAGCCAACGTCTCGATTGTGCACTCCCCCAGGCCAAACCGGGGATCCAACGTTGCTGCAAAAGGGTCGAGCCCTCGGAAAATCGCCGTACTAAGCAGCACCCATTGCAGGGGCGACGCGGTAAGTTGCCCATTCCACCACAGATGCTCGACATCGCGCCTTTGTAATACTGTTACCAAACCACCGATGTGGTCCAAATCGGCGTGGGTGTTGACAACCGCAGACAAAGACGAGATTCCGAGTGCATGCAACGACGGCACAACCGCGTATCGACCCATTCCCGTGGGGTCGCGATGGGTACCGCCGGCATCGATCACGATGGGTGCTGCGCCGGGGCACTCGACGATGGCTGCATCCCCATGACCGACATCCAGATAGGTGATTCGAAGTCTGTCGATGGGTTTGGATTGAAAAACGAGCCAAATGACCCCAACGATACATACAACCCACGCAGTCAATCGAATACTTCGATGGCGATCGGTCCCCGAAAGCACAACGAACACCGCGATGGTGGTCAATAACAACCACACACCGCTGGGGCGGCCTACCACCATGGTTTCCGACAAAAAAATCAACCGGTCCAACAATCCAAACAACCCGCCGTTGGCCCACTCAATCAGTTGCAGACCTACCGATTCACCCCAAGGCCACCCAATCAATACAAAGGTCAATCCCAATACCGAGCACGGCATCCAAAACAGGGTCACATAGGGTACGACGACCGCGTTGATGAGCGGGGCGCCGAGTGAAACAAAACCAAAATGATAAATCGATATCGGTGCGGTGGCGATCCATGCCGCAAAGCAGGAACACAGTGTTCCCAAGACCCAGCGTCGTATTCGATTTTGATGGGCGTCGTCCCAGCCGAGTTTCTGATAAAGAAATGACACGGTTGGCGCCGAGATCAAAAGGCCAAAGACGGCCGCAAAACTCAGTTGGAACGACGCCCCCCACACTTCCGCCGGCTCCCAGATGGCAATGGTCAAAGCGGCCGCGGCCCACCAAGATAAGGTGTCGTGATCGTGATCCCGTAAAGCGGCCCATGCGAGCAACGCGATCATACAGCAGGCCCGAACCGTAGGGATATGAGAACCAGTCAACAGGGTAAACAGGATACATCCAATGGTTGTGACCACCCAGGCCAACTTGTTGGCGGTACCGCGTAACAACAATCCGGTAAACCGGTTCAAGAGTCGTCGACAACAAAAAAAGAGCAGCATGGCGACCCAGGCCATGTGTAATCCGGAAATCGCCAACAGGTGGGACGTGCCGGTGTCGGCGAATCGATCGCGTAATTCCGGGGTGATGTCACGAGCGGCACCGAGCAACATGGCGATGGTGACCGAATAAGCATCCGCCGACAAACCTTGGTGTAATCGTTGAATCAATCCGGTCCGTGCGCTGTGCCCACACCTGTCCGAGTCACCATCGGCATAACAAACCAGACCGGTGGTCGTGTCGACACCGATTCCGACTTTGGGGTTGGCATAGGGATTGCCAAGAAAACCTGGATTGGTCTGCTGGTTTGGCAACAGGGGGTGTCCAAGAAACAGCACCCGGCTTTGAGGTTGGGCATCAGGAAGATCGCCGTGGCCGTACAACACGACGTTTTGGTTGGGAAAACCGACATCATTCCAGACGACGGTAGCGTCGACACTCCAGCCGTCGTTTGTTCGTGGGTCGAAGTCTCCGGTTAATATGGCAACAAATCGGCCGGTGGGCCAAGGTTCCGCCCGTGGGGCATCGGGCTCCGAGTCGGCAGGTGACGGCACCCAAACCCAAGCCGTAAAGGTGGCCAACCCAAACGCCAGAGGAATCACGATCATGTGGGGACGACGGTACCAGACGGCAACCAAGGCGACATAGGCTGTCAGCAAGATCCACAAAAACACCACGACGGTGTAAAGAACCCAACTGGTTTCAGCAACATATAAACTACCCAAAAAGGTGAATGTCACAGCCAACAGTGGACGTTTCCGAATCTGTTCAAACAACCCGCCGATCATCGGTTTAGCCTCCGCATAGTGATGGGGCATGCCAGCGTTCGAATCAGCGGTTTTTCGGTTGCCCCCAAGGTGTGTTATGGTCGCGCCCTGAGGCGAATCAACAAGGAGGCGTGAAATGAAAAAGATCGAAGCCGTCATCAAACCTTTCAAACTGGATGATGTGAAAGAAAGTTTGTCGGAAATCGGGGTGGTCGGAATGACTGTCAGCGAAGTGAAAGGGTTTGGCCGCAGCGGCGGAAAACAGGAAATTTATCGAGGCGCGGAATACGTGGTGGATTTTGTACCCAAGGTCAAACTGGAGATCATCGTGCGGGACGAACAGGTCCACGACGTGTTGGACGCCATCGAACGCGCCGCCAAAACCGGTAAGATAGGCGACGGCAAAATCTTCGTATCCCCGGTCGAAGAAGTTATTCGAATCCGCACCGGCGAACGAGGACCCAACGCGATTTAGCTCCAAATTCACTAATTTAAGCATCAACCATCGGAAGGACCTGGCACCACCTGGAGCTATGACAAGGATTTGACCGAACTGCCGCCATCGCCGTCGGCGGATTGGTTCAAAAAAATAGCGGCTTGCCCGATAAAAAAATATTTTCGCAATCAATGTGACATAATTTGGAAACATTCTTCAGGTGAAGTGTGCCTCGTTCGACGCTGAAAATGGTTTTGGCGTGATTTCAACGATGAGGTGACAAGATGAGGACTCCGCAGGATGTATTGGCGTTTGCCAAAGAACATGGCTGTCAGATGGTGGATTTAAAATTTCTTGATTTTGTTGGCATGTGGCAACATTTAACCGTGCCGATCAGCGAGTTCGACGAAGGGCGATTTGAAGATGGATTCGGATTCGATGGGTCGTCCATTCGGGGATGGCAGCCGATTCATGCATCCGACATGTTGATGATTCCGGATCCAAGTACGGCGAAATTGGATCCGTTTCCGAAATATTCAACTCTGTCGCTGATTTGTGATGTATTCGACCCGATTACCAAAGAGCCCTATTCGCGTGATCCACGGCATATCGCCAAAAAAGCGGTTGCGTTTTTGAAGTCGACCGGAATCGGAGACCATGCTTATTTCGGCCCGGAAGCCGAGTTTTTTGTGTTTGATGATGTTCGGTTTGATCAAACCCGGCATTCGGCGTTTTACCATTTGGACTCCTCCGAAGGGCGGTGGAATACGGGTCGAGATGAGAAACCCAATCTCGGATACAAACCTCGATACAAAGAAGGATATTTTCCGGTTTCTCCCACCGACAGTTTGGTGGATTTACGCACCGAAATGTGCCTGGAACTTCAGAAGTTGGGGATTCAGGTCGAAGCGCAGCATCACGAAGTCGCGACAGCCGGTCAATGCGAAATCGATATGCGGTTTAGTGATCTTGTGACGATGGCCGACAATTTGATGTGGTTTAAGTATGTGATCAAAAACGTGGCACGTCGCAACAACAAAACGGTGACTTTTATGCCCAAGCCGTTGTTTGAAGAAAACGGCAGCGGAATGCACTGTCATCAGAGCATTTGGAAAGGGGACAAAAACCTGTTCGCCGGCGACACGTATGCCGGGCTCAGCGACATGGCAATGCATTATATCGGTGGGATTTTGAAACATGCACCGGCGATTTGTGCGCTCACCAATCCAACCACCAATTCTTACAAACGATTGGTTCCCGGTTACGAAGCGCCGGTCAATCTGGCTTATTCGAGCCGGAACCGGTCGGCGGCGATACGGATTCCGGTTGCGGTGTATTCGGCGAAAGCCCGAAGAATCGAATTTCGAACGCCCGATCCCTCGTGTAATGGGTATATGGCGTTTGCGGCGATGTTGATGGCGGGACTCGACGGTATTGAAAACCGGATCGATCCCGGCAAACCGCTGGACAAAGATATTTACGGGTTGTCGCCCGAAGAACTGAAAGATATTCCGAGTGTGCCGGGTTCGCTGGAGGGCGCATTGAACGCATTGCGTAACGACCACGAGTTTTTGCTGCGCGGCAACGTGTTTACCGAAGATGCAATTGAGATGTGGGTAAACTACAAAATCCAGTCGGAAGTACGCCCGGTGCAGATGCGGCCGGTTCCTTATGAATTTGCGTTGTATTACGATATCTAACCGACCCCCAATCGACCCTTAAGTTACGAAATTCCTGCCGATCTGACTCGTCCAGCCCACGTCTCCACTTCTCTGCGGCAATCAATTCAATTTTCGGCCCTGTTGTGGTCCAAGGGGCGTCTTTGTTCGTTCGAAGCGATGGTTGACGTTTACCTGGTCAGTGGCCAATTGTTGGGCAGTTTAAAAAATGGTGATGGAGATTGGGCGACTTGCGGCCTTAGTCCACCGCTGTGGGTGTTTGTTGGCTCGGGCGAAGTGATTATCCCGTGAATCGGGCGAAGGGCGAAAGTGGGGCGGAAGAGATGGCATTGTCAATTATTACAACACATTAAGGCGACGTAGCGGCGAGGCAGAAAACTTGGCACACAACCTGCAATAGTGTTTTTACGCGAGGCGCTGGATGAATAAACCAGCCAAGCAACCCAGGCCTAAAGTCACTAAACAGCTAATCCCTGTTCATTAGATCGGCCAAAAACATCAAGAGGGCCGGCAATCTCGAGAGAGATAAGCCAAACTCCCAGTACGACATACTCTGAATGACACACGTCACCTGATCACCGCAGCAGCAATGTTGTGGCTGAAGAAGTGTCGATAAAGTCAGTTGAATCCCATGTGAACCGTAAGGTCGTGTGTGTGTTCATCTCGAAAGAGGAGAGGATCGTCCACGAAGGTGGAACCAAGGCTGGAGTGAGAATTCCCTGAAGATGTGAACAACCAAGAAAGCATCGGGGTATTTGGGCGTCGCGGAAACGCGGCACAATACCAACGGACTTTCCCACGGATGAAAGCCCTGAAGGCGCGGGTTCTCTGAAGCAATTCAGCGAACAAAAACGACAAGAGGGCAACACGCCAAAGATAATGCGGCGGTGCTGTGTGAAAGGGAAAAGCTTTGAAGGGTAGAATCCCACGAGTGCTTGTCGAGTGAAACAAATCGACAACCAATGAAAAGAGAAAACCGTCACGAAGGAGAGAAACCTTGAAGGCGGAAAGGCGGCGGGCTAGGTAAACCCGAAGCCGATTTCGTAAGTCTTCGGACTCAGCGAACTCGATAAATGGATTTTCATTGAGAATAGCGCTGTAGGGAAAAAAAACCTCATGAGAGGTGCTGTTCCAAAAACAGCAGGATCAAACGACCGGGAGTGTCGAAAGGCCCTCCGGTGGAATTTCACAATGGCCGTTGGTTTCCTTCGGACTTTGTCGAATCCAGTGTTCTCTGAAGTAGACGTAAGCTAGTGAGCGGATGACTCCTTGGAATACAGGGAAGACCTGCTTGTCGAAATACCTCAAGGCCGGGTCACTGCAAAGTGATAATGGCGTAGAGGGAGTGTCAACCAATACTACACTACGACAAGCAGATAGAATACGCTGAGTAGCAACCTAACTGCATGAGAGGACAGGACAACACGGTGACGTGTACCGTCCAGCACGTTTGATACGTATCCCTCTGAAGAGGAATTTCGGGTTTGTTTGGTCATGTGTTCTTCAGCGTCTCGCTTTTTTTTTTGCCAAATTCCAAAACAAGTGGTGCCGGACCGATATCGCCAACCAACTGTTCATCGTTGTAGATAAGACATCTTTGTTCAGTGATTTCCCAGCGATTGCCTTCCAACAACGTTTTACCCACATCATAAAAAAACACCCAGTCGAAATAAGCCGAGTCCACATTGCGGTCGAGCGCAAACGGGGTCAAGAAATCCGTATACGTGTTCTCGGAACCAGGGGCACCGTTGACGAACAGCACCTGGCGCCTGTCATCCCAATAAAGCCGGGTCAACGACAAGATATTCAACAGTATTGTGCGTGAACTGGTGTGGGTTTGCGCCAACTTCGTATCGATTTGTTGCGCATAAACGAAAGATTCCGGGCAGTCGTAACGGCACGGAAACCAGCCAATATAATGGAAAAATGTCAGAGATAGGTTGTTCAACAATGGTTCAAAGTGGTCACTAGCCCGGGTGCTTTGACCAATGATGGAGTGGTTGCGGTAAATTCGATCGAGCGAGACATAAGCCTGAACACAACAGGATGGATAACCCAGTAAGTTACCAAGTTTTGTCATCAGTTCCCGTTCCATGGTAGTATACGCATAGGCCAAAAGCTGTTGATCCAGTTCAACCGCTTGATGGAGTCGGTCGCGGTCCCAACCGATGTAGGTAAGCAATCGCTGATTTTCCGGAACACGGGAGTCGACGCGGAACACGTATGGGTCTTCGGGTTTGTGGTCGCCTTGATTCACCCTGTTTTCCCGGTGGGTACGGGCGTCGGAGTCACAAGTGTATCCGTCAAGCCAATCTTCGCTGATCGTAAGAGGATAACTGGCTGTAAACAATCCGGTTGTTTCAATTTGTTTCCGTGTGGATTCCCATCTAGCGGCGGGTACAATTTCGCGGATCAGCGGTTTTAAGCCGAGTTGCAGTGCGGTCCACTCGCCGTCGTTGGCCCCCAACCCAACGTCGTGCCGAGTATTGGCAAATTTGCGATACAGTTTGTAGGTTGTTGGGTCGTTGAGATTCGTCATGGCAGCAAGCGTAGAGTTGTCTACGTGACCCCAATAGAGGTTTGCCGCAGCCTGGAGTTTGGAGGGTAAAAACTTCATCATGTCCTGTGTCTGGGATCGTAGCAGGACCTCCAGCATGTTTCCGACATGTTGTCATACTTTGGCGGGCCTCGTCGACTATGAGCGGAGGTTTTTGTGCCGGAATTACCCGAGGTAGAAATTTACCGACAGAATATGGTTGCCTGGTTGGGGGATGACGTGGTCTCTGGGGCGGTGATAGTCGACCCCACGTTGGTTGTGACCCACAATGTGGCGATAGTGGAACGGGACGTGGCCGGATTGCGGGCGGAGTCATTACGCCGAATCGGCAAATTTCTGATTTGGACAACCGGCGCGGGATCGGCTTTGGTGACTCACTTAAGGATGACGGGGAAATGGGTTCCGCAATCACCCGGAGATCCTACTCGGTTTGTTCGGGCCAAGTTAGTGGCCCATTCCGGAAAGGAGCTGGCGTTTGTCGATGCCCGACGATTGGGGCAATGGTGGTGGGGGCGGTATCACGACGTGTTCCACATGTGTGGGGTCGCGGAATTTGGACCCGATTTATTGGATGCCGACCTGACGGCCGAGCGGCTCCATGACAGGCTCCGCGGGTCACGTCGCAACATCAAACAGGTGCTGATGGACCAAGGGGTGCTTGCCGGTGTGGGCAACATCATTGCGTCCGAAGGGTGTTTTCGGGCACGGGTCCATCCGGCGGCCATTGCCGGCGAATTGTCGCTGGACGTTGTTGCTGCACTTTTACGGGAAATTCGAGCCCATTGTGCCGAAGTTATTCGCGATAATGTAGGTGAGCCGGTCACTTACCAAGGGGAGCCGGGTGCGGTCAATTCCTTTCTGGTATATGGAAGGGACAATCAACCGTGTTCGTTTTGTCAACAATCGATTCGCCGCGTTGTGATGGGGGGAAGATCAACCTATTTTTGCCCCCAGTGCCAGTCGCTCACTTAACAAAAGCGCATGGCGGAATCGGTTGGTAAGTGAGGGGGGTCACTCCACACCGGTGAGCATTCGGCGGTAATTCCACGCCGGAGACCAGCCGGCGTCCCGATCGATAATTCGGCCTTGGCGGTTGAGCACATAGGTGGTTGGAAACTGGCGGATTTGCATCTGACGCCCAACCTGGTCGTCGCCAAGATAAACCGGATACCGTACCCCTTCCGCTTTCACAAACGCAGCAACTTCTTCGGGGCTGCCGTCGAGGGCGACTGCAACCAGCGCTGCATTTGCCGGCAAATCGTCATGGAGACTGTTAAGCTGCCGCACTTCCATTTTGCATACACCGCACCACGGCGCCCAAAAATGCAGCAATACGGCTTTTCCGCGAAAGTCGGCGATGGATTTTCCCACTCCGTCCGGTGTGCGTATCAGAAATGGTTCGACTAACGTTCCGTCGGTCGGAAGTAAATCCTTTGAATTCCACCATTTTATCGCGACCAACCCGATGACCATCAATACCGCCAAAATAATGATTTCTCGTACAAAACGAAACAGCAAACCCAGCATTTTGTGGTGGCGTTTGGGCAAGGGTGCGGCCGGCTCCGGCACGTCGGGCAGTGTTTTTCTCTCGGTCATTGTGGTTGTTTTTTACCTGGTCGTTTGGGTGCCGACTCGATGGGTTCGAGTTTGACGGTGGACAACAATTGTTGTGTGATGCCAACGGGATCACCCAGGCGCTCGCCCCACAACCCTGCCACCAACGATTCTTGCACGGCGACGTGCAGCGGTGGTTTCGGAGTAGTTCGGAGCGCCGCCGCTGCTTCGTTGGCATCTTCGTGGGTGTCCCAGATGCTGACCCACGCCATCACGTAACGTTTCTCAGCCCCACATTCAAACAGCATCCATGTATCTCCGTCCCAACCGGCTGCAGCGATTGTTGCGACGTCTCGTGGACTTCCCTGCGCAAAGAGGGTCCCTTTCAGAAACTCTCCGGCAGTTTCTGTTATTTTAGCAGAACATTGATGTAAATTAAATTCAGTTGGAACGGTGAACCCAATGGATTGTGGATAATCGCGAGGTTCGGAAAACCAGCGTTCGGGATGCAAAATCGCCTCCGTTGACAGAGGTGGTTCGTGATACAGGGTGTCGAGAGTTTTTGGACCGTGGTGTTCCAGAGCGTACATCACAAACTTTAACCCTGCGGCATAAGGAAACAACAACGATTCGGCAATTACCGGCGGGGCGTTGACGCTCTGCATTGCGGCTTGCATTTGTGTCGCCAAATTTTCCAACAACCGTTTTCGCATCGAAACAGCGTCTTCGGTGTTGGCATCGATTCCGAGCATGTCATCGGCCATAACCAGTGTTGCGTCTCCCTCGATCAGTGCTTGGATGGCCGACTGGATGTCGGAAAGTCCTTCTTGCGGTTCCATAAACCGACCGAGGTCAAAATGTTGATCCTGAAGGGCATGAACAACCTCGTGAACCAGCGTCGGGCGCTGGAGAAAGGACGGCAGCCAGTCGGCAACAAACAACGTCTTTTTTTCCCAATCGTAATAACCGGCAACTTGATCACGCAGCAAAAGTTTCAACTCGTCGGCCATGTTGTAGTTGTCGGGCAAAACCCCCAGCAGTTGAAATGCAACGGCAGTCCACTTCAACAACCGTTGTGAATCGGTGGTATCCAACCGCTCCGTCACATAGGTCAAAATCGCGTCTTTGGACGCGACCTTAATTCCAACCGGGCGCATTTCCGGAAGCTGACGTAGCCGAATCGCCTCGGCTTTGGCGGTGTGTGCCAGTTTGATCAACTCCGCATCGTCTATTTTGGGTGTGTCCGCAAAGGTTTCAGAATCGGGTTGGCAGGTAGTGCAGGCGGTTATCATCAGTCCGGAGCAAAACAACGTAACCAGCGTCGTGAAACGCCCAAGTGGACCTAATCGCCCTTCGATTATGGACGGGTTTGCTGAAGTACAATCGTCGTCAACCATTGTGTTTGGTAGTAACATAAGAATCCCGTTATTCAGTTGGTATCGCAAAGTCATGAAAAGCACGCACCGACTCATCGGGTTTGGTGCGGTATTCGTAACACTTCACACACACCACGGCCGGCAACATTGTTGCCATAACTGGCAGGGATACGGCAAATTTGAACGATGACGACGGGTAGATCTATAGGTAGTATCGAAATCGTCTGGACGGCATCGTAAGACTGTGTTTGGTTTTTATCGCACTATTTTTCAAAAATTACCGGATATGATCTCATGGGTGGATTTTGTGACGATTTCCCCTAGTCGATTCTCAAATTTATTTTTTTTGTGCTTCTTGTTTCAATTTTTGCTGCTTTATGGCAATCCAGTTGAGGCGCAAACCGGTCCGGATGCAGGTCACCATTCACCGTCTGATTTGAAACAATCCGAGACCAATGGGGTGGTGGACTCAGGGGCGCCGGCCGGGGCAGAAGCAGAACCGAACCCCGCGCCCGAGGTTGTGGATAAAGTCCATACGTCATCTTGGACCTCGTCGGCTCTGACTCAGAAAGGATATACCGCGCTGCAAAATAGTTGGCCTGCTGTGGCTGCCCTGCTTGCGGCCGAGGATTTTCGGACCGCGCAGATTCAACTGGAAAGTTTGTTGGCGGTTCAGCACGACCACGGGGTGCGGAATTTTGTGTCCGCAGCGCTGGCGATCCAACGTGCCGCCGTGAAAGCGGTGGAGGCGGGGGAAGTGGACACGGGTGTTGCCCTTGCGCAGAGTGCGCAGAAACACGCTCCGGATTTGCCTCATGTTTATCTTGGGATGGCGCGACTTTATGT
The DNA here is from genome assembly GCA_013360285.1 of Myxococcales bacterium. Taxonomy (GTDB): domain Bacteria; phylum Myxococcota_A; class UBA9042; order JABWCM01; family JABWCM01; genus JABWCM01. The sequence continues at coordinate 64,455 of JABWCM010000011.1, forward strand.
TGATGCCGCTCAACTAGCGCCAGGCCCGATGACGGCGGAAGTGGCAGCCGGGATCGCCCGCCTTTGGACCCATGTCCCTACCAGGATTCGCCTGCTCGGAAACCTGGCCATGGCGATCATGCTGCTTCTGATCGTGATGGCGTCGTTTTTTGTGGTGGTCATTGCCGTCCGATACACAGCGTTACTTGGGCACGACTTAAAAAACTTCGCGCCGCGAGGGGTAAGTGGTTCGCAGATGGCGCTGCTTTTTGTGGTTGTGACGTTGTTGCCGCTGGTATTTGGTTTTGGCGTCATCTACGTGTTGTTTTGTTGGTTGGTTATTTTCTGGCTGTACATGAACACCCGCGAAAAGGTGGTGACGGTGGTGGTGTTTCTGTCGTTTGCCGGAATGGAAAAAATCAACGATTACGCCGTCCGGCTGATGGGTTACGACCAATCCTGGTACGCGGCGGCATATGACTGCACCTACGGCTTATGTGACCACGAACGGGTTTCCAAATTGTATTCGGTGGTCGAAGAAAAAGACAACCCTTTGGCATTGTTGACGCTTGGATCCTACCATCACCGGTTGTCGCAAGCGGATTCGGCTTCGGCAGCACTCGCAGAGGGCTTTTTAATACGCGCGTTGTCCTCTCGGGGCGACGACCCGTACGTATTGACCGCCGTCGGCAACTATCGGTTATCCGATGCAATGGCCACCTGCAAAACCAACGCGGAACTTGCGGATACCCGGATGAAGGAAGCCGACGACTATTACCAGCAGGCGTTGGACGTCGACCCGAATTTTCTTCCGGCATTGTACAATCGAAGTCACTTACTACGTCGCGCCGGCCAAATAGAAGATGCCGACACGGTGTATCGACGGGCTCAATCTGCCGACGACGGGCGGCTGTACTTTTTTGAGCGGCAGGTCGCCGGCACCGAAGGTACGTCGCGTTGTCCTGGTCTGTTCAATGTCAACCGCCAACTTATGCCGCCGGGGATTGATGACGAAAAGGTATTCTGGGGTGCGTTGGCGACAGATAACCCACTTTCCCGATCCGTTTTGCTGATTCCATTTTCCGATTGGATGGTTGGGCTGTTGGGCCATTCGTCGCTGCCGATTTTTGCGCTCACTTTGATTGTGGTTCTGTTGGCGCTTTTGCCGTTTCGAGCGGTGCTTCGTGCCACTTGGTTTTGTCCGCAGTGCGGTAAGATAGCAAATACGCGGGAAAACCCGGAACTGGAAGATTTGGACGATTGCGATGAATGCCTGCTCATCCGCATCAAGGGGGCGTTTGTGGACCCCAAAGATTTGTGGTTCCGGCAACGGCGTATTGAAGCGGATAAGCAGGCCAGGCGCCGTAGGATGCGGTTATTGACCTTTTTGTTGCCGGGCGCCGGGCATTTGTACGGCGGCAGAACATTGCGCGGCGTAGCGTATAGTACGACATTCGTGTTTTTGATGATCCAACTGCTCACTCCGGCGGGTGTGATTCGCGACCCTCTGGAAATGACGGCCATGATTTCCTGGCCAAAAATGACCATGATGATCCTGTTTGCCGTCGTGCTTTATGTCGTAGCGCTGGCTGATATTTATGCGGCGCGTGATGCACGTCGGTGACATTTGTTTTCGCGGAGAAACGTGTGGGCGAAAAATCGGACGAGTTACAGGCACTGGATTCACCTCGACAAAGTTGGAGTTTCGCCGAGGTGTTGCGTTTGATGTATGACAAGGAACGTACGGGTATTCTTGATGTGAGCGGTTTGAGTGGCCAGTGGGAAATCCATTTACGAGCAGGCCAGGTTGTCAACCTCGTTGTGCGCGAAGGACAAAACTGGAATCTGGGTAATCTGCTGATTGAAGGGGGGGCGCTGACGGACCCCGAGATGTTGAAGGCGAACAAACGCGCCAAGAAAAACAACGAATCGTTGGAAACAGCCATTTTGAGCCTGAATCTGGTGACAAAAGATGTGCTCCGGCGGTACGTCGTTTTGGACACAAAAGAAACGTTGTTCCCGTTGTTTGAACAGGTGGGGATTACGTGCCGATTTCGGGATCAGCCACCCATATTAAACGATTTGCTGGACGCGATTCCTGTTTCGTTTCTTCTTAAAGAAGCATCACGGCGAATTAAATTAGGACCAAAGATCGGGAAGGTGGTAAAAGATGCCGAAGCAGTTTACGCAAAAAAACCGGAATTTCTGCGGTTGATGCTCGGCGGAACCGGATCCATGCTGCGAACGGTGGAGGGAAACGAAGACGATCCGAGTGATGCGTTAACGCCGTCTTCCGTAGATACGGAAATCACCGCGAATGAGCGGATTGTATTTTATTATCTTAACGGAAAAAAGACGATTACCCAGGTGGCCAGGACGAGTGGGTTGGGGTTGTTTGAAACAAAAAAAGCGCTTTGTCGCCTCATTTCCCGACGAGCAGTTGATTTGGTACAGGAACAGGGGACGGGTGAATCTGTTCCCGACAAGACGATATTTCCGATTTTGTTTCGGCTGTCGATGTATGTCGTTATCGTGGGGATTATATCGTTGACCTGGTGGTTTCGTGGGGGCGAAATCACGCAATCCCGCGGATTGTTGTCCACATTAAGCGGGCCAATGGCGGCTGCGTTTGTTGCTCCGCAACTCCAGCGGATTCGCAGCGGATTGGATGTGTTTTTTCTTGAAAATGGAAATTACCCGGCGCAGCTTCGGGAACTGGTGGAAAAAAACATTTTGTTTGATGACGACATTGACACATCCCGTTTGAGTCTCAAGATTCACTATGTGACGAGCCCGCAAGCGGACGCGTACCAGCTATCTGTCGGGAACACCGAAGCGGCAAACGAAACGTAAATTACAACCCGCATTGATGACACAGGAGAGATATTGAACATAAACTCTGCGCAGGAATCCACCCACCGGTTGGATTTCGACCAACCAGAACTCGTTCGTATGTTATGTGGGCAGTTCGACCAACATCTGAAAGCCATTGAGAAAAGACTGGGAATTACGGTTGGCTCGCGAGGCACTTCGCTTCTGTTACGCGGTGAACCTTATACCATTCAGCTCGCGGGACGCGCTTTGGAGCAACTCTACGCCGTCCTTCGCCGAGGGCATTCAATCGGAGAAGACGACGTATTACGCGCCGTGGATATGCTGACGCAGAATTCGAACAGCAGTATCGCGGATTTATTTGCCGAATCGACCCAAATTCACGCAAGTAGTCGTAATGTTGTTCCAAAAACCCTTGCCCAGAAAAACTACATCGAAGCGATGAGAAAAACCGATGTTGTTTTTGGTGTGGGGCCGGCCGGGACGGGGAAAACCTACCTTGCGATGGCGATTGCGGTTCAAGAGTTGTTTGCCAAGCGGGTAAAAAGAATTGTGTTATGCCGGCCCGCGGTGGAAGCCGGGGAACGCCTTGGTTTTTTGCCGGGGGATCTTGCCGAGAAAGTCAATCCGTATCTTCGTCCTTTGTACGATGCGCTTCACGATATGATCGACGTGGAGAAAGCCTTTAAGTTAATTCAACGCGGTACAATCGAAATCGCTCCGTTGGCGTTTATGCGGGGGCGTACGCTCAATGACAGCTTTGTGATTCTGGACGAGGCTCAAAATACCACCCGCGAGCAGATGAAAATGTTTCTGACTCGCCTCGGGTTTGGGTCCAAAGCGGTGGTGACAGGTGATGTGACGCAGGTCGATTTGCCGTTGGAGCAAGAAAGTGGCCTGATACATGCGATGGATGTCTTAAATGACATCGATGGTATCGCGTTATGTGAGTTCAACCGCAAAGATGTGGTGAGACACCCCTTGGTGCAGAAAATCGTCGAAGCGTATGAACGGTCTGAGGAAGATGACGGAAGTGGGCGGGCCGACCGGGAACGCAGGCGGCGCATGGCCATTCAACGCGCTGCCCGAGCTTTTGATCGACATCCCGATACGTGGGGACGGCGTAGTTCGGAGCCCACGGCGACCCCCCAATCCAACACAGACAATGGACCGCCGCCTGTGCCGACTCCGACGGTGCCGTCTCGGTGATGGAAACATAACGAACATGCCGATTTCCGATTCTTTTCATTACGACGGTGCCGATCTGGAAGCCCTCCAAGATCTTGTCCATTATCCAAGCTGGATCATGGATTATCTAAGCCCCGTAGCAAGGGGCGACATTCTCGAAGTTGGACCGGGTCTGGGCGCTGTATCAAAACGACTACGGATTATTTCGGACTCGTTGGATTTACTCGAGCCGTCCGCCCGTCATGCGAGTTTGCTTGCCGATTTTTTCCGCGCAGATGAGAAGGTGCGGGTTCTCCCGTTTACCGTTGAGGCGTTTGCTGCCCATGCTCCCCGTGGGGTTTACGATACGGTGGTGGCGATCAATATCCTCGAGCATCTCGAAGACGATTTGACCGCACTTGAAACTTTTTTTCGCGTATTACGACCGGGTGGGTTTTTATTTTTGTTCGTGCCGGCTTTGAGATTTCTTTACAGCGAGTTTGATCGCCGAATTGGTCACTTTCGACGTTACCACCTTGGTGAGCTGAAGCGGCTTGTTGAAGGTGCACGCTTTGTTGTGGAAACTATTCGATATTTTGACATGAGCGGCGTCGTGCCCTGGTGGGTGACCAATACGGTGGTGGGGTCCACTCAAATCAATCCCCGCTTCGCCCAGTGGTATGATCGGTTGGTCGTTCCGGTTTCTCGTCGACTGGAACGTCGGTTCACCCCACCTTTGGGAAAAAACCTTGTTGTGGTCGCCCGTCATCGTTGATCTAGGTGACTGTTTTTTTTTTAGGGGAATTTTTGGCAAGCCGGATTTTCGCCGGATCGTCCGAAAAAATCCTGAGGAATATCGAGAATATGCCGCAGGGATTTTTGCGGTCGAGGCGGCAAAATACGGCCAGGACAAAAATTTCATCTAAAAACACCAGCCACCTAGGTTTTGTTTAATCGACATACAACAGTAACCCGGTCAAATATCGTCCTTCCGGAAATGACGGCAAAACGGGGTGGTCTGGCGCGGCGCCACGAAATTCGACAATACGAACCTGTCTTTTTGCGTCTTCCGCCGATTCTCCGACGATATTTATCAACTGGGTTTCTGTAATATGGCTGGAACAACTCGCGGTGAACAGAATGCCCCCCGGGGCTACACGCAGGAGTGCCAAGGCGTTGAGTTTTCGATATGCGCGTTCGGCTGCTTTGAGACTTGCCGCTGACGGCGCCATGCTCGGAGGGTCGACGATAACGAGGTCGTACGGGTCTCGACTTTTGTCAAGCCATTGAAAAACGTCGGCGGTGACAAACGTATAGGCATCGAGTTCTGGGTCGAGCCCATTTAGCCTAAAATTTCGTTTCGCGGCAGCGATCACGGGTGCGCCGATGTCGACACTTGTGACACTATCGGCTCCTCCGCAGGCCGCTGCTACCGAAAAACCGCCGGTATAGGAAAACACGTTGAGTACCCGCATCCCGGCGGAAAGTTGCTGTATTCGGCGGCGGTTGTCTCGTTGATCCAGATATAACCCCGTTTTGTGGCCGCGGGCGATATCGACCTCCAGCATGATGCCGTTTTCTGTTATGTGAATTGTGTCTGTTGGTATATTACCCAAAAGTGGTTCAAGCACTGCCGGCTCCCCGTCCGTACGCGAAGATTGGCGCAGTACAGCGTGATCGACAGAAAAAGGAGACTGCACGATCTGGTTGACAATAGCGGGAAGCAGCCAGCGCACCGCTGCGGAATCCAGCTTAAAAACACATGTTTTTGCGTAGTAGTCGCATACGATGCCCGGCATTCGGTCCGCTTCGCCGTGTATCAGCCGCAACGCCTCCGTGTCGCCTAGTCCTACGAGGTGGCGCCGGAGGTCCAGCGCCGACTCCACCCGGCGTCGTGCGAGTTCGAAGTCCAGTTTTTCGGTTTCGGTTGTGGTCCAGATTCGAACGGCAATCGGAGAATGCGCATCCCACAAACCGCGGGCGACAAACTTACCGTCACGGGTCACCACGTCGACTACGGTACCGGTGCCGAGGTCATGAGGGGGTTCAACCGCGTCCTGATAAAGCCACGGGTGTCCGGACCGGATCGATGACGCCAAATTTTTTCGTAACACTACGCGGGGGTGGTGCTTCATAACAGCCAATGGTTGTTGTGGGTCACGGTGATGGGTACGATGTTGCAGTTTAACTTATGGTTCTGAAGGGTTGACCCGACCGGCAGCACCCCACCACGACACATTGGTGTCCAGCAACGTGGTCAATACGGCTCCGGTGTTGACGTCCAAAACGATGACATCGCCGGATTCATCAAACGCAAACACCTTGGAGGTCCAACCGGCAAGTCCATAAATGGAGCTGTAGTTGCCGATTTTTCCGATTTCTTTTTCAATCGCGCCGGTCAGCGGATTGATTGCAGCCAGGATGCTCTGAAACGAACTAGCGGTCTCAACGGCGGCATAAGTTCCCACACCGATGAGAGAAAATGCGTCACCGTCCGACGTATAACCCGCACCATAAGAGCCAATCACCGTGGCGGTAACTTTACCCTGGTCGGGCTTGAGCCGCAGCCAATCGCCGTCGACAGTCACTCCGACAAGCGTATCGGCGTTTGTGTCGTAACTTCCTGCCGGAAGCACAGCCAATCCGTTAAAACTGGTCGGAAGTTGTCCCAAATGTGAACACGCCGCCGTTTGCGGGTGGCATACCCACAGGTGATCAAAACTGACTCCATATAAGACACCAAAGGAGTCGATGGCGATGTCGGTCATTTCTTCGCCGGTAAACGAGGTCGGCCACAAAAACGGACCGACGGGTACGACTTTATAAATTTTTGCGTCCAGGAGATACAAATGACTCGACGAATGTGCGTACACGGTATTTTTGAGTGCAGAACCAGGCATCAGCGGTTGTGACGGAAACGGATCGAACTCGTTTGGAACCGAATCGCCATCCAGATCGCCATCACACACGTCACCGATACCGTCCAGGTCCATGTCTTGTTGACCTGGGTTTGGGGCGTTGGGGCAATTGTCGTCGGTGTCGTAGATTTCGTCTCCGTCGCTGTCTATCGGGGTTTCGGAGATATCCGCGCCGGGTTGGGCGTCATCGTAGCCTGCGCCCAGGTCGGATTCGTTGGTGGCGTCACCGGGTTCGGCGATGGTCGAGTCGGCTCCTAAGTCTGAAAGAGAGCCACCCAGCTCGTTTTTTACGTCGCCATCGGGTCCGGAAACATCTTGAGATCCCCAGGGATTGTTGCCGGTAGAATCGACAGCGTCCGGTGTGGACGTGTCACCGGATAGGGTGTCGTTTCCATCGGCGTCGTCGCTGCACGCGACCCCCAGCAAAAAGATGGGTAGGGTCCACCAGGTGGAGCGGGTCAACGCTCGTCGGACCGCGAGTGAGGTTGTTGGGAGAATGACGCATGTTAAATGATGTGATTTGCTCATTATATTACTTGTATCAAGAACAATAAGTGAGTCTCGGCTCTGTGGGTGAATGTTGGAGTCGCCGGCCCGGACAAACACACCCCCACTTTGGTCCGTGTCAAGTGGGTTTTTTATAGGAGTCGTTTGTGATCGGATTCGCTGAGACTCCGGAATATCTTGCCGGCATTCTTACATTCCTGCTCTGCGCTTTCTTCAATGTGACGCATGGAAATCGGTGCCTGGGTCACCGCGGCCCGGTAAGCGGCGCGCACGATCGCATTTTTGATATAACCGCCGCTCAATTCAAAGTTTTTACCGAGCAATTCGAAGTCGATGTCCGGCTCTGTTGGGCATTCTTTGGGGATCAGTGTTCGCCAAATCCGCGCACGATCCTTCGGATCAGGGAACGGAAACAGGATCTTAAACTGGATCCGGCGTTTAAACGCTTCGTCCATGTTTTTTTCGTGGTTGGTAGTAAGAATGCAAATGCCCTCAAATCGTTCGATTTCCTGCAACAAAAGATTTGTTTCCATGTTCGCAAACCGATCTACGGAGCTTTCCACCTTCACACGACTGGTAAACAGCGCGTCCGCTTCGTCAAACAGCAGCATGGATTGGCTTGCGCGGGCTTTAGAAAAGATTTTCGAGATGTTTTTTTCGGTTTCTCCGACCCATTTGCTCATGATTCTCGGAATGCTGACACGATACAAACTTAAACCCATGTTGCTTGCGATGATCTCTGCACAGAGGGTTTTCCCGGTTCCCGGTTCTCCTGCGAACAAGATCACGAGGCCTTTGCCGGTGGTCAACCGTTTTCCAAATCCCCAGTGGGTCATGACGAAGTTGCGCATTTTGCACGCGTTGAGCACTTCAACCACCAGCTTCATTTCATCGGCCGGTAATACAAGGTCGGCCAACGACAGCGTAATTCGCGATTTGTGAGACAAATCATCCATGTCGGCGCGAAGTTGTGCATGGGCACTCTTTTCAAGCAGCGATTGGTCAATCTGCATCTGACCCCCGCGCGCCATCGCCCGGTTCAACGCGATCAACACGGCGTTCCGAATCTGGCCGCCGGTGAATTCAAATTGCTGAGCAAGGCTTTTGATGTCGACGTTGTCCGCAAGCGGAGCATTCGGCGGCAAATGGATGCGCCACAACTCCTCACGCAGGGCAGGGTAGGGCAGTTCCAGCTTCAAGTGGTACGCCACCCATCGTTCCAGCGCAAAATCCAACTCCTGCGGGTCGCTTGTGACCATCAGCACAATGCCATCATAGTCTTCGAGTTGGCGATACACGGTTGCAGCCCGGGGATTACGTTGGCTGAACAGCACATCGCAGCCGTCAAAACACAACACCGCACTGCGTTGGCGGGCCTCGAAAAAGATCTTATCCGCCCGGTCGTTAAATAACCGATCATCGGACACAAGTTTGGCGCAGTCGACCGTCAGCAACCTGCGGTCCAAGTGTGTCGCAACTCCCTGAACCAGAAGCGATTTTCCACTTCCTGGTGGCCCGCTGATCTGAATGACGAGGCAAGTACCGGCGGCCAGGGTTTGTTGTATGTGAACTTGCTGCTCCTGGTCACGGTGTGATGCATAATGGTTCATCAAACCGAGGAACTCTTCCATGTCTTCCGGAGGAAGGACAACCTGGGTAAGCGGAGTCGAAGGGTGTGACAGCCGAGCGCAACCGATGATCGCGTCGTCCAGTGCTTCCTGCCCCAGCACGAAACTGACTACTCGCGTCGGCACACGTAGTTCATAGGCGAGCAGGTTTTCTGAAGTCATTGCCTCCTTCGGAAGAGCCAGGTCAACGAGTTTATCACGTACCAATGCGCTGTGAGGTTCAAAGTGGGTGCGGGCCGCCAGCCGCGAAATCCGATCGGGCATGAGCAGGGTCATGGCCAGATCGACGTCGGTGTAATTTAAGAGGATATTGTCACGAAAAAGTGCGATTCGTTTTCTGAAACTCGAGTCGAGCAGCGGAACAAGAGCGAGTAGGAAGGCATCGGCTTCAAATTCGTTCAGTCCCGCCTGGCGCACCAACGTGTCAAGCGGCAATTCTACACCGCCGCGCGCCGCATCGGCTCTTAACGCGACCATGGCGCTTTCTGCTTCTTGGCAGGTTTCCTCGACCGCGGTGTAAAGGTCGTCGGTTCCATAATGACGAGCGGTCTCCATCATTTGGACTGACCCAGGCGGATAATTTAAGAGGATCGCGCGATCAACAATCGACTCCATTCGTGTTATTGCCCGGTCCAAATAATGAAGATTCAACCGCAGCAGATCCGATCGGGGGATTTCTCGTCTGGAAATTTCAGCAATACCCATCAATGTTCTCTCCTACCCATTACCCAAGCATACGGAACTACAAGGCGTTCGGCAATCCCGGTGGGATCCTCCGTTATCTCTGATCTGTAATGGTTTGATATTATAAATGAAATATTCGAAAATCGCGGATGGAATGGTGCGTCTCGACACACACGGCCGTTGAAGTTAACATTCGATGTGTTTTGTGCAGTAAATCAGTTGCACTTTTATTGCGGTACACCTTATTTTCTGTGCGGAAATAGTAATTTAGTGACGGGAGACCGCATCCCCGAAAAAACCGGGTCAAACTATTGTGGAGAAAACCTGATGTTGCAGTACTCTGAAATACAGTCTTTGTTGGGCGAAGACGCCGAATCGTTGTTGGGACATCGATGTAATACCATTTCCAAAGAGCTGTTGACGATACCAACGCCGGATATTGTTGGCGGCGCGTTTGGTGGAAGTGACCGAAATATTCCTACATTGCGTAATCTAGAAGCACTTTATGCTCACGGAAGGCTGGCAAATACAGGTTATCTTTCGATCCTGCCCGTCGATCAGGGAATTGAACATTCTGCCGGAGCTTCGTTTGCGCCAAATCCTATTTATTTTGACCCGGAAAATATCGTTCGGCTAGCTATGGAGGGGGGCGCCAATGCCGTGGCGACCACCTTTGGTGTGCTTGGGTCCGTGGCACGAAAGTATGCCCACAAGATTCCGTTTGTGGTGAAAATCAATCACAACGAGATGTTAAGTTACCCAAACCGCTACGACCAAATCCTTTACGGAACTGTGGATCAGGCATGGAATCTGGGTGCGGTCGCCATTGGCGCGACTATTTATTTCGGGTCGAATGAGTCGTCGCGACAGATTCAAGAAGTTGCCGAAACCTTTGCCTACGCGCATGAACGCGGGATGGCCACCATTCTTTGGTGTTATTTGCGTAACAACGGCTTCAAAACCGGTGGTGTCGACTATCACGTCGCGGCTGACTTGACCGGGCAGGCAAATCACCTCGGTGTGACGATTCAGGCCGATGTCATCAAGCAGAAACTCCCTGAAAACAATGGGGGTTACAATGCGGTTAACTTTGGAAAAACCCACAAGGCGGTTTACGACAAGTTGACCACCGACCATCCCATCGATCTGACGCGGTATCAGGTGGCCAATTGTTACATGGGGCGCGTCGGACTGATTAATTCGGGTGGGCCAAGTGGAAAAAATGATTTCGCGGAGGCCGTGCGCACAGCCGTCATCAACAAACGTGCGGGTGGGGCGGGCCTCATTAGCGGACGTAAAGCGTTTCAGAAACCGATGGCGGACGGTGTGAAATTGCTCCATGCCATTCAGGATGTGTATTTATGTAACCAGGTCACGGTGGCATAGACCGATGATGTTCGACAGCCCTCAAGTACGGTCGGCCAAAAAGACATAGTCATGTTTTGGTTTCCGGTATTTGCTTTCCGACGAACGTTCAAGCTGGTATCCTCACGCCATTGTTGTGCTGCTGACCCGTGCCGTGCCAAAAATTCATAGTGATCCCGGAATCGGATGGGCTGGCTCGAATTTCTCATGAGTTTGCGGGCCTGGTCATTTAACGTCCTGACAAGATCATTTAGCCCAGGAGACTGTATGTGCTCGTGGAAGGTGACAGGGGTTTGGGGGTTCATGATGTGCGGATTGGTCATCGCCTGTACCGATGAAGAGACCGCCGCCGTCGCAGATCTGTCGGCCCAGACCGGAGCCAACGACGTGATTGGTTCTGGCTCGCAGTTTGGGGGCAACCAGGGGAGCGAGGGTTCGGGATGGACCGGGGCCGGGATCGACGATACAGCCGGTTCGGATGACGGTCCCCTGTCCGTCGACTTTCATTCCGATGGAAAGGGAACCGACGCTGCTGTCAACAACGGTGACGTGCCGGCCGGAAATCCACCCGATGCCGGCCTCGGTAACCTTCCCGAGGCCGATGGCGGCAGACCGCGGGAGACAGTTGGCCGCGGTGATCTGCCGGATGCGCAGTGTGGATATGGCAAAGTTCTGGGTTTGATTTGTTCGCCGAATGATCAGGTGTTCGTCAACAACGCCGCAGTGTGGATCGACACCATGGATTGTGAAGGCAACCCCATCCATCTTGAGACCGTGTCTGATGACGGCGGATTTTACACCATTGAAAATGTACCAAGCGGCTATCAAACTGTGCATTATCAAAGTGGAACGTTTAAAAACGAGCATAAGATTCTTGTCAAATCTGGAAAAACGACAGATGTAACTGGATTTGGGTACAAACAGTGTTTCAAAGTGACCAACGATCCCGAGACACCGCCACCAGTCGAGCCGGTGGTCTGTGAAACGGGCGCGATTTTAGGCACCTTGTGTGAGGGTGAAGGGTTTGTGATCGTGGGGCCAGCGACTGTGTACGTCAATACGATCGACTGCAACGGTGAGTTTGTGTATGTCGAAGCGTCTTCAGCACCGGATGGGACGTATGTTCTCAATGGAGTGCCGGTTGGGCCGGTGTGGGTGTTCATTGAGATGAACAACTTGGCCATTCAAGTTCAAACCACGGTGCAGGCCAACCAAACTACGGTGCTGGATCCGCTTTTTGACCCGATTTGTTTTCCAAAGGAGCCGTGCGGATTTGGTTCCGCCGCCGGCAAGGTGTGTTCCTTACAAGGAGATGCTTGGATTCCCGACGCCGTGATCACCGTCACGACGGTTGATTGCGACGGGAAATCCGTTGTTGCGAAGACTCAAAGTCAGGCCGATGGATCGTTTGCGTTGGGGGGCCTGCCGGTGGGTACACAATGGCTTGTCGTGGAATACGACGGTGGGGGATACCAAGTACCTGTTGAGATATTAAAAGGCACTACCACGGATGTGGGAGTCGTTGGTGCCCCTTCTTGCAATCCGGGAGGTGGATGTGGATATGGCGCACTTGCCGGATACGTGTGTGCTCCATCCGGTGTAAAAGTAGGTAACGCAACGGTTTATGTTACGGCCATAGATTGCAACGGAGCCCCGGTGACCATTGTGGCTCAAAGTGATGGTCAGGGGAACTACTTTGTCGATGGTGTGCCGTCTGGAACCGTGACCGTACAAGTTGTCAAAGGAAACTTCTCGGTTACGTACACGGTGCCTGTTGAAAAAAACAAAACTACCGCGGTTAGCGATGTCGTTTTGAGCATTTGTTTTCCGAAAAACCAGGCAAAGTTGGCTGTGGTGACCGGGGATTGGGACCATATCCAGGCAATTTTGGACAAGTTGGGGCTCACTTATGACCTGTATGATGGAACAAATAACGTCAGTCAAACAGTTAATTTACTAACGAATCTACCTAAATTAATGGAATATGACGTTGTATTTTTCAATTGTGGTGCGGATCACTACGGTATTTTTGGGACGAGTACACTGATTTCCCAGAACCTGCAGACCTATGTTCAGGCGGGTCATTCGATTTATGCAAGTGATTGGGCGTTTATTTACGCTGAAGCCCCCTGGTCCTATGCCATTGATTTTTATGGGGACGATGCCGGCAACTCGGGTCCCAAAGTAGGGGCGGCAAAGACCATTACCGGGGTGGTGCAAGATCCCAACTTGGTCAATTATCTCGGAAAAAGTGAGGTAACAATAAAGTACGACCTTGGTGCCTGGGTTGTGGTTCAAAGCGTCGTGGCCCAAGTGATGACCCATATCGCAGGTTATATAACCGAGGCAGGCGGTAATGTACCATTGATGATGAGCCATCACCCATATGGAGGTGAAGGTCGGGTATTATATACGACTTTTCACAATGAACCTCAGGCGACGCAGGATATGACCCAGATTCTGTATTATTTGGTGTTTGAGTTGTAGTTGGCGGGGGAGAGATATCTTGATTTTACTCAAGGATTGGGTTGATGGGCACGTCGGAGTTACAAAAAACATAGAGGCAGTCACCCGCATGAGCTGCTGCGTGTTCGGGGAGCAGGCCGGGCAGTTTGATCTTGAGTGCGACCTCGCCTTCGTTACTCATGGTCGTGTCAAACACTGCACATCCTTGGTCTCGCATGATATCGACCAATTCCAACGGTGTCGTCCGTTTTTCCAGCAGCTTGTCTACGCGTCGGCGCTGTTTCCAACCCAGATAGGCCACCCAGGCGCGTCCCTCCAAGGCACCTCGTACTTTAATACGGAGAAACAAAGTTGGCGTCTGATCATCCAGATGCACTCCCAGTGGGGTGTCCGGGTGTTCTCGGCCTTTTCCGGCTACCCACCGACCGTTGGGATCCCAGCACCAAGGTTTCCATGGAACGGTGTCCGCGGAACTCACCGGTACGTCATCGGTGGGGTCGGATTCTAACTGCCGGATCAACGCACTAATGGTCTCCGCTAGTTCCAGTTCATTCATGCCGCCGAACTGCGTCGGTGTGGTCACGGCTGTGAGTTCGTCATCGGATGAATAAGTCATCGCTCGGTTTAACCAGTCCTCCTGATGAACGTCGGTGCGGCGTGTGGCCGATGCGGGTGGCGGTGCACTCAGTTCATCTAAGGCATTGTAAACCTGGGTCCGTTGTTCCGGCGTGATATCCGAACCTGCAACTTCACCGAGAAACGTTTCGGCAATATCCCGGTCCACTTTTGCGGCAAGTCGCGCAAACAGCAAACACTCTTGTATTGTGACGTTGCCGTTGTTGAGGATGCTCGTGAGCGTGTCCTCGGCGTCGGAAGTTGATCCCACCGCGGCCAACGCAACAGCAAAAATGACCGTGTCAACATTGCCTTGGGGACGTGGCCAGGCACGAATCGTAGCCCGGATGTTCTTGCTATCGGCAGCAAGGAGTTGGTCTACTGCTGTAGCCAAAATTCCCCACGGTCTTGGGCTTTTTTGGGCTATTTCGATGATTTCCTGCGTGCTGTGTGCCCGGTTTTCCAATTCGCTGGTTCCTGCCGAACGCAGCAACGGTTCGACGATGCGAATAAAATCACCAGATAGCCAGGTCCTCTGTCCCATCGTTGTCCTCCGCACGTCTTGGGGTCGGCGGCCGACCCGATTGACGAAGTCCCCCAGTTTTTCGCTTCGTTATATCGCCTCACCCGCGAAGAATAGTCAACCACGAGACGCTTCCGTCAAATCGATCATCTTTTCCAGCGCACGGCGTGCATAGGTTGCGATCTCGGTACGCGATTGGAGATCGAGCCTTTCTCGGGCTCCTGATGATTCGTCGACCATATCGCCCGCCAAAACAAGATTTTTGGCGGGTGGACGTCCTTGGCGTAACAGATCCAACATCCCCACAAGATGGGGTGGATCGTTTCGGCTCATTGTAGCACACCCACAACCAACACTCCCCGCCGGGCCGGGAACGTCGGCAAGGTTTCTGACGTCGACACCGAGTTTTCTGCCTAATTTCGCTGCGTTGCGAACAAAATGACCTTCGGTCGCGATTGCGATTTTGGCTCCTGGCTTCGCGTCTTGCACAACACGCCACAGGTAATTGGTCGAGCCGTGGCCATCCGCCAGAGAAACGACTTCACGTGTGCACTCCGGGTGTACGTGCACTTCGTATCCCTGGGAACGCCAAAAATGAATATGTGCAACCGTAAAGACAGTATGAACGCTGCAGTACGAACCCCACAAAATTAGCTGAGATGAGTCTAAACGAAGTTTATCCTGGTTACTTAGTTGATCGATGGAGGTTCGTGCACCTTCCCACCCCGGCGGCCACACGAATTGGTCGTGCGGCGAAATTCCAACGGTAGCCGCCGTATTTTCGCCAAGATGGCGGTCGGGAATAAAAAAAACCTTCTTATTTTGTTCTTTTGCCCACCGCAGAATAACGGGAGCGTTGGCGCTGGTACATACCGCACCTCCGGTGATCCCCGCCATTGCCTTCACCCGACCAGATGTGTTCATGTAACAAATCACCACCAGATCGTCGCCATAACGGTCGATCAACTGGTCAAAAACGGGTGCCACCATGGCTTCTTTGGCCAAGGTTTCCATGGTGCAGCCACTTTTGGGGTTTGTGATGTACACCTGTTGATGTGGGTGGGCCAGCAACGTGATGGTTTCTGCCATAAAATGAACCGCGGACTCCACAAAGATGGATTTTTCCGGGTGTCGGACAGCTTGTAAGGCCAACTGATAACTGTCAGCAATCGCGCCGCCATAGTGCTCTACCACCGACACGATTTCGCCGCCCATGTAAAAATGGGCAAGCAGCATGATGGAATCACCAAAGTGATCGAGCGCCGGAACCACGTAGCGGTCCATCCATGGCACTACGGTTTGAGCGGTTCTGTCCGGTAACGCTAGATACTCCTCGGCATATGGGCGAAATTCGTCCTGATACCAGTCCAATGGCAAGTCTGTTTGGCAAATTGGAATGTTGGGCTCTATGGTCAACCCGCTCGAACGTAAGGGAGCGTCGATATCCACCGAACGATGTCTGATAATGTCGGTCAGCTTCATCACAAATACCTATGACCAGTCATCAATGTCCAACTGCTGTCCGTGATGTTCTGGACCCAGTGTTGCGAGCATGCGTGTGAGGATTTGAGCGGCGTCTTGCGGTGAACGTGCATCGTCTGCGGGGCTGCCAAGGTACTCCGCCAGCATATCGGTTGCTACCATACCTGGCGACAAAGATACTACCACGATTGGGGTGTCCCTTACTTCCTCTGCAAGTGCTTGAGTAAGACCTTCGACGCCAAATTTGCTCGCGATATACCCGGCGCAGTTTGGTAATCCGTGTCGCCCCAGGTAGCTGGAGACATTCAGAACCAACGCCTCCGGCGACTTCCGTAGATGGGGCAAAGCCGCACGGGTTACACAGAAGGTGCCCACGACATTCACCATGAGAGTGGTCTGAAAGTGAGTCGTTGGGTACGCGTCGAAGGGAAGTCGGGAACCTAACATACCGGCGTTATTCAGTAGTATATCAATGCGTCCTGACGATGAAACCGCTGTATTGACAAGATGTTTTATGTCCGCTTCGTTTTGAATATCACCTGCGCAGACGTATGCCGCGCCGCCGGTGGACTGAATCTCGTGCGCGACTTCTTCAAGCAACGGCTTTCGCCGCGCAAACAGCGTAACGGTGACGCCAGCTTGGGCCAATTCGCGTGCCCACGCAGCACCCAATCCTGAACTTGCACCGGTAATGATGGCAGACTTTCCCAACAACTTCATGATGTGGCCTTTTCGGTTTCCGCTTTGGCATTGGCGGTGTACTACGCACCACGGTTTCTTCCAAAACCCGGATTGAAATCGTTTGTTTACAACGACGCACCGGGAGCCGGATTATCCCTGCTTAAATCGTATTATGCAATTGATGATCGGCTGGCACCGTGTCGTGATTGAAGGGTGCGACGTGGTATCGACTTGACAGGTTGGGTAGCTCCCACGATAGTCGACTACGACGACGGAGGACAGGATGGTCGAGGAAAAAAAACGCGGTACTGACGGAGACACTGCGGACAAACAACATTCCGACAACGAATGGGCCAGTATTTCCAAACGGCTGGAAAAGTACTTACCGGACATCATGAAGCGTTCGGCATCTACCGCGGTTCGGTCATTTCTACACACGGAAGAAGGCGTGCGCACGGTGATTTCCGCGATGTTGCCGCCGAAGTCACTGCACACCGTTACTGAAGTTCTGGAACGGGCAAAGACGGACATTGCAAGTCGTTTTGCCAAAGAATTTCATGATTTTCTTGGTCGTATTGACCTAAACAAGGAGATTCAGCGCGCTCTAACCAGCCTAAGCATCGAACTGCGGACCGAAATTCGGTTTATTCCCAACGACAAAGCGGTGATCAAGCCCAAAATTGAAACAAAGACACGCGTAACGAGGACCCGGCCGCCCTCGCGGGGAAAACAGAAGCAGCCCCAACGACGTGGCGGACAGCCAGAGGACTGACGCGGTGGGCTTGGTGTTAAACCAGAACTAGGATTCGTTATTCGTTTTTGTACGAAACCTGCTTTTAAATAAGTCAATTCGTTCCTTATCCAAGGGAATCCAACGTTTCTTTTCAGTCCGTTTCTCGATTTGCGATTTGTCGAGTTGCAGGCTGGTAACCAGCTTGCCGGAATCCGCAAAAACATGGATCCGCCCCCGTGGGCCAACAACCACGGTCGTATGTTTGTCGACGTCCCAGAAAAGGCGGTTATCCGGTGCTGACGACGCGTCAGATAACGCATTTCCGGTGGGACGTTCGCCGTCCAGGTGGCGTTGAGCAGCATGTTCCGTGCGTCGCGATTCAGATCGAAACACACGTTCCAGGTCAGATCTGGTATCGTTCAGTACGGCCAAAACCTCGGCGCGTAGGTCAAACGGGCGTTTTTTTCGAGCAGCAAGATGGCTCTTTCGGCCCAACGTATCGATTTTGTCGCGTAGGGCGCCAATTGCCCGTCGAATACTCTCCGCAGGACCTCGGTCGGCTCCGGCACCCGCCAGGGCGGCCAACTCAGGTTGACTTAACCCGATCACGTTGAGACGCAGTCGACGTGAGGCGCTCGCAACCTGAGTTTCCACGATTTGTAAGGTCAGCACGATGCGATCCGGAGGGATTGCCGGAGTGTGGTCTGCATACATGGTCACCGACGGCGGACGACGATCAGGCAACGCTGGTTCCAGTTTGGTTTGTGATGCTGCCTCAGTCGTAAAACCGGGTTGATTATTGCCTTTTTGTTCGTAGGACTTGTTGTGCCGATTTGGCGGTTTCACCGGCAAAAGACCGACAACCGCTTGTCCAAGGACGCTGAAAGCAAGACTGTTTTTGCCGAACCCCGGCAAGAGGTTTTGCGCCAATTCGTCTGCCATTTGAACGATTCCAATGATTTCCGGCTTTTTCGCAAACAACAGGTCCACTCGGGGTTCTTTGGATGCCAGACACAGACTTACAAAGGTCTGCCACTCAGGTTTGCCGGTAGCCGTATACCCTGAGAACGTATAGATGGGATCCGGTGGGACACTGTGTGCGCAGTCCGCAGTGTCGCACTGGAAACAGTAGACCCGTCCTATTACGAACGCCACGAGGCTTCTGGCGGTTTCGTCAACGAGATTACGCACAGTTGCAAGTAGCCGTTGCTGTGCCTCCGCGTCGTTCCGGTCGATGTCGCGCAAAGCTGTGCTGATTTCGACGGGAATCGTCATCTCCGCAGGTACACCGTCCGATTCCAAACGAACCTGCGCTTCATATGCCACGGCGAGAACCAATTTTCGTAACTCATCCGCAACACGGCCGGCTCGTTCTTCCAATGTGGGTTGCGGATACCGGGCCGTATGTCTGGACTTGGTTTTTGTTTTTGTGGTCGGTTGAAGCGGAGGAGTGGGCGAATGCGACATGGCTAGGGTCCTCGGATGATGAGAGATACGGTGGGTCTTGTCATGGCGCAGTTTTGGGGTTTGTGGAGAAGAAGCAAAGGGTCGGGCACCTATCTTGACGATAAATGCCTATAGATAGACCCGGTACCTGGTGGGCTAGTTCGCAAGCTTTTCAGAAATGCGGGCAAAGTCCTCGGTCCCCTTTGTTTATTGGCGACTGATGGTCACTTTTTTTAGCGTGATGGGCGTTGCTGGTCGACTTCGGCTAGGATCATTCGGATCCTTGTCCACACGGGCCATTGCCTGAACGATTTCCACCTCCTTACACTGACCGAAAATCGTGTGGCGGTTGTCAAGGTGTGGAGTGGGCACTTCGGTGATAAAAAACTGGCTGCCATTGGTGGTCGGTCCAGCATTGGCCATGGAAAGTCGGCCGGGTTGGTCATGCCGCAGGGATGGATCGAACTCATCGGCAAACCGGTAACCCGGTCCCCCAGTGCCATTTCCGGCAGGGTCGCCTCCTTGGATCATAAAGTTAGGAAGGACTCGGTGAAAGATAAGGTTTTCATAAAGCGGTTTGCGAGTAACCTGGTTGTCCGGTGTCGTCCACGCTTTTAGACCTCGCGCGAGCCCAACAAAGTTCGCTACCGTGATCGGCGCTTTGTCCGCAAACAATTCGCAGTGGATGTCACCCATAGAGGTTTCAAACGTGGCCATCAGCGGACCGTTTCCGGGAAGATCAGCTATATATCCGCGTAAGTCGTCGGCTTTGGGGGGCCGAACCTCTTCGGTGGCAATCACGTCACCGGGGGGCGCGGGGGGGGCTGTATCCGCGTTTGCCTGGGGTTGAGCGGCTACGTTCTGTGGCGCGACATTTCCTGGATCGGCGGCTGGTTTTGTGCCGCCCTCTTCGGCGGGTTTGGCGGGTTGTTGCTCGTCTGGCTTAGCAATACCCTCTCCTTCGCCCGTCTTTTGGGGTGATTCGTTCGATACCTTAACGGCCGCCGCGGCGGGCTCGCTTTTTGGGGCAGCGGGTGCTGCCTCGTCTTTTTTACAACTGGTCCCGGCCAGCAAACAAATCGTGGCCAAGGTCAACCCGAAAGTCCATCTGGTGCGCATTCGTTCCTCCGTTGAGCTTCTATATAGCTGAATCTACTCTTGAAGTGGGCAAAGTCACCGCCCGCCGGCACTCTCCAGTCGGCGCCAGGGGCTGTTGAGGACCGCATTGTTACTACGTACGTTTCGTGCTTTCAATCGACGGCTGTCTATATTACGGAGATTTGGGCTTGTCGGGGGAGTCGGCCTTTTTCTGGATAATTTTGTCAACTATGTCGGAGACGTCGTTGGGGTTCCCTTCGCTCATGATATCTTGGATCAACGGGTCGATTTTTTTTCCGGCCATTCCGACGGCCACTCTGTCGCTCAGTCGTTCCTTCCAGAGTCCCCTGTCAGCGACAATCAACGTAAAACAACCATATTCCGTGCGTCGGTCAGTCAACTCAATTACGGATTTGGCACTTTCCCAGGTGACCCGGTAAGGAGGATTTTTGCTGTTTCCTCCTTGGAATTCGGTTTTTGATGGTTTACCAAGCTCAGAACTCAAATTAAGTGCAAACGAGCCGAAATCCGCGGTCAGTGGAAACGTTTCAACCACCTTCCACAATTTTCCATCAGCGAAAATCCAATATCGATCGCCGATGTCCGTTGGCCGTTTGATCAGGCCGTCGCCGGTTCCTTTGCGGATTTCTCCCGCAAGGATGGATACGTCGTAGGTTGTATCTCCTGCGGCCAGTTCTGAATATGAGCCGTCGATTTCTGCGGTTTTTGCTGTCAGTTCCTTCTTTAGCTCATCACGGCGGCGAGGATCTCGCTCCACCCGAATCAACTCCCGATAGGAGGCACTAACCTTTTCCGTTAGCGTTTTCGTAATGGTTTTTACCGGTGCACCGAGTGGGGCCGAAATACACTCTTGCGCAGAGTCCATCATTTCGGCCAAAACAGGACTTGTGGCAAAGGAAGTTCCAAACAAAATTCCGATAGTGGTCAGCAATAGTGTGCGTATCATGGTTCTCACCTGTCACTACGAGGGTGTTTGGGTCAAAATTACGTTATGAGCCTGTGAAAAAAATAGCTGCGCACCCCGGTGCGAGCGAATTTTGGCCGCCTTGGTTCCGAAAAAACCTGCGCCATATTCCCGATATAACTCAGGATTTTTTCGGACGATCCGGCTCAAATTCGGCTGGGTCGTGAAATCCCCCAAACAACACCAGCCACCTCGCTCGACATTCTCACTCCGAACGTTGTGAGAAATCGCGTTTAGAAAACCACTTCTTTATGGAGCAATTCCTCCCTGACTTTGTGTAACACACTGGACGATTTGTTGAAAACAAAACTGAATAGCGCAGTTCTGAATCTCGGCATCGGTGTCGTACTGAAAACATCCGCTATCGACAACACATTCATACGCGATATTAAACAGTTTTTGGCTGATAGCGGACCCTTTGGCGACGCATTGATTCGCGCACGTGGTTGTTTCGCAGTCCATGTAGCAATTGTAAATGTCTACACAGCTCAAACCAGTTGGATTAGGGCATGTTCCGCAGTCTGAGGGACAGGTTTGGCAGGATTCGTTGCTGTTACATTGTTTGTCACCGCATACCGACGGACAAGTTCCACAATCTTTGGGACAGTTTTGGCAACTTTCGCCAACGTTGCATTTGTTGTCTCCACAAACCGGGGGGCACTGCCCGCAATCCTGTGGGCAATTCGTACAGGACTCTCCGAATCCACAGGATTTGTTGCCACAAATATCGGTGGGTGTACCACCGCATCCGCCGCATGGTGATTTACATTCGTTTACGCAGATTCCGTCCCACGCGGTGTTACAGCAGAAAGAATCCATTTTGCAGACACATTCTTCGCACGGACATCCACCGCACCCCGGCGTGTTCGTTGCAACACAACCGCCGTTTCCGGGAGGACATTTGCCGCAGTCGATTGCGCAACTTGTGCAATTTTCTTCCGGTTCACAAAGACCATTGCCACAGCTAGGTTTACAGGGTCCACAATCCGCGGGACACGACTGACACGACTCGGTGGGCATACACAACCCGTCGCCGCATGGATTGCTGGGATCATCACATCCTCCGCACGGTTGTTCACATTCGTTTACACAAATGTCGTCCCATGCGGAGTCACAACAAAACGGGTCCATTTCGCATACACAACCTTCACACGGGCATCCGCCGCAACCGGGTTTTTCGGTCGGAAAACACCCGGAACCGCCCGATGGGCACTCTCCGCAGTCTTTGGGACAGATGTCGCAGCTTTCATCAAACGAACAATTGCCGTCCCCACAGACCGGAAATGTTGCGTCGCATCCGTTGCATAAGGAAGCACATTCCTCCACGCACAACTCGTCCCATTGCACCTCGCAGCAGAAGGGATCTGTGTCACAAACACATTGTTCACATGCGCAACCACCACAGCCGGCGATGTCCGAAACGGTGCATCCGGCGCCCTGAGGTGAACATTCGCCGCAGTCTTTGATACAGTTTTCGCAGCTTTCACCTGGTGCACAGACTCCGTCCCCGCAAGGTTTGATGTCGGGATCGCACCCATTACATTTCCAGGCGCAAACGTCGACACACGCACCATCCCACTGAACGTCGCAACAAAATGGATCGGCTTGGCAAACACATTGTTCGCAGGGGCATCCGCTGCATCCCGCTTGATCCAACGGCAGGCAGCCCGTTGGTCCATTACACGGCCCGCAGTCTTTTGGACAGCTTTGACACGTTTCGTTGGGTTCGCAGATGCCGTTTCCACACAGGGTAGGACACGTTCCGCAGTCTTTTGGACAGCTTTGACACGTTTCGTTGGGTCCGCAAATGCCGTTTCCACACGGGGTAGGACACGTTCCGCAGTCTTTTGGACAGCTTTGACACGTTTCGTTGGGTCCGCAGATGCCGTTTCCACACGGGGTAGGACACGTTCCACAGTCTTTTGGACAGCTTTGACACGTTTCGTTGGGTCCGCAGATGCCGTTTCCACATAGGGTAGGACATGTTCCACAGTCTTTTGGACAGCTTTGACACGTTTCGTTGGGTCCACACTGTCCGTCGCCGCAACCGCCTGGCACAATCGAGCAACCGTTACACTGGTTTGCGCACTCGGAAGCGCATAGGTTGTCCCACATGGTTTGACAACAAAATGCGTCCATGGCACACACACACTGTTCGCACACACAACCGTTGCATCCCGGGCCGTTTGCCGGCTGACAACCGTCACCCGTAACACACGGGCCACAATCTAGGGGGCATCCTTTGCAGTCTTCGCCAGGTACACATTGACCGTCCCCGCATTTCGGGGGGCACGATCCGCAATCTTTGGGACAACTTAGGCACGTTTCATTGGGTCCGCATTGCCCGTCACCACAACTTCCCGGCAGAATCGGACAACCCTGACATTGATTCGTGCATTCGGAAACGCAGAGTGCATCCCAGAGGGTCTGACAACAAAACGGATCCATCGCACAAACGCATTTCTCACACGCACAGCCACCGCATCCTGGACCTGCTCCTGTCTTACATCCGTCGGTTGTTCCACAAGGGCCACAGTCTGTCGGACACACTTTACAATCTTCGCCGGGGGCACACTGGCCATCACCGCATTTGCCCTGGCATGGTCCACAATCGAGTGGGCAGGTCTGACAACTCTCATTGTCGCTACAGACCATATCACCGCATTTGCCCTGGCATGGTCCACAATCGAGTGGGCAGGTCTGACAATTCTCATTGGTACTACAAACCATATCACCGCATTTGCCCTGGCATGGTCCACAATCGAGTGGGCAGGTCTGACAATTCTCATTGGCACTACAAACCATGTCTCCGCATTTGCCCTGGCATGGTCCACAATCGAGTGGGCAGGTCTGACAATTCTCATTGGCACTACAAACCATGTCTCCGCATTTACTCGGGCAAGTCCCACAATCCTTGGGACAGCTTTCACAGGTTTCGTTCGGACCACACTTTTGGTCTCCACACCCTCCGGGAACAATTGGGCATCCGTTGCAATCGTTCGCACATTCCGCAGAGCACAGCGAATCCCACTGAACGTCACAGCAGTACGCGTCCAGCTTACATACACATGCCTCACAGGCGCACCCACCACATCCCGGGGCGTTTGTAGGTTGGCATCCATTGTTCGTCCCGCACGGGCCACAGTCTATCGTACAATTTTTGCAATCTTCTCCCGGAATGCAGATCCCGTCGCCACAAGCACCGGGACAGGTTCCGCAGTCTTTGGGGCAGGTTTGGCAGTTTTCGTTGGCTTCACATTTGCCATTGCCGCAAGCACCGGGACAGGTTCCGCAGTCTTTGGGGCAGGTTTGG